>NZ_VFTM01000012.1:0-166292 GCF_006439555.1 Mesorhizobium sp. B3-1-6 | reverse complement strand
ACCTCGGCCGCTTCATAGATGTATTCGGGGATCGAGCGCGGCTCGGAAGGCATCACCATGGGCGCCATGGACGTGCTCTACAGCTATGGCTTCCAGTATGAGAACCCGAAGAAGCCCTACGAGATGGAAGGCTTCGTCAACTCCGAGAAATCGGTGAAGGGGCTGGAATTCTACAAGTCGCTCTATGATTGCTGCACGCCGCCCGGCGCCTCCAACAGCTACATGGGCGAAGGCGTCGACGCCTTCAAATCCGGCCAGGTGGCGATGCATATGAACTTCGCCTTCACCTGGCCCGGCCTGCAGAAGGACGAGAATGTCGGTGGCGACAAGATCGGCTATTTCGTCAATCCGAAGGGTCCCGACGGCGCCCAGTTCGCGCAGCTCGGCGGCCAGGGTATCTCGGTGGTTTCCTACTCCGACAAGCAGGAATCGGCGCTGAAATACATCAAGTGGTTCGCCAACAAGGACGTGCAGGCCAAGTGGTGGTCGCTCGGCGGCTATTCCTGCCTGAACTCGGTGGTCAAGGACCCGAAATTCCCGTCCAGCCAGCCCTATGCGCAGGCCTTCCTCGACTCGATGGCGATCGTGAAGGACTTCTGGGCCGAACCCAGCTACGCGCCGCTGCTGCAGGCCTCGCAGAAGCGCTTCCATGATTATGTCGTGGCCGGCCAGGGCTCGGCCAAGGACGCGCTTGACGGTCTCGTCAAGGACTGGACGCAGGTGTTCCAGGACGACGGCAAGATGTAACCGCTCCTCCCGAGCAACATCGACGCGTCCCGTGCTGCCCTTGGCACGGGACGCAGTTCAGATAAATTCCATAGCCGAGACTTACCCGTGACCGAAGCAGGACTTACCATGCTCAATCGGACTGCGGACAACGTTGCCCGGGCGACGCCGGAGCCGTTGGCCAAGAAGATCCGGGGCATCAGCGACAAGGGCCTCGCCTGGCTGTTCATCTCGCCGACGATCCTTTTGCTGTTGGCCATCAACATCTTCCCGCTGTTCTGGGCGATCTATCTCTCCTTCACCAATTATCGCGCCAACCGCCCCAACGAGGTGGTGAAGAACCTCGGGCTCGCAAATTACCAGCGCATCCTCGGCGACCAGGACATCTGGATCGCCATGCAGACGACGGCACATTTCGTGTTCTGGACGATCCTCTTGCAGACCGTCATCGGCTTCACGCTGGCCTGGCTGATCGACCGCAAGTTCCGTGGCCACGCCTTCTGGACCACCATCATCCTGGTGCCGATGATGCTGTCGCCGGCTGTGGTCGGCAATTTCTGGCGCTTCCTCTACGAGCCGCAGATCGGGCTGTTCTCCTATGTCATCTCCTTCGTCACCGGTATTCCGCCGACGAATGTCCAGATGCTGTCCAATGTCGAACTGGCGCCGTGGGCAATCATCATCGTCGACACCTGGATGTGGACGCCTTACGTCATGCTGATCTGCCTCGCCGGCCTGCGCTCGATCCCCGAATACATCTATGAAGCGGCCGAGGTCGACCGCGCCTCCAACTGGCGGCAATTCTGGTCGATCACGCTGCCGATGGCGCTGCCCTTCATCATGCTGGCCGTGCTGTTCCGCGGCATCGAGAACTTCAAGATGTTCGACATGGTCAACCTGCTGACCGGCGGCGGACCCGGCTCGACCACGGAAGTCGCCTCGATCACGCTGAAGCGGCAGGCCTTCGAGAGCTGGCGCACCGGTTATTCCTCGGCCTTCGCCATCATCCTGTTCGTAGCGGTGTTCGGCCTCGCCAACATCTACGTCAAGGCGCTCAACAAGGTGAAGCAGAGATGAGCCTGACCACCGCCCATTCCGTCGTAGCACCCTCGTCGAACGCGAAGCTGATCGCCGGCACGATCATCATAGCCTATGCGCTGATCTCGATCGTGCCGCTGTTGTGGATCTTCGCCACCAGCTTCAAGACGCCGCCGGATTCGATCGCCTACCCGCCGAAGATCGTCTTCCAGCCGAGCATCGAGGGCTATTGCAACCTGTTCACCACCCGCACCCGGCAGACGCCGGAATACATCAACTCGCTCGGGCCGGCGACCGGCTTCTGCGACGAGACCGTGCGCAAGCGCAACATGGTGATCGCCGGGCCATCGAACTTCCTGCCGCGCTTCGTCAACTCGCTGATCATCGCCTTCGGCTCGACCTTTTGCGCAGTGTTCCTCGGCACGCTCTCGGCCTATGGCTTCTCACGCTTCAAGGTGCCTTTGGCCGACGACCTTCTGTTCTTCATCCTGTCGACGCGCTTCATGCCGCCGATCGCGGTGGCGATCCCGATCTACCTGATGTATCGCGAGCTCGGACTCTCCGACACAGCGCTCGGCATGATCCTGCTCTACACCGCGGTCAACGTCTCTTTGGCCGTGTGGCTTCTCAAGGGCTTCATCGACGAGATCCCGCGCGAGTACGAAGAGGCCGCGATGATCGACGGCTATACGCGGCTGCAGGCCTTCTGGCGCACCGTGCTGCCGCAGGCGACCACCGGCATCGCGGCGACCGCCATCTTCTGCCTGATCTTTGCCTGGAACGAATATGCATTCGCAGCGCTCTTGACCTCCGGCACGGCGCAGACAGCGCCGCCCTTCATCCCGACCATCATCGGCGAGGGCGGCCAGGACTGGCCGGCGGTGGCGGCGGGCACGACCATCTTCCTGGTGCCGATCCTCGTCTTCACCATTCTGCTGCGCAAGCAGCTCCTGCGCGGCATCACCTTCGGCGCGGTGCGCAAATGAGCAGTGTGGGAATAAGTCGACCCCCACTCCGTCGAGCTTCGCTCGACACCTCTGCCCCGATCGCCGGGGTAGAGGAAGGGCGCGAACTTCATTCAGCCAGGCTCCCTTCCTCTCCCTCTGGAGGAAGGAGAGGTGGCGCTGCGAAGCAGCCACGGAGTGGGGGAACCACCTGGCAACCATCTCTCCCCTTGAACGAGAAGGAAGCGAGGAACGCATGAGCCGCACCGTTGTCTCCAAGCGCTCCTCTTGGCCCCGCTGGGCAAGGCGCGGCCTGATGGAAAACATCGCGACCGCAGTCATCGCGATCGGCTTCCTGATGCTGTTCCAGCCCTTCGCGCTGTCGCTCTACACCTATTCCTTCATCACCATGCTTGCCGGCACGGTCATGTTCATCATCGTCTCGAAATTCCCGGAATAACGATGGCCGAGATCCGTGTTCAGAACCTGAGGAAAGCCTTCGGCGCATTCGTCGCCGTGCAGGATTCCAATTTCGTCGTCGAGGACGGCGAGTTCTTCGTCATGCTCGGGCCGTCCGGCTGCGGCAAGACGACGACGCTGCGCATGATCGCCGGCCTCGAGCTGCCTACCGGCGGCAAGATCCTGCTCGGCGGCGAGGACGTCACCATGCGCCGGGCGCGTGAGCGCGACATCGCCTTCGTCTTCCAGCTCTTCGCGCTCTACCCGCATATGAACGTGCGCCGGAATATCGGCTTTCCGTTGCTGGCGCAGGGCATGGCGTCGGCCGAGATCCGCAGCCGCGTCGAGGAGACCGCCAAGCTGCTGCGCATCGACCATCTGCTGGACAAGTCGGTCTCCGGCCTCGCCGGCGGCGACCGCCAGCGCGTCGCGCTCGGCCGCGCCATCGTGCGGCGGCCGAAATGCTTCCTGATGGACGAGCCGCTCGGCACGCTCGATACCGAGTTCCGCGACCTGATGGTGCATGAGCTGCGCGAGCTGCACAACCGCATCCACGCCACGACCGTCTATGTCACGCACGACCAGATGGAAGCCATGTCCATGGCCGACAAAATAGCGGTGATGAACCATGGCGTCATCGAGCAGTTCGGCACGCCGCGCGAGATCTACGACCGGCCGGCGACGATGTTCGTCGCCGATTTCATCGGCTCGCCGCCGATGAATTTCCTGAAGTTCGGCGGCGGGCTTGCCAGGGGCGCGAAGGAGGTCGTCGTGCAGGGCGCCAAGGTGGCGGTGCCGGAAGTCCGCGAGGACATCGAACCCGCCGACATGGCGCTCGGCATCCGGCCCGAGCACATCCGCTTCGACGATGCCTCGAAGCTGCGCGGCGCCATCTACGGCACCGAATATCTCGGCACCACGCAGATCGTCGCGGTCGAGACAGCCGACGGCATCATCAAGGCGCGGGTGCCGGCCGGCATCCATCTCAGCCCCGGCGAACAGGTCGGACTGGCCTTGAGCAGCGCCCGGTTGTCGCTATTCGAAAAGGGCTCCGGACGTGCGGTCAGGACCGCCATGCATGATCAAGCAGTGGAGGCGCGCCATGGCTGATGTCCATATCAAGGGCGTGACCAAGAGTTTCGGCGACACCGTCGCGATCAACGATCTCGACCTTGCCATCAAGGACGGCGAATTCGTCGTGCTGCTCGGTCCGACCGGCGCCGGCAAGACGACGACGCTGAGGCTGGTCACCGGGCTGGAGCGGCCGGACAGCGGCACGATCCATATCGGCGGCCATGACGCGACCGCGCTGTCGCCGGCCGAGCGCGACACCGCCTTCGTCTTCCAGCAATATTCGCTCTATCCGCATCTTTCGGTGTTCGACAACCTCGCCTTCCCGCTGCGCTCTCCGGCGCGGCGTTTTCCGGAGGAGGCGGTGCGGCGCCGCGTCGAGGAAGTGGCGCGCATGGTGCGCATCGACCACAAGCTCGACAACCGCTCGACGAAACTGTCGGGCGGCGAGATGCAACGCGTCGCCATCGGCCGCGCCCTGGTGCGCAAGCCGGCGATCTACCTGATGGACGAGCCGCTGTCCTCGCTCGACGCCAAGCTGCGCGCCGATCTCAGGCTCGAGTTGAAGCGGATCCAGTCCGAGCTCGGCGCCACCATGCTCTATGTCACGCACGACCAGATCGAGGCGATGACCATGGCCGACCGCATCGGCATCCTCGCCGACGGCGTGCTGGTGCAGATCGGCACGCCGCGCGCGATCTATTCGGAGCCGGCAAACCTTCATGTCGCGGCGCGCCTCGGCCAGCCGGCGATCAACCTCCTGCCGGCCGGGCTGCTGCCCGACGGCGGCGCGCCGACCGGAACGGCGATGATCGGCGCCCGCACCGAGCATCTCGCGATCGAGAAGGCGATGAACGGCCATGCCGACGGCGTGGTCGACTCGGTCGAGCATCTCGGCGACCAGAACCACCTGCATGTGACCGTGGGAGCGAAGAAGCTGGTGACGCTGACCGATCCCGACACGCCGCTCGCAAAGGGGGACAAGGTGACGATCCGCTACATGGCGCCGCTCTATTTCGGCTCGGACGGGCAAAGATTGATGTAGCGGGGGACTGATGTAGCCGCCTCCCGCCTTATTCGCACACCTATCGACGACCGCAGATACGGACTGGACGAAATCCATGAAGCACTTTTTCAACCGCAAGGACACGATCGTCACCGAAGCGCTCGACGGCTTCCTCGCCACGGCGGGATCGGGCGCGCTCGCCCGCCTCGACGGCTATCCCGAGATCAAGGTCGTGCTGCGCGCCGACTGGGACAAGACGAAGGTGGCGATCGTTTCCGGTGGTGGCGCCGGGCATGAACCCTCGCATGCCGGCTTCGTCGGCGCCGGCATGCTGACGGCGGCCGTCTCCGGCGAGATCTTCGCCTCGCCGAGCGTCGAGGCGGTGCTGGCGGCGATCCGCGCCACGACCGGGCCCGCCGGCTGCCTGCTGATCGTCAAGAACTACACCGGCGACCGGCTCAATTTCGGGCTGGCCGCGGAGAAGGCGCGCGCCGAGGGCCTTGCGGTCGAGATGGCGATCGTCGGCGACGATATCGCGCTGCCCGATATCGTGCAGCCGCGCGGGGTCGCCGGCACGCTGTTCGTGCACAAGATCGCCGGGCATCTTTCCGAAAGCGGCCGTGACCTGGCGTCGGTCGCGGCCGCGGCGCGCGCGGCGGCGAAGGACATCTTTTCGCTCGGCATCTCACTGTCCTCCTGCTCGATCCCCGGACAGGCGCATGAGGAGCGCTTCGGCACCGAGGACGGCGAGCTTGGCCTCGGCATCCATGGCGAGCCGGGCGTCGAGCGCATCGCCCTGCAGAGCGCCGGCGCATTCGTCGCCATCATGGCGGAGCGCCTCGCCGCGCGGCTTGACACCGGCAGCCGCTATGCCTTGCTGATCAACAATCTCGGCTCGGTGCCGCCGCTCGAAATGTCCTTGATCGCCAATGCGGTGCTCGCCTCGCCGCTCTGCAAGGCCGTGGCGCTGACGATCGGCCCCGGGCATCTGATGACGGCGCTCAACATGAACGGCTTCTCGCTGTCGCTGATCAAGCTGGACGCCGAGCGCGAGGCGGCGCTGCTCGCGCCCGTCGGCCCGCATGCCTGGCTGCCGGCGAAGCCGGTTCGCGCGCCGGTCGTCGTGGCGATGGCCAAGCCCGCCATCGGCACAGCCACAAAGCCAGCTAGCCACGATGCGGCCGCCGAGCGGCTGATCAGAGCCGTCTGCCAAAGGCTGATCTCGCTGGAAGAGCCGCTCAACGCGCTCGACGCCAAGGCAGGCGATGGCGACACCGGCTCGACCGTGGCGACCGGGGCGCGCAGCATCCTCGAGCGCATCGAGACGCTGCCGCTTGCCGATCGCGCCGCGACCGCCGCCGCGCTCGGCGATACGCTGGGCACGTCGATGGGCGGTTCCAGCGGCGTGCTGTTGTCGATCTTCTTCACCGCCGCGTCGCAGTCTCTCGGCGCCGGCGCGTCGGTCAGCAAAGCCTTGCTCGCCGGGCTCGACCGGATGACTTTCTATGGCGGCGCCAAGGTCGGCGACCGCACCATGGTCGATGCGCTGGAGCCGGCGCTGCGGGTTCTCGACGCGACCGGACTGGAAGCGGCGGCACAAGCGGCGCGGCAAGGCGCCGAGGCAACCGCCGCGATGCGGAAGGCGAAGGCCGGCCGTTCCGCCTATATCGGCAGGCAGCTCGACGTTGCGGATCCCGGCGCCTTCGCGGTGGCCGAAGTCTTCGCTGCTATGGCGGCGCTGTTTGCCCCGGCATGAAGGACAGAAAATGGCCGCAGCCGATTTCTCCAGACTGATCGCGGCGGCGGCCGATACGATCGCGGCGCATGCCGAGGAACTGACCGCGCTCGACCAGGCGATCGGCGACGGCGACCACGGGCTGAACATGAAGCGCGGCTTCGAGGCCGTGCGCGCCGAGGCGGACGCCTTTTCGGCCAAGCCGCTGCCCGAGGCGCTGAAGGCGGTCGGCACCAAGCTGGTGATGACCGTCGGTGGCGCCTCCGGGCCGCTGTTCGGCACGTTGTTCATGGCGCTCGGCAAGGACATGCCGGCAGCACCCGATCGAAACGGGCTGGCCGCGGCGCTGGGCAAGGCGATCGAGGCGGTCGCGGTGCGCGGCAAATCGCAGCCGGGACAAAAAACCATGCTCGATGTGCTGCAGCCGGTGTATGAGGCGCTGACGCAAGGCAAGACGGCCACCGAAATCGCCAATGCGGCCGACAAGGCGGCGGAAGCCACGGTGCCGATGAAGGCCCTGCGCGGACGCGCTTCCTTCCTGGGAGAGCGCTCGATCGGGCATATGGACGCCGGAGCGCGCTCGACCGCGCTGCTGGTGCGCGCAGTCGCGGAAGCGATAGAGGGTATTTGATGAGCAATGTCGGGATCGTCATCGTGTCGCATTCCCCCCTGGTCGCCGAGGGCACGGCCGACATGGTGCGCCAGATGGTAGGCGACGAAGTGCCGCTTGCATGGTGCGGTGGAAACGGCCATGGCGGGCTCGGCACCAGCGTCGAGGCGATCATGGATGCGATCGACAAAGCCTGGTCGGAAGCGGGCGTCGCCATACTTGTCGATCTCGGCGGCGCCGAGACCAATTCGGAGATGGCGGTCGAGATGATCGGCGAGCCGCGCTCCCACAGAATAGTCGTCTGCAACGCGCCGATCGTCGAAGGCGCGGTGATGGCGGCGACCGAATCCTCTGGCGGCGCCTCGCTCAAGGAAGTGGTGGCGACGGCGCATGAACTGTCGCCGGCGTGAACGAACGGGAACCGACTGAATGTCCGCATCCGCCGAAGCAACGGTCCTGATCACCCACGCCGTGGGCCTGCACGCGCGCCCTTCGGTGAAGTTCACCAAGCTCGCGAAGTCGTTCGCGGCCGAGGTGGAAGTGGCGGTGGCTGCAAACGGTCCCTGGTTCGACGCCAAGAGCATCGTCAAGGTGATGGCGGCGAAGGCGCCGAAAGGGACCATGCTGCACATCCGCGCCAAGGGTGACGGCGCGGTCCAGGCGGTGAAAGCGCTGGTCGATCTGGTGCAGCGTGACTTTGACGAGGACGCGGATCATGCCAGGTCCGCTTGAGACGGATCCGCATGCCCATAGGCCCGCAAGGAAAGCGAGCCATGCGGATTGACGGCATTCCCGCCTCCCCCGGTTACGCCGAAGGCCCGCTGTTCGATCTCGACCAGTCTCCGGCCGGCTACGAAGCCAAGGCGGGCGCGGCGGAAGAGAAGGTTGCGCTGGAAGTGGCGATCGGCAAGGCCGTCGGCCGGCTGGCGGCGCTGATCGAAACCGCCGACGGCGACGCCGCCGGCATCCTCGAATTCCACATCGCCATGCTGGAGGACGACGCGCTGAGCGGTCCGGCCTTCGCGGCGATCGGTTCCGGGCAGGCGGCGGACGCCGCCTGGCGCGCGGCGCTGGACGGCGAAGTCGCCGGCTACGAAGCGTCGGACCAGGACTATTTCCGCGCCCGCGCGGCGGATCTGCGCGACATTCGCGATCAGGTGCTGCGCGCGCTGAGCGAGGACAGCGAGGCCGCGGCGCCCCCGGGCGCGATCCTCTATGGCGAGGACATCGCGCCGACGCGTTTTCTCGAAACCAATTGGAGCAAAGGCGGCGGCATTGCGCTCAAGCGTGGCAGCACCGCCAGCCATGTCGCCATGCTGGCGCGCTCGCGCGGCGTGCCGATGGTCGTCGGTCTCGACATCCCGGCTGGACCGCTCACCGGCGCGGCGCTGCTCGATGCCGAGCGCGGCGGGATCGTTTTCTCGCCGTCGCCGGCCGAGATCGAAGCCTTCCGGCAATCCGCCTCCGCCTTCGCCGACCGGCAGGGCGCGGCGCGGACATTCCTGACGGAGCCGGCGGTGACCAAGGCCGGCACCACGGTGCGCGTCCAGGTCAACATCGCCTACCCGTCCGACGTCGACGGCATCGATATCGCAAGCTGCGACGGCGTCGGCCTGATGCGCACCGAATTCCTGTTCGGCAAGACGCTGCCGGACGAGGAGACGCAATACCGTGCCTACCGCAAGGTGCTGGACTGGGCCGGCGACAAGCCGGTGACCATCCGCACCGTCGACGCCGGCGGCGACAAGCCAATACCGGGTTTCACGGTCGAGGAAACCAATCCGTTTCTCGGCTTGCGCGGCATAAGGCTGTCGCTGGCGCGGCGCGATATCTTCCGCGTACAGATACGGGCATTGCTGCGCGCCGCCATCCACGGCAATCTGAAGGTGATGTTCCCGATGATCGCCACGCCCGACGAGTACAGCCAAGCCGCCACGCTGTTCGCCGGGGAACAGGCGGCGCTTGCCGCGCAGGCCGTCGCGCACAGGCTGCCGCCGCTCGGCATCATGGTCGAGGTGCCGTCCGTCGCACTGGCGCCGGAAGCCTTCGCCGATGTCGCCTTCTTCTCGATCGGCTCCAACGATCTGACGCAATATGTGATGGCGGCCGCGCGGGACAACTCAGCCGTGGCGCATCTCAACTCCGTCCGTCACCCGGCGGTGCTGCGGCTGATCGCTGCGGTCACCGCCTTCGGGCGGGAAAGAGGTATCCCGGTCAGCCTGTGCGGCGACGCGGGCGGCGATCCGGCAGCCATCCCGGCGCTGCTCGAAGCGGGCCTGCGCGACCTGTCGGTCGCCCCCGCGCAACTCGCCATGGCCAAGGCGGCCATCGCGGACGTGCCGGTGTAGGCGCGGCATGGGCAGGACCGAGAAGATACCGGAAACAGGCTCGGAAGAGGCGATCCGCGCCTACAAGACGATCCTGTCGCAGGTCATCGACCAGCGCCCTTCGGGCATGCGCCAGCGCCTTGCCGATGCGCTCGGCAAGCACCGCAGCTTCGTCACGCAAATTTCCAGCCCGGCCTATTCGATCCCGATCCCGTCAAAGCATCTGCCGTCCATCTTTTCCGTCTGCCACTTCAGCCAGGCCGAGCGCGACCAGTTCATGGCCGCCTATCACCAGGCGCATCCCGGCAAAGTGCCCGCGGCTTCCGGTCCGCGCAAGACACGCCATGTCTCGCTCATCGTGCCGGATTTCGGCGACGACAGGCAGAACGCCGCGCTCGACCGGGCGATCAACGAATTCATCCAGAAGATAACCAGCATCGCCGGCAAGAGCAGCGGCTGAGCAAAAGCAATTCCAGGAAAAGTGTGTGGCGGTTTTCCGTTCGGAATTGCGTAAACTAAAGACCGTCGGGAGGACTGCCATGAAGAAATTCATCAATTCGGTGGACACGGTCCTGACCGAGAGCCTCGATGGCTTTGCGGCGGCTCATGCCGACATCCTCGTGCTCGGCGAGGAGCACAAGTTCATCCGCCGCAGGGAACTGAAGCCAGGCAAGGTGGCGTTGATCTCGGGCGGTGGCTCCGGTCACGAACCGCTGCATGGCGGCTTTGTCGGCCATGGCATGCTCGACGCCGCCTGCCCCGGCCAGGTCTTCACCTCACCGACGCCCGACCAGATGCTCGCGGCCGTTGAGGCCGTCGACACCGGCGCCGGCTGCCTGTTCATCGTCAAGAACTACGAAGGCGACGTGATGAATTTCGACATGGCGGCCGAGATGGCGGACGGCGTGCTGCAGGTGGTGACCAATGACGACGTCGCGGTCGAGAACTCGTCCTACACGACCGGGCGGCGCGGCGTCGCCGGCACGCTGGTGGTGGAAAAGATCGTCGGCGCGGCGGCCGAGCAAGGCATGCCGCTGCCCGCGCTCAAGGCGCTGGGCGACCGCGTCAATGCCGCGACGCGCTCGATGGGTGTGGCGCTGACCAGCGGCACGGTGCCCGCCGCCGGCAAGCCGACCTTCGAGATCGGCGACGGCGAGATGGAATTCGGCGTCGGCATCCACGGCGAGCCCGGCCGGCGGCGCGACACGCTGAAGAGCGCCGATGCCATCGCCGAGGAGGTCTGCGCCGCGATTGCCGGCGACCTCGGCGAACGGGCCAAAGGACCGGCGCTGCTGTTCGTCAACGGCTTCGGCGGCACGCCGTCGATGGAGCTATATGTGATGTATAACAGCGCCCGCAGAATGTTCGAGAAACAGGGCGTGACGGTTGTCCGCTCGCTGGTCGGGTCCTATGTGACCTCGCTCGACATGGCGGGATGCTCGATCACGCTGACCATGCTGGATAACGAAACGTCAGCACTTTGGGACGCGCCGGTTCACACGGCGACGCTGCGCTGGGGGATGTAAGCGGTTTCAGCCGAGCTGAAGCTGCGGATTGATGGCCTAGACCACCTTTGACGGGCCAGCGACGACAGCGGACAGCTTGCCCACCTTGCGCAGCACCGGTGCTTGATATTGCTTCTTGGTCATTTTCGTGCCCTCCGACTCCAGCTTGTGAGAATGCGGCAAAGCTATTCGCACTGTCAATTCATGCGCGGGGTTTGCCCTCGCGCTGCTGGCATCCCTGATGCTTTTCTGCAACCATGTTCGCCATATCTGTCTTCCATGGACGAATCTCGACCAGATCGATGCTGCCTTCTCTTGCGCCTGCCGATGAGAAACTGCTGCTGACCTTCGCCGACCCCGAGGCATCGGCCGCCGCGGGCAATGGCCTTGCGGCCAAAACCCTGCTGGCGCTGCTCGCCAATGCGGAGTTCCATGGCGTGCTGCCGATCATGCTGCGCAAACTGAGGGAAGTCGGCGACGCTCAACTGCCGCAGGACACAGCCTTGCAGCTGAAATTGTCGGAGTTGCGCGATGAAGCGACGATGGCGACCGGTCAGTCGATGTTGTTGCAGTACCATGGCGACCGCATCATGAAGGCATTGGCGGCGAAAGGCGTGCCGGCCCGGATCGTCAAGGGACCGGTTTTCGCACGCAAGCTTTATCGCCAGGTTGCGGACCGTCCCTTCACCGACATCGACATTCTCGTCGACCCCGCCAGCATCGAGGAAGCCAACAAGACCATCGGCGAATGCGGCTTCGAGCTCGGCAGCGACGAGGCCGAGTCGCATGAATTGCAGGAGTTCAAATGGCTGGAGAAAGAGAACTCCAGCCTGCTGATCGAGTTGCATGGCGATCTGGTGCACGACACCGGTATGCGCCGGCGCCTGTCGCTCGGGTTTCGGGAATTGCAGGCTATCGACGACGGCGAAACCGACACGCCGGCCGCGCTGCTCACCATCGCCATCGTCCATGCCGCCGGCGGCCACAAATTCCACCGGCTGCAGCTCTGCGTCGACGTGCTGCAAGGCGTGCGGGGGCTGAAATCGCCGGAGGAGGAAACGCGGCTGCTCGAGGCCGCCCGCATGACCGGCATCGAGCTTGAGCTGGCCACGGTCCTCAACGTCACCGGACGCCTGTTCGGCGCGCCACGCGCGATCGAGCTTGCCAACCGCATCAAGCCTGACCTCTCGATACGGCTGGCGAAATGGCTCATCACCGGCAACATGCTGCTTCGGGTCAATTCCCGCGAAAAGCTACGCTCGCGCCTCAGCCGCGATGCCTTCCGCTGGGTGCAGAGGCTGGCGCGGCCGCGACCATATCCAGCCTGAGCCTGGGATGGAGAAACCGCTCTCGGCCGTGTTCGTCACCGAGGTTTCTCCCGTCACCGCGCCCATGCTTGCGCGCTGGGCAAATGGCGGCCACGGCATCGCCGCCGTGGTCGTGCCGGGCCCACGTGCCGGCAAACGCTTCAGCTTCAGTGTCCTGCGCCGTCGCCTGCGGCGACGGTTTGCGTTGGTATTTCATCCCAGACACGCCATGCCCCGGCTGATCGAATTCAGCCCGCCCTACGACTGGGATACGCTCGGGCGGGAGCTCGACGTGCTCGGCGCCGATCTTCTGATCTGTTTCGGATATGGCAAGCTGATCCCGCGAACCGTGCTGGAGCTGTTTCCAAACGGCGGCCTCAACCTGCATCCCGCGCTTCTGCCGCACTATCGCGGCCCGCATCCGATTCACCGGCTGGTTATCGACCAGATGCATGAAGCCCATGGCGGCGTGACCTTGCACAAGATGACGTCCGGCTTCGACGAGGGCGACATCCTCGCGCAGGTTGGCTTTGCAGCAGAGGACTGGCATTCGGCCGCAACGGTGAACCGTGCCCTGGCCGACGCGATGGCTGCGCTCGCGGCGGATATTGCGCCCGAGTTTTGCCGTAACGGGCTTGCCGGATTGCCCCAGCCGGATGGGGCATATGTCTGGGCGCAGATCGATCAGGGCCCGTTGATCGTCGGCACGCAATCGTCAAGCGACCATGTCGCGCGGCTGTGCCGGATCGTCGGGTCGAGTGTTCCGGTCAGTGTGCTGATCAATGGAAGACCGGTCCGGCTGGCCCAGCCGGTCCGTCGCCTGGGACCACCCAGCGGCGAAGCGGCGAAATGCCGATGGGGGCTGGTGGAGTTCGACTGCGCCGACGCGCGCGTCGTCCATCTGGGCTACAACAAGCTGTCCAGGCTGTTGTTGCGATGGCAGTCGAAACCCCGCCAGGCCCCGCGGGAACAGCGATCCTTCCACATCCGGCGTTTCGGCGCGAAGGGCTAACTCTTTGTTGGAGCATGATCTTCTCCGAGAACCGGTTCCCACTTTTCGGGATCATGCTCTAGGCTTTTGTTTTGTCGCAATTCCCGGACGCAAAGCCGCTCACACTTTCCTGGAATTGCTCTAACACGCCTCAAGCGCAGCCTGGATCAACGCGGCCGCATCGGCGGGACTTGCCCCGACTTCGAGCGTGAAGGTCGGCACCGCCTTCACCAGGGCGGCGATCATCGCCATGCGCCTTTTCTGCAGCGACAGCAGGCCGGTCATGCCGGTCCGCACATTGTCCGTGGCCAAAGCCACCATGGCGTCGGTCCTGGCCATCGGCAGCAGCCGGGTCTCGGTGCCTGCCGAACGCGCAAGATGCAGGAGCGCGGCGACGGGTCTGGCGCGCACATCCTCGACGCGGATGATTTTGCCGAGGCGGTCCAGCGAAACGGACTGCTCGCCCTCGGTGTCCCATTTTTCGCCCAGGCAAGGCGCCACGAAGGGCAGCATCGCCGCCGTGTTGCGGTGGACCTTCACCCTGCGCGGCATGCCCCAGGCGGTGATGCCCTGCCCGCTTGCGTTGAGGATCATCACGTCGTCCGAGCAGAGGCCGAAGCCCCGCGACGCAAGCGCGAGCGATGTGGTCGACTTGCCTGTGCCGCTTGGCGCATGAATGAGAACCAGGCCGTCCTTTCCAGGCAAGGTGAGGCCTGCGGTGTGCAGCATATGCTGGCCGTCCGCGTCGAGCGCTGCGTCCAGCACCATCATCAGCAGGGTCCACTTGATCTTGCTGTCCGGATGAAGACGGATTTCGGCCTGGCCCCCGCCGTCGTGGATCGACACGGTCTGCTGGCCTGGGAAGACGAGATGGAAGACGCTTCCGGCGTCGATCATGCGGCAATGGCCGTCCACCGGCACTTCGCCGTCGAAAGCCAGCTTTCCTTCGGGGTTCTCGTGCAACTCAAGCGTTTCGACGATGTCGACGCGAAAGCCGGGCTGGACAGGCTCGTCCACACGCAAGGCGCCGAGCATCAGGTCGAAGCTCGGCCACAGATCGGCACGCGCGGCGGTGATGCCCAGAACCTGACCGTTGAGGTCGTAGCGGAAAGTCTGGTCGCTCAAGCGGCTGGCGCCTTCATCCTGGCCGGGTGGCGGTAGATCTCCACCATGCCGGGCTGGCTGTCGCTGACCACCGGCTTGTCGTCGAGGCAGACCCAGCAATGCGCCGACAGGCGAGGCTCGTTCATCGACTTGGCATCGACGCCGAAACGCAGCTCCGCATCAAGGCCGGCCATGCGCAGAAAGCGAAAACCGAGCAGGCCTTCCCGAAGGCACCTGCGGTCGCGCATCAGCCAGGGACGCCGCACCGTTCGCTTGACGCGGTGGACGATGTAGGTCCAGGGCAAGTCACGATAGGGCGCCGGCGACTGCAGCGGCGCCAGTTTCAACACACCTTCGAAATCGCGCCGCCCGACCAGCACCGGCATCAGCCGGGCGCTGAGCCACAAATGGACGCGGAACAGGATGCGCAGGGCAGGGCCGTCGGCCATCACGCGCCCGGGTCGGCGAGGATGCCTTCGGCCACCAGTTCGGCGGCCAATTCGGCCATGTCCTGGTCGAGCGTTGCCTTGTCGACCTCGAACTCGTCCGACAGCAGGTCGACGATCTGGTCGAGGTTGCGCGCACCGTTCACCTTGTCGAGGAAAGCCTCGGTCGTGTCGTTGCAGGTGTAAAGCTGGCCGCTGCGCGCCAGAAGCACGACGGCGCCATCGCCGACATGCTGCACGGACGCATCGTCCGCCATGCGCAGCACCGTTTCAGAGCCGATTTCCGCCATCCGCCCGCTCCCTTCGCTTAAGAGCAATTAGCGCGGCACAGCAAGGCTGTCCATCGCTGTGGGGTGGCGAAGGGGACGATAGCTCGGCAGGCCTTGCCCGTCGCGGGACGAATATTAGCGAAGTCTTGCCTTCCTGCCCTTGGGTAAGCTATGAGTCCGCCGGGCTTTGGGGAGTGATGTGTATGCGTTACAATTGGGAACGGGCTCCGACGGCGTTCGAGCGCCATCGGAAGGCGCTTGCGGCGGCCATCTTGATCGCCGGCGGCGTCGGGCTGATGCTGGCGGCGCTACCGCTCTAAGCCGGCTGATATCGCGGACCAGGCATAAACGGCGCTCTCGCGAGAGGGCGGAAGAATCGTTTGGCCCTTGTCTGAGCGACCAGGACCTGGCGATCAAGGCAGTTGGCCCGTCACCGCCATGAAGCGGCGGTCGCGGCCTTCGAAGCCCTGGCTGAGCGCTGGACCAGCGCGGCAATCGCCACCGGCTTGCCCTTGGGCGCGAACTCATAGATCACCGACAGGCTGCAGGATGTCAGGCAGGTGCGCGCGAACCAGGCACGGCCTTGACCTCGTGCAGCACCTTCATCGGCCTGCCGTCCTGACTCTGCAGCATCCAGCGAGAAGCCGATGATGCGCCGCGCGGCCCATCGCCCGCGTGTGTCGCCGCGCCGGCAAACACGACGCACAGGCCGAGCGCCACGGCAGGCAAATCTCTCATCTCCCTCTCCTTCGGCCGAAACCCGACGGTGCCGCGTATTGGCCGGCAAGGCGAGAGCGGAGTGGACCAAAATGCAGGAAGACATGGCCTGCGGAACCGGCTTAGGCTATTTGCCGGTTGATGAAAGCTATTCCTGGGGAGGAAGACCACATGGCCTCACGCTACCGCGAAGTCTATGAGGGCTGGAAAAACGACCCCATAGGGTTCTGGGCCGAGGCGGCGAAGGCCATCGACTGGTACACACCAGCCGAAAAGGTCTTCGATCCGGCGGAAGGCGTCTATGGCCGCTGGTTCATCGGCGCCACCTGCAACACCTGCTACAACGCAATCGACCGCCATGTCGCCGGCGGACGCGCCGACCAGCTGGCGCTGATCCATGACAGCGCCATCACCGGCACGATCCGGAAATTCACCTATGCCGAATTGAAGCGCGAGGTCGTCGCGCTTGCCTCGGTGCTGAGGCATCGCGGCATCGGCAAGGGCGACCGCGTCATCATCTACATGCCGATGGTGGCGGAAGCTGCGATCGCCATGCTCGCGTGCGCGAGGCTGGGCGCCGTGCATTCGGTGGTGTTCGGCGGCTTCGCCTCGCATGAGCTTGCCACCCGCATCGACGACGCCAAGCCGAAGCTGATCATCACCGCGTCCTGCGGGCTGGAGCCGGGACGCGTGGTCGCCTACAAGCCGTTGCTCGACAAGGCGATCGAGATGTCGAAGCACAAGCCCGACGCCTGCCTCATCCTGCAGCGCGAGCAACTGCGCTGCGAGATGAAGGACAATTACGACTTCGACTATGCGGACGCGGTGGCGCGTGAACGTGCGGCCGGCGCCAATGTCGACTGCGTGCCGGTGCTGGCTACCGACCCGCTCTACATCATCTACACCTCCGGCACGACCGGCCAGCCGAAAGGCATCGTGCGCGACAATGGCGGCCACATGGTCGCGCTGAAATGGACCATGGACAACGAGTTCGGCGTGAAGCCCGGCGAAGTGTTCTGGGCTGCCTCCGACGTCGGCTGGGTGGTCGGTCATTCCTATATCGTCTACGGGCCGCTTCTGCATGGCTGCGCCAGCGTGCTGTTCGAGGGCAAGCCGATCGGCACGCCGGATGCCGGCACCTACTGGCGGGTGATCGCTGAGCATGGCGTGGTGGCGCTGTTCACCGCGCCGACCGCCTTCCGCGCCATCAAAGGGCAGGATCCCAAGGGCGAATTCGTGCCGAAATACGATCTGTCGAAATTTCGCGCCCTGTTCCTGGCCGGCGAGCGCGCCGACCCCGAAACCATCAAATGGGCCGAGCAGAAGCTCGACCGTCCGGTGATCGACCATTGGTGGCAGACCGAGACCGGCTCGCCGATGACGATCAACCCGGCGGGGCTCGGGCTGTTGCCGGTGAAATACGGCTCGCCCGGCGTGCCGATGCCGGGCTACGACATCCGCATCCTCGACGATGCCGGCCACGAAGTACCGCGCGGCACGCTCGGCAATGTCGTGGTCAAGCTGCCATTGCCCGCCGGCTGCCTGCCGACGCTGTGGAACGCCGACGCCCGCTTCCGCCAGGCCTATCTCGAAGAGTTCCCCGGCTACTACAAGACGGCCGACGCCGGCATGATGGACGAGGACGGCTATCTCTATGTCATGGCCCGCACCGACGACATCATCAACGTCGCCGGCCACCGGCTCTCGACGGGCGCCATGGAGGAGGTGCTGGCGGCCCATCCCGATGTCGCCGAATGCGCGGTCATCGGCATTGCCGATGCCATGAAGGGCCAGGTGCCGCTCGGCTTCGTCGTGCTCAATGCCGGCGTGTCGCGCGATACCGGCGCGATCGAAAGCGAGGTGGTGGGGCTGGTGCGCGAGCGGATCGGACCGGTTGCCGCCTTCAAGACGGTGGTGACGATCAAGCGGCTGCCCAAGACCCGCTCCGGCAAGATCCTGCGCGGCACGATGCAGAAGATTGCCGACAAGGAGGAATGGACAATGCCGGCGACCATCGACGATCCCGCCATTCTCGACGAGATCACGGCGGCGCTGAAGGGCCGCGGCATCGGGGTGTAGTCGCCAAGCAGACGGCCGCGTTAAGGAAGAATTCACGAATTTGTCCCGCACTGCAATCGCTTGTTGTGCAGCGCAGCAATAGACTTTAAAGTTTGCGTTGGGGGGCCATACCGAAGGCGCGGCATGGCTCAGCACAAGACGACATTCGGCGGTGTCGACATCCTGCGTTTCCTGGCTGCCGTC
Organism: Mesorhizobium sp. B3-1-6; assembly: GCF_006439555.1. NCBI lineage: Bacteria > Pseudomonadati > Pseudomonadota > Alphaproteobacteria > Hyphomicrobiales > Phyllobacteriaceae > Mesorhizobium > Mesorhizobium sp. B3-1-6. The sequence goes on along the minus strand of NZ_VFTM01000012.1, from coordinate 147,775 downwards.
ATGGTGATGTTCTATCATTATGGCTTCTGGGTCTGGGCCTTCCCCGACGGCGTTTCGGCGCGCGCCACCGGCGGCATCCCGCCGCATCCCGAAATGGCCTTCGCCGGTTCCGGCTGGGTCGGCGTGCAGGTGTTCTTCGTCATCAGCGGTTTCGTCATCGCCTTCAGCGCCGAGAATTCCACGCCGCTGAAATTCTTCGAGGCGCGCTTCCGGCGGCTGATGCCGGCGGTCTGGATCTGCGCGCCGATCTCCGCCATCGTCCTGCTCGCTGTCGGCCTCTCCTGGCCGACGGACGCCGTGATCCGCCTCGTCCGCACCGGGCTGTTCGTGCCCTTCGAACCCTGGGTGGACAGCGTCTACTGGACGCTCGGTATCGAGATTGCGTTCTATGCCATCGTCTGGGTCCTGCTGCGGTTCGGCCGATTCGACCTGATGGAGATAGTGGCCATCGTCATCGGCCTCGCCAGCACATTGTTCTGGTGCGCCTATTTCGCCTTCGGCTGGACCGCTCTCGCCGAGACGCGCTGGCTGCAGCTGGCTCTGGTGCATCACGGCGCGTTCTTCGCCGTCGGCGTGCTCCTGTGGCTGATGCGCTTCAAGGCGATAACCCTGCCGCGGCTTGCCTTCGCGGCCCTGTTCCTGTTCGGGGGCGCATTGCAGATCGCGAGCTCGGTCGACGTGCACAGCGTCAAGGTGGAAGCCGCGATGCCTTACACGGCGCCGATCGTCGTCTTCCTCGCGGCGGTGGCGCTGATGGCGTGGTCGCTGCGCCTAGACCTGTCCTGGCGCGGTTGGCGGCGGATCGGACTGATGACCTATCCGCTCTATCTCATCCACGATGTCGTCGGCGCGGCGATGCTCGGCGCCCTGACGCGCGCCGGCGTGCCCTATCTGGCCGCTATTCCGGTTGTCGGCTCCGCCATGATCGCGGTGAGCTGGCTGATCGCGGCCGAGGCCGAGCCGCGGATCCGGCGGCTCTTGGACTACACGCTGTTCCGCTATCGGTTGAAGGCCGCCTGACGACGCGACTGCCGATCGCGCGCCGGTGTGGAATTGTTTGCATTCGGCATGATATCGAGGCGCAGATCAGTGCAAATAGCCGAGCCTCAATCCGTGAATCTTTTCCAACGATCGAGACGCCCTCGACCCGCGCCACGCGAGCGCCTCGTCATGGACATGCGCGACACGGTCGTCTACGCGATCGGCGACGTGCATGGCTGCCACGACGAACTGCGCGCGCTGGAGCAAAAGATCCAGCTCGATGCGCAGCGGTTCAGCGGCCGCAAGATCATCATCATGCTGGGCGACTATATCGACCGCGGGCCGCACTCGCGGCGCGTGGTCGACCATCTGATGGCGCCGCCGCCGAGAGGGTTCCTGCGCGTCTGCCTGGTGGGAAACCACGAGGTCGCGCTGCTCCTCTATCTGGATGGCTATCTCTCGCGTGAGACCTGGCTCGGCTATGGCGGGCGCGAGACGTTGTTCTCCTACGGCATCGATCCGGACCGCCTGGCAAGCCTCTACGGTTCCAGCGAACGGACGGACGCGCATATACGCGAGGCCTTTCCCGCCGGCCATGTCGACTTCCTGCGCACGTTGCCCATAATGGTCTGCTCCGAGCATTTCGTCTTCGTCCATGCCGGTATCCGGCCCGGTATCGCGCTCGAGGCGCAGGACGAGAGCGACCTCCTCAACATCCGCGAGGAGTTCTTCGAGGCTGCGCACCGTCTCGACCGCTGGGTGGTGCACGGACACACGGTCGTGGAGGTTCCGACGCTCGACGGGCGCCGGCTCGACATCGACACCGGCGCCTTCCAAACCGGGCGGCTGACCGCGCTCAGGATCGTCGGCAAATACGGCCGGCTGCTGTCTTCAAGAGATTGAAGACGGCGCGTCACGCAGCCTGTTTGGCGCGCGATTCCGACTTGTCTAGATAATAGGTCGAATAGCGGTCGAAGAACCTTTCCGAGCCACCGAGCGAGCCGTATTTGGCCAGCTTCTTCAAATCGACCTTGTTGAGCACCGCGCCGATCACCTTGTTGGCCATATAGGGCTCGGATTCCAGCATCGAGCGCACCATGTTGCGTGGCGTGCGGCCCCATTCGGTGACCAGCACGAAGCCGTCGACCAGCGGCGCGAAAGCCTTGGCGTCGACGACGGGGCCGAGCGGCGGCAGGTCGACGATGATGTACTCGAACGTCTCCTTGGCGTTATCGATGAAGCGCCGCATGCCGGCCGAGCCCAGAAGCTCGCTGGTGTGCGAGAACTGGCCGCGCAGCACGGCGGGAATGATCGCGAGCTTGGTCTGGCGGTCGACCTTACCGACCGACTGCCAGGTCTGGCCGTTGACCACCGCTTCCATCAGGCCCTGCTCGGCCTCCATGCCGAGGCTGCGGCTCAAGCCAGGATTGCGCAAGTCGCCGTCGATGAGCAGGGTCTTGGCGCCGTTGGCGGCGAGCAGGCCGGCAAGGTTTGCGGCGACCGTCGACTTGCCTTCGCCGGGCAGCACCGAAATGACGCCGATCACCCGGCTGCCGCGGTCTTCCATCACCACGTCGAAGGCGATCTTGGCGTTGCGCAGCGTCTCGGCGAACATCGAGGCCGGGGCGTCGATGCTGACGCGCATGCGCGCCCGTCTCTCAGCCGCGGAAAGGCTGGCCACCTTGCCGTCGGCCGGCAGGTCGTCGGCTTTGCTATCCTTGGCCTTGCCGCCGCCGATCGTCGGCAGATAACCGAGGAATTTCAGGCCGACGCGGTCGCGAATGTCCTCGCCCGTCCTGAAGAAACGCTCGTTGAACTCGTTGAGGCCGCCGAAGCCGGCGCCAAGCATCAGGCCGAGCACCAGCGAGAGCGCCAGCACGCGCAAGGTGCGCGGGCTGGAAGCCGCGAGCGGCATCGTCGCGTCGGAAATGATGCGGACCTTGCCGACCGGGAAGGACTGCTGCTGCGAAGCTTCCTCATAGCGGCTGAGGAAGGTCTGATAGAGCGTGGTCAGCGCCTGGGCCTGCTGGTCGAGCTCCTTGAGCTTCACCTGCGACTGGTTGTCGATCGAGCTCTTGCCGGCGGCGGTGGAAATCTTGTCGCGCAAAGCCGTCTCGCGCGCCTGCGCCACCTCGAAATCGTTGCGGTAGCTTTCGGTGAGCTGCTTCAGCTGGCCGAAGATCTGCGCCGAGACATCGGCCTTTTCCTTGGCCAGCGCGATCGCCTGCGGGTGATCCTTGCCGAAATTCGTCTCGACGTCCTGCAGGCGCTTGGCGACGGCCAGATAGCGGGTCTTGAGCGCGATGATGACCGAGCTGCTCGGCTGGTCGGCGCCGATAGCCGAATCGTTGAAGGCGCTTTCGGAGCCGCTGTCGACGATCGCCTTGTATTGCTGGTAGCGGGCGCTGGCTCTGGCGGTATCGGCCTGGGCGACGATGAGCTGTGCGTTGAGATCGGCGAGCTGCTTGTCGCTCAAGAGCTGGCCGTCGCTGTTGGCGGACAATCCATGTTCGGCCCTGAACTTCTCGACGGCCATCGCTGCCTGCTGAGAGCTTTCGCGCAACTCCGTGAGCCGGCCCTGCAGCCACAAGGCCGCGCGCTCGGTGGCGTCGAAGCTGGCATTGAGCTGGTCGGCCAGATAGGCGTCGGCATAGGCCTTGGTGATGGCCGTGGCCAAGGCAGGATCAGGCGCCTGGTAGCCGATGGAAATGACGTAGCTGCGGCCGTTGCGCTGCGCCAGCACCTCGCTCTGCAGCTTCAGCACGGCATAATCGTGGCGTGCCGTCTTGATCATGGCCTGGCGCGTCGCTTCGTCGACATTCTGCATGCCGGGGATGTCATCGGCCGAACTGCCGCGGAAATAGCCGACCGCGCCGCGCAAGAAACCGATGCCCTTGGCCAGAGCCGATTGCGGCGGGTTCATGAACGCTTCGTTCTGGTCGAGCTTCAGCTTGTCGACCACCACCGATGCAAGGCGCGCGGACGTCAGGATCTCGATCTGGCTGAGCAGCGAAGCGTCGGTCTGCATGGTTTGCGACGCCGCCGAGATATCGTCGACGACCTTGTTCAGGCCCTCATCGATCAGGACGCTCGCCACCGACATATATTGCTTGGGTGTGGTCTGCAGATAGATCACGCCCAGGAACAGGCCGATGATGGCGCAGACCGCCACCACCTTGACCTGTCGGGCGGCCATGCCAAGCAGACGCTCGATGTCGATGAAGTCTTCACCCTTTTCCGGATCGGTGCTGGGCAACGGCATCCTCTTGTCGAGAGGGAAGTTGGCATAGTTCATCTTCGGTCCAATTCCAGGTTGCAGGCGCTATCGGCCTTGGTAGATCGGCGTCGTGACCAGAAAAGACCGCGCAACGTCCTTGCCAGGATGCGCCGGGCCGGAAGGCCCTGGCGCTTGAGTGGCTGTCGCGCCATCGCGGGTTCGTATATGCACCCGAAAGATGGGCATTATGCGGCTACTTCCCGGCGCTCATGCGACCGGACGAATTGCTGCAGCATCTCGAGGACAGGCCCCTTCATGTCGTCGCGCGCCAGGGCGAAGGCGATGGTGGCCTCGATGAAGCCTTCCTTGGAGCCGCAGTCGAACATGCGGCCATCGAAAGGCCGCGCGTAGAAAGGCTGGCTTTGGGCCAGCCGCACCATGGCATCGGTGAGCTGGATCTCGTTGCCGGCGCCGCGCTGCTGGTTGCCGAGCAGCGCAAAGATTTCCGGCTGCAGCACGTAGCGACCATTGATGTAGAAATTCGACGGCGCGTTGGCCGGCGCGGGTTTTTCGACCATCGCCGTCACTTCGAAGCCGGATGCCACGTCGGCGCCGCGGCCGACAATGCCGTATTTGCTGGTTTCGGAGGGATCGCAGCGCTCGACAGCGATCACATTGCCGCCGGTCCGCTGGTAAAGATCGACCGTCTCGGCAAGGCAACCGCGCGCACCAAAGGACACCATGTCGGGGAGCAGCAGCGCGAAGGGCTCATTGCCGATCACGTCGCGCGCGCACCAGACGGCGTGGCCGAGACCTTGCGGCGACTGCTGGCGGATGAAGGAGGTGGCGCCGGCCTCCGGCAGCAGGCTTTCCAGCGATTGCAACTGCGCCTTTTTGCCGGTCTGCTCCAGCGTGCCGATCAGTTCAGGATGCAGGTCGAAATAGTCCTCGATGACCGCCTTGTTACGGCCGGTGACGAAGACGATGTGCTCGATGCCGGCCTCGAACGCCTCGTCGACGGCATATTGCACGACAGGCTTGTCGACGACGGGCAGCATCTCCTTCGGCATCGACTTGGTCGCCGGCAGGAACCGCGTTCCGAGCCCCGCCACCGGGATGACTGCCTTCCTGATTTTCTGCATCTGCTCTTCCTTCTGAGAGAAAAGATTTCTACCTATCGCCGGCTATCAAATCGCCCGCATGCTTCATCTCCCCACCCCCACGGCGAACTTGCGCCGCAACCCTTCTGAGCCGGACCGCGATCGGCATCGACATATGCCCGATCGCGGCCGGATCCCTGAGCGCCGCGCCGATCGCCTTGAGCGGGGCGCGTGCCTTGATATGCTGAACCAGGGACAGGAACGACGCCGCCTTGCGCAGGCTGCGGCCACGCCTGGCGAAGGCTGCCTTTGCGCTGCTGTCCATGGGATATGCCGCCGCGAAGGCGGCGTCGGCGCGCGTCATCGCCTCGACGTGATGCAATTCGAGCACGCGCGAGATCGAGCCGGAGCGGATGTGGTAGACATAGCCGACTGTCGGCTCAACCACGCAGCGGCCGCCGCTGGCCAGCGCGCTCGCCAGGAGGATGTAGTCCTCGCCGATGCGCAGCTTCTCGTCGTAGCGCAGCCTGTTGTCGTCGAGGAAGCGGCGCTGGAAGATCGGCTTCAGATAGCCGAGATTGAAACGCGATTCGAAGACCAGATTGCCGGCGATGTAGTCGGCCAGCGAGATTTCGCGCAGGCCCTCGAGATAGCCGGCCGGGAACATGATGTCGTCGGGCGTGCCGTCCTCGAGCACGACCTGCACATTGTCGACCGCAATTTGCGCACCCGCCGCTTCGGCGCGCGAGATCATCGTGGCCAGGCGGTCGGGAAGGACCGCGTCATCGGAATCGAGCACTGCCACCCAGCGGCCGCGCGCCAGATCGAGGCCGGCATTGCGGGCGCCGCCAGGACCACGATTGGCGGGCAGCGCCATCACCTTGACGATATCTTGCGGATAAGCGCGCGCCACATCCAGCGTGCCGTCGCGCGACCGGTCGTCGACGACGATGACCTCGACCGTCACGCCAAGTTGCGCGATCGCGCCGGCGATGGCGCGGTCGAGAGTGGCCTCCGCGTTATAGGCGGCGATGACGAAGCTGACGTCAGGCTGCACGCTTGTTTCCTTGTTCTGGCGAAGTGAGGCCGTACTGGCGGATTTCGCGGACGCCGACCAAACCGCTGATGACGCCAACGTGCATAATGCCGCGCAGCACGCTGCGGTTCCGTCGAACCGGGCTGATCGCGGTCAAAATGGCCATGCCGAAGCAATAGACGGCCTTGGCCGCAGCCAGCCCGACCTGGCCGCCGCGGCGCACGCCGCCGGCGCCGCGCCCGATCAGGTGGCCATGCGTCTGGCCGAAGCGGAAGCGGCGGCGGCGCAGCCAGTCGAACGCGGCCCTGGCGCGCGGCACGACCTCGTCGACGAAAGCCTCGGGTGCAAAGGCGATGCGGCCGCCGGCCTTGACCATGGCATCGAAGAACTCGGTGTCCTCGCCGCCGGTCTGGCCGCGCGCCAGGCTGAAGCGCCGGCCGCGCAGGCTCGCATCGGTCATTCGGAGCAGGACGTTGCAGGTGTAGCCGGTGTGGATCTCGCCGCGCACCCAGACCGGCAAGGTGGAATGGAAGTCGCCCTTTTGCATCCAGTCCGGCGCGTCCTGGCGATAATGCGCCCGCACCGGTCCGAGCACCGCCGTGGCGCCCGTGGCGTCGGCCGCCGCCATCAATTCGACCAGCCAGCCGGGAGACGCCGTCTCGTCGTCGTCGATAAAAGCGGCGAAATCCGACACGCTGGCGTCGAGGCAGGCGTTGCGGGCGATCGAGATGTTGCGCGCCGGCGCGTGGCGGTAGCGGACCGGCAGCTTCAGTTCCTCGGCCAATGCCTTTACCAGCTTCTGCGCGCTGGGCTCGTCGTCATTGTCGGCAATGACGATGCCGATCACCGCGCCCTCGGGCTTCTCCAGCGCGGCGACGGAGCGCACCGTGTCGGCCAGTTCCGGCCGGCGGAAGGTGCAGATGCAGATGTCGATCGAGCGGCTGGCCATCACGCCACCTTGCGCTGGGAGCGCGACGCCAGAAGCTGCTGCCAGAAGCCGGCCGACCAGCCGAAATGCATGACCATCGCCGAGACCCCGGCCAGCGCGATGCTGGCGTTGCGCTGGCGTAGCGCCGTCACCAGCCCGTAACCGAGGCACACGGCCATCCACAAAAGGAAAGGCACCGCCGCAGTCCAGTGGACGAAGGAAAACAGGGCGAGCAGCACCACGGGCGCCACCAGCAGCGGGATCATCTGACGAACCTTCGGCACCATGCGATGCTTCAGGACGTTCCTGGCGCGGCCGCGGCCATAGCCGAGATACTGGAAATAGAGGCTCTTCAGCGTCGAGCGCGGATAGTAGACCATCTGCGTCCTGCCGCTCATCCAGATGCGGTAGCCGGCCTGGCGCAGGCGGTAGTCGAGCTCGGCGTCCTCGTTGTGGCTGAAGCTCTCGTCGTAGCCGCCGACATGCCTGAAAGCGGCGATGCGCATCAGCGCGTGATGGCCGTGGTCGACCCATTCGCCCTCGGACACGTGCCGGTGCTTCGAGCCACCGGTGCCGAGCTTGGAATTCTGCGCAGCAGCGACCGCCTTCTGCACGGCGCCGGTACCGGCGGTCAGCATCGAAACGGCGACCGAATCGGCGCCGGTGGCAAGGGCTTCCTCGACCAGCCGCTCGCAGTAATCCTCCGGATAGCCGCCATGCGCGTCGATGCGGATGAGGTAGTCGGCGTCTTCACCAAGGGTCGCCACCGCGAGATTGATGGCAGCGCTCTGGAGACGCTTCGGATTGGCGAGCAGGACGACCCGGGCATCCTTCGCCACGATCTTTTCGACGATGGCTTGCGTGCCGTCGGTGCTGCCGCCGTCGGCGACGACGATGCGGCCGCCGAGCCGCGCCGCAGCGGGCCTCAACTGGTCGAGCAGGCCGCCGATATGGGCTGCCTCGTTGAGGCATGGAATGACGATCAGGATCGATGTGGTGGCCTGCGTCATCGGCTCTTGCGAGTCCCCTGCCATCACGCCACCGCCTCCGTCGTCGCAAAATTTGAAGGCATTGCGGCAAGGCCGCGCAGCTTGTCGACGAAGGCCGCGCAATCGCTGCGGTCGTAGCTCCAGGTTCTGGGGTTGCGCGCCAACACCCGAGACTTCAGGCCGCGATATCGATCCTGATCCATCCGACCGAGCATCGCCTCGATGTCTTCGGGCGTCGCTTCGGGCAGGAGCACGCCGATGTCTTGCCGTTTCAGGAACCTGCCGGTTTCGGTGTCCGCCATCGAGATTGGCACGGCGCCGAAGCGGCAGCCCTCATAGAGGCGGTTGGGAAGCAGCCATTCGGAATTCTGGCCGGCTTCGAAGAAATCGATCGCCCAGGAGAAATGCACCTGCCCATAGATTGTCGCCATGTCCTCCGGATTGCGGTAAGGCCCCTCGAACGAAAGCCAGGGCTCTGCCTCGACGAAACCATGAAAATCCGGGAATTCGGACAGCGCCGGGCGGCCTCTCAGCACGACCTCGAAACGGCCCGCCTGGCGGCGGGTGAAATCGGCCAGCAGCTCCAGCGAGCGGCGACAGCGCAGCGCGCCGAACCAGCCGATGCGCCAAGGCGGCGTCGCCGGGCTGTCATCCTCGAAAGAATGCGCGGCGACAACGGATGCCGCCTCGAAATATTTGTTCTCGATCAGCTCGACAGGTGCGACGATCTGCCCGAACGGCTCGAAATAATTGGCGATGAAGGCCGGCGAGCTTGTCACCAGAAGCCTCACGTCGCGGGCGAGATGACGTTCGGCGCCACGCAGCGTCCTGCCGACGAAATCGTCGCGCAGCACCAGACGGTGGATATCGAGGCATTCATAGACGATCGGCACGCTCGCTCCGAGCGCGCTATTGGCGCGGCGGGCCAGCGCCAGCATTTCGAGGTTGCGCGCGATGATGAGATCGGGCCTGGACACGGCGCCCAATTTCGCGCCGATCGACACGGCTGCCTTGGCGACCGCGGCGATGCGCTGTGCGAATCGGCCGTCGCGCGTCGCGCCAAGGTCGACCGGCTCGACACCCTCGATTTCGGCGACCGGACCGGTGGTGCGGCGGAAGCCCGCCAAGGTGACCCTGGCGCCGCCTGCCTTGAGCATCTGAATCCTCCGGCGCACCGCCGGGTCGGATACGTCATGCACAAGGTACAAGACATGCAGCATGTAACTCGACCGCTGTTGGCCCACCCATCGGGGATGCTAGTACAGCTTTTGCTGCATCGCAACAATTTTGGTGCAGCGTAGCAAGCGCCCGCAGATTTTTTGTTGCACTGCAAAAACATCTTGCGGTAGCTTATGCACGGCGGCGGGCGCCGGTCGCGACGATGTCGGACCGATGCAAGATCAGGGATCCTGAATTTGGAAACCAGTGCATTCGATCCGCCTGAGGGCTCTCTGCGCAAATCGGTCGGACGCGGCGCGGTCGTCACCGCGATCGCGCAAGGCGTGCGGGTGGCGACGCAGATCATTTCCGTCATCGTGCTGTCGCGCTTGTTGTCGCCGCAGGATTTCGGCGTCGTGGCGATGTGCGCGCCGGTGCTTGCCTTCATCGCGCTGTTCCAGGATTTCGGCCTGACCCAGGCGACGATCCAGAAGAGCGGTATCCGTCACGATGAGGTCAACTACCTGTTCTGGATCAACGTGGCGGTGAGCGCGCTGCTGGCCTGCGTGCTTGCGGCTTCGGCGCCGCTGGTCGCCGCCTTCTATGGCGAGCCGCGCGTGACAGGCCTCGTTGCCGCCTTCGGCCTGCAGATCATAGCCTATGGCCTGGGAGCCCAGCATGTGGCGCTGTTGACGCGCCGCATGGAGTTCACGCGGCTGGCCATCATCGACATCGCCAGCGCCATCGTCGGTGTCGTCGTCTCGATCGCCTGGACCTTCATCGATCGCTCCTATTGGGCGCTGTTCGCCGGCACGCTGGCGAGCGCGGTGCTGCCGACCTTGTGCTACTGGTATTTTTCGCGCTGGCGCCCCGGCCTGCCGCGCAAGGTCGACGGCATCGGCGCGCTGATCAATTTCGGCGCCGGCATCACCGGCTTCAACTTCGCCAATTTCTTCGCCCGCAACCTCGACAATGTGCTGATCGGCAAATACTGGGGCGAGGCGCAGCTCGGCCTCTACGACCGCGCCTACAAGCTCTTGCTCTTCCCGCTCAGCCAGATCACCAACCCGCTGTCGAAGGTGATGGTGCCGGCATTGTCGCGATTGAAGGACGAGCCGGACCGCTACCGCAGCGCCTATCTGCGCGTCATGCCGCTTATCCTTCTGGTCGCGCTACCGGGTGTCGCCTTCGCCACCGCCATGTCGGACACGCTCATTCCCTTCGTGCTCGGCGAGCAGTGGCGGGGGAGCGCGCCGATCTTCCTGGCGCTAGGCTTTGCCGGATTGCTGCAGCCGCTCAACAACCCCGCGGGATGGCTGTTCGTAAGCCAGGGCCGCTCGGGTGACTTCATGCGCTGGGGTATCGTCACCGCCGTGACCTCGGTGCTGGCCTTCGCCATCGGCCTGCCCTACGGGGCGCTGGGCGTCGCGGTCGCCTACGCAATCAGCGAATATATGCGCACGCCCTTCCTGTGGCTTTATGTCGGCAGGCACGGACCGCTGAAGGCCAGCCATGTGCTTCACGCGGCATTGCCTTTCGTGCTTGGCGCGCATCTGGCGTTTGGCCTGGTCTGGCTCGCCAAACCGATGCTGCAGGCGCCGCCCGTCGTTGCGCTGGCCGCCGGCGCGGCGCTCTCCTATCTTGCCACCATTGTCGTCGCACTTGCCTTCAGCGCCGGCCGCGAAGCGCTTCGCGAGGCCTTGCGGCTGATCCCGGCACGAGGGGTCCTCGCAGCCCCGAGCGGGGCCAAATGAGCCCGGCCTGCTCGCGAAATGCTGACTTCAGGACAGGGATAACCGCATGAACTACCGATCGATTTCAGACATGAACGACGCGATCGTACGCAACCTGCACCGGCTGCCGCGCGACATCGACCTGGTTGTCGGCGTGCCGAGGAGCGGCATCCTCGCCGGCACCATGGTCAGCCTGATCGCGAACATCCCGATGACCGATCTCGACAGCTTCCTGGCCGGCAGGATCTATACTTCCGGGATCACGAAACGCTGGGCGGGCCTCGACCGGCAGGCTTCCGAGATGCGCAAGATCCTGGTGATCGACGACAGCATCATCGGCGGCACCGCCATGCGCGATGCGCGCGAAAAGGTCGCGGCCAGCGGCATCGAGGGCGATTTCATCTTCGCCGCCGTGTTCGGCCTGTCGCTGCAGCACGAGGAAACCGACATGGTCTTCGAGGCCGTGCCGCATCCCAGGATGTTCCAGTGGAATTTCATGCACCATGTCTTCCTCGAGCAATGTTGCGTCGACATTGACGGCGTGCTTTGCCTCGATCCGACCGAGGAAGAAAACGACGACGGCCCGGCCTATGAGAAATTCCTGGCCGAGGCGCGGCCGCTGCTCGGGCCGACCCGCAAGATCGGCTGGCTGGTGACGAGCCGGCTGGAAAAATACCGCAAGCTGACCGAGGCATGGCTCGCCAGCCGCGACATCAAATACGATCATCTCATCATGCTCGATCTGCCCAACAAGGCAGAGCGGCAGCGGCTCGGCGCGCATGGCAGCTTCAAGGCCGAGTTCTACCGCAAGTCGGACGCCATCCTGTTCATCGAGAGCGAGCACGAGCAGGCGCAGAGGATCGCCAAGCTCTCCGGCAAGCCGGTGCTGTGCGTCGAAACCAACATGGTGAGCCTGCCCGATCCGCTGTCGCTGCCGGCGCTGCAGCAGGCGGCGCGCAACCTGCCGGCGCGGCTGAGACAAATCAATTCACTCGACGGGCGAAAGCAGGCCGTGAAGGCGACGGCGCGCGCGCTGCTCGGCGAGCGCGGCTACCAGGCGCTGAAGAACCGGGTGAAGCGCCCGGCATAAGAAATTAGGCGGCGCGGCGGACGCCCTGCCGGGCCGCCCTTTCGAGAAGATCGAGAAACACAACCAATTGCCGCGCGGGGTCGAGCTCCGGGCGTTTGGAGAAGGCGATAGCCGCGGCCGAAAGCCGTTCGTATTCCGGGCGGTCGTTCCACAGGCGCCGGACCGCCGCGGCCCAGTCGGCGACCGGAGCATCGTAGTCGAGCAACACGCCGCCGGGCCCGATGGCTTCGGGCAGGCCGCCACGCTTCGATCCGACGACCGGGATGCCGCTGCAATGCGCCTCGGATGCGACGCGGCCCCAGGCTTCCTCCCATTTGCTCGGGGCAAGCAGGATCCTGGTGCGGCCATAGACCGTCTTCATGTCGTTGGTGCGGTTTTCGAGTGTAACGTTCGAGAGCGGCGCGATGGTCTTCTCGACGCGGGCGCGATGGTCGTCGTCCAGTTTCCAGCTTTCCACGAACAGGAAGGGAATCTCCGGACAGGCGGCCGCAATCTTGACCGCCAGATCGAAACCCTTTTCCTCATAGGGATTGATCATGGTGACGAATTCGCCGGTCGTGTGCGTGCAATAGAGCGCGTCGTTGATGGTCGGCGGAAGAACGATGGACTCGATGCCGAATTTTTCCTTGTAGGTGCGCGCCGTGAACTCCGAATTGGCGATGTATATAGCCGAACCGAGTTCGCGCGGATCGCCGGCGAGTTCGTGAAACTCGACATTGTGGAGATAGACGACCAGCGGCACTCCCTCCGCCAGAAGCGCTTTTCCGAGCAGGACCGACTTGTGGCATTGCACGACGGCGACGTCGGGTCTGGTTTTCCCGACGGCGAAGCCGGCCGCCTCCCAGGGGTACCAGGCGCGCATCACCGGATAGCCGGGGAAATTGTCGACAACGGCGGGCTGCCGCAACAGCTTCATCTTGGCGCGCGCCTTGAGGCCGAACATGCCGTCGCCGAACAGCGAGGCGAGGACCGATGCCTGGTGGCCGTGCTCGATCAGCTGTTCGACCAGATGGTGGGTGTTGGATTGCACGCCGCCGGTGAACTCGGGAATGTATCCGTTGCCGCTCGCAAAAAGCACTTTCATCATTCGACTCCTAATCCGGCCCGGCGGATGAGCATGCGGGCCGATCAGCTTGCGCTGCGCGCCAATGGAAGCTTCGAAGTCATTGCCTGACACAGGCGGCTGACCGAGGCGGAAAGCGACAGCGTCGAGTACTCCCGCAACAACTTCGATGCCGGGATCACCTTTCCCGCCTTCAAGTCCTGCACCAGGTAGTGAGGAAACGAATGCATGTATTCCCTGACGATGTCGGCCTTCAGCGCTCCCGACTTCCATGCCTTCACCGCCGAGACGAATTCGTCGGCAGGGGCGGATGCCAGGCCCGTATCGTAGGCTTCGAATGTACGCCGCACGATGGCGCGTTCCTTGTCGCTGAGCGAGGTCTTTCCGGCTCGTTCGGCAAGCAGGGCGTAGCGGCGGATGTCTTCGGCCGCGTGGTGCCATAGACCCTTCCTGGCCATGATGCTCGAACGCTGCAGCAATGCCTGCATCTCGAGATCGGCCGTCTTCGGCAAGGCCTGCTCCGAGCGGTCGAGATACTCATGCAGATCGACCGACTTGTAGATTTCTTCCATGATCACCCGGTCGTACGAGCCCCAGGCCTTGATCCGGTCGGTATAGGAAATCACCACCTTGGTGCTGCCGCGGACCATGTCGTGCTGGCGCTGGAAGAACATGAGGCCGTCGACCCTGATGCCCTTGAACCGGCGTGCAAGCCTCAGCATCATCTCGTAGTCCTGCGACCGGACAAGGGTTTCATTGAAGCCTCCAACCTCGTCGTAGCATTTGCGGCGCACCAGCAGACCCGGCTGGTGGACGTGGCAATATTCGAGGTGGGACGGAAAGAAATTGTCCTGGCTGACGTGGCCGAACGCGACGATCTCGTAATTCTGCTCTCGGATCTGAGCCGACTGCTGGAAACGTGCATATTCACCGAAAGCGAAATCGGCGGCCGGCTCCCGCTCGAAGGCGGCGAGAAACCGCTCGAGCGCCGTCGGGTGCGCGACGTCGTCGTCGTCGAATATCCAGACGAAATCTCCCCTGCTGTGCTTCAGGGCGAAATTCAGCGCCGTCGATTTGCCGCCATTCTCCTTGCGGTAATATTCCACAGGCGCGGGGAAAGAGGCCGCCACCGCGCTGGTGTTATCCGTCGAGCCGTCGTCCACGATCAGGATCTGATCCGGCGCCACGGTCTGCTGGAGCAGGCTGGCGATGGATTCGGGCAGGAACTTTTCCCGGTTGAAGGTAGGAACGATGACGGTGACCGTCGGTTTCCGCGGTGCAGCCATTGGTGACCTCATACTGTCTTCTGTTCCGCCTGCCTTACGCATTCTGCAGATCGAGATTGGCGAAGGGATTGGTGCACGGATGCCAGCCGGTGAAGCGGATCGGATCGTCGGGCGAGCTGCGCCAGGCATAATCGGTCAGCATGTGGAACTCGGCGATGACCCAGCGGTCGAAATGGCGGAGGTCGCGCCGCTTGTCCTGAGGCAGCAGCTCGCGCGCCTTGCCGAGCTTCACCGTTTCCGCCAGCGTCACCACATCGGCAACCTTGGCGCTCGGGAATATCCAGGGGTTGCGGTTCTGGAATTCGAGCACGAATTGCTGCAGGTGCTCGATGCGCATGTTGAGCGGCCCGAAATATTTTTCGAGCGTGACGCGAACCAGATCCTCGTCCGATAAGGACGAGATGGCAGCGGCCGCGATGCCGGTGGAGGCAATGCCGCCGGCGACGATGGCCAGTGCGGTGCGGCGCGTGATCTTCATCGACCCCTCCCTCATGCCGCCAGCTTACCCGCCGCCCGCAAGGACAGGGCAGCCGCGGTCAGGCTTGGATTGGCGCAGGAACAGCTCGGATAGGTGCTGGTGCCGACGACCACGAGGTTCCTGAACTGGTGGTGGATCATGTCGCGGTCGACCACGGAATCGACCGGGCCCGTGCCCATGCGCAACGTGCCCTGCACATGCGATTCGGTCGGCCTTATGCCGCGATCGAAAATCTGTTCGACCGGCAGCGGCTTGAGCAGTTCCGGCAACCTTTCCAGCGCTTTCGCCATGCCCTTGGTGGCGTAGTCCGACGCGCCCCTGAAGGTCACGAAGGCGTTCTCGTCCTTGTCGAGCACGACGCGATTTTCCGGGTCGAGCAGGTTCTCGGTGACGATGACCAGCGGCAGCACCTGCCGCAGCCTTCCCTTCTCTGCGCGCATGCCGTGCTGCCAGCGGTTCTCGAAATAGACGAGCGCCGCCGCATGCTCGGCCCGGTGCGGCCCGTCATAGAGACCGAAATTCAGGCCGGTGGTGATGGTCGAGCCGTCGAAATTGTCGACGCCGCCGAGATAAGCTTCGTAATTCCAGCCATAGGATTCGTGCAAGCCCAAGCCGACGAACTCGCCGCCAAGTCCGGAGCGCAGCATGATCGCGGGGCTCTGTATGGCATTGGCGCCGAGGATGAAGAGATCGCCGCCGACCGAATATTCCTTGCCCTTGTGGACGAAGGTGACGGAGCGGACCGCACCGCCGGCATGATCGAACCGGCGCACCTCGGCGCCGAGACAGACCGAGACGTCCGGATGCTGGAACACATGCATCAGTCCGTTGTTGACGGTGAACTTGGCGTCCGCCGGACACAGCCAGCATCTGAGATTGGCGCAGCATGAGGCGCGTTGCGAGGTCGCCACGCGCGCCCGGGCGGTCGGCATGACGAAATGCTGATCCGGCTGCGCCGCCTTCATCATGCGGTCGGGTGTCGACATGCGATGCGGCGGCTGCGGAAACGGCCGCGAGCGTGGCAGCATCCGCGCCATATCGGGATCGCCGGAGATCGACATGACCTCCTCGGCATCGCCATAGAACGGTTCGAGGTCGTCATAGCTGATCGGCCAGTCATTGCCGACGCCGTAGGTGCTCTTCAGCTTGAAGTCGTTGGGATGGAAACGCGGCGTCTGCGCGAACCAGCAATTGGTGCCGCCGCCAAGACCGATCGTGTAGTTCCACGGCTTGTCGGGATTGTCAGTATCGTAGGTGGTTTCATCGTCTATGTCGGTGTTGGCGTTCTGGCTGAGCTGCCACTCATGCGTGTTGTGGCGGCCCCATTCCAGCACCAGGACGCGGGCTTTGCGCCGCTTCAGGAATTCGTGCAGGAAGAAGGACGACCCGAAGCCGGATCCGATGACGACGAGATCGAAATGCTCGCTGGCGATTTGTTCGGGCCGAACGTCGAGCACCATCAGATCGAACCCTCCTGCTTCACGCGCATGGTCATTGTCGGCGCCGTTGTCGTTCGCGGCAGCGATCGTCCTCAAGGCAAGCGGCCATCGTCATGCCGCCATCCTGCCGATCGAGAAATATTCGATGCCGTAGCGCGCGATCACCTTGGGATCGTAGAGGTTGCGGCCGTCGAAGATGACCGGCGTCGTCAGCGCATCCTTGAGCGCGTCGAAGGACGGCGCGCGGAAGCTCTTCCATTCGGTGCAGATCAACAGCGCGTCGGCGCCGCGCAGCGCCGCCTCCTTGGTGCCGCACAAGAGCAGGTCGTCGCGCAGGCCGTAGATCGCCTGGCATTCCTGCATCGCCTCGGGATCGTAGGCCTGGACCTTGGCGCCGGCCGCCCACAGCGCTTCCATCAGCGTGCGCGACGGCGCCTCGCGCATGTCGTCGGTGTTGGGCTTGAAGGCCAGCCCCCAGACGGCGAATGTCTTGCCCCTGAGCGCGCCCTTGAAATAGTGGTTGACCTTGTCGAACAGGACCGACTTTTGCGCATTGTTGCGCTCCTCGACGGCGCGCAGCAGCTTGGCGTCGAACTTGACGCCCTCGGCGGTCTTGATCAGCGCGCGCACGTCCTTCGGGAAGCAGGAGCCGCCATAGCCGAGGCCGGGATAGATGAAGTGGTAGCCGATGCGCGGATCCGAGCCGATGCCCTTGCGCACCTCCTCGATGTCGGCGCCCAGCTGCTCGGCGAGATTGGCCATCTCGTTCATGAAGCTGATCTTGGTCGCCAGCATGCAGTTGGCGGCGTATTTGGTGAATTCGGCGCTGCGCACGTCCATCACGATCATCTTCTCGTGGTTGCGGTTGAAGGGCGCGTAGAGCTCGCGCATCACCATCTCGGTGTCCTCGCTGGAGGTGCCGACGATGATGCGGTCCGGCTTCATGCAGTCGGCGACCGCCGAGCCCTCCTTGAGGAATTCGGGGTTCGAGGCGACATCGAAGCCGAGATCCTCGCGACCGCGTTTCTTCAGCGTTTCGGCGATCCTGGCCTTCACCTTTTCGCAGGTGCCGACCGGCACGGTTGATTTGCCGACGACGATCTTGGCGCTGTCCATCTCACGACCGATGGTTTCGGCGACGGCGAGCACATATTTCAGATCGGCCGAGCCATCCTCGCCCGGCGGCGTGCCGACCGCGATCATCTGGATCTGGCCATGTCTGACCGCCGCTGCCGCGTCCGTGGTGAAGCGGATGCGGCCGGCCGCGTGGTTTTCCTTGACGAGGGCCTCCAGGCCCGGTTCGAAAATCGGGATCAGGCCCTGGTTGAGCCGCTCCACCTTCTTCTCGTCGATGTCGACGCACACCACCTCGTGACCGACCTCGGCAAGCACAGCGGCCTGGACGAGACCGACATAGCCAATCCCAAACACCGTCAAATTCATTTGGTTCTATTCCTGTCAAAGGCCGGGCCACAAAAGGTGGTCCGGCCGGTTCAGATGTCCCTCAGGCCCAACGGCCTAGTTGGTTCGGCATGATCTTAATCCGCAAACCAGTTCCCACTTTCGGGATCATGCCTAGTTGGAATTACTTATGCTGCATGCCAGCGATTCAGGAAACTGGCATGGTTGGCCCAAAGCGGTGAAAGCGACGCGCTTGACCTCCATGGTCACCTTGCTGCCGGGATCGACGAAGGCGCCCATCCAGTTGGTCAGCTTGTCGCTGCCCCAGAGGCTGAAGAAGATTTTCTGCGAATGCGTCGGCAACTCGTCGGGGTTGGTCACTTCATGGACGAGCTTGCCGTTGACATACCAGCGCAGCCGGTCCTTCTCCCAAACGAAGCCGTAGTCGTTGAAATCCTTGTCGGCGCCGCCTTCGACGTCGACCAGCTTGCCGTTCTTCGGCTTGCCCTGGATGTAGCTGTTGACCTGCACCTTCGACGGATCCTTGGTGAGGACCTCGAAGTCGATCTCGTCCCAGGGCTGTTTGTCCTGCGGACCGATATAGGAGAAGAAGGCGGCGTTGAGGCCTGAGCCGGTGCCGGTCTTCATGCGCGCCTCGTAGACACCGTAGCCGTAGCGCTGCTTGGTCTGGATCTCGGCGCAGGCGAAATCGCGATCCTTCAGCTTGCGCTTTTCGAAGCCCAGCGACAGCACGCCATCGGAAAGCCGCACGAGATCCTTCGACCAGGTGCAATTCTGATGGGCGCCATTGGTCCAGCCGTCCGAGACGAACCAGCGGGACCGGTCTAAATTCGAGAAATTGTCGACGAAGGACGGCGCGCTTTGCAGTTCCTGTTGCGTCCCTTGCGCGTGCGCCGGATGCGGACTCGCCGCAAGGGTCGCTGCGATGGCGAACAAGGCGCCGACCACGCCGAGCCGCAGGCTGTTTAATCCATTCCCGGGCGTATGCGACTTGTCGCACACCGCCATGGTGGAGGTGTTGCTGGGATCTGCGTTCATAACAAACTCACCTTGTGTTGTCCGCCCAACCCAAAGTCTTCCTTGGGCCCGCGCGAGCGAGCCGCTTCCGATCCTTCGCCCTCTTGAACTCCTCTAATGTCTCGTACCGATGACGACACCCGAAGGCGCCGTCAGCCTCTTGCCGCGGACTGCGGTGCAGACCGATCGGCACCATCCTCGACGATCGCGTCGAGCGAATGACGCAGTTCCTTCACCAGGCCTTTTTGGCGAACGAGCTCCGCAATGCGCCGCTCGCAGTTCAGGATCGAATTCGTCATCGCGCTGACATCCGAGCCCTTGCTGGTCGACGCCGAACCATTCTCCATCGCCTCGACCAGAAAGGCCGCGTTGGCGGCCGTCGACCTGTAGCGATTCTCCAGCCCGGTCTTCTCCGCCTCGATCTCGGCAGCGATCTGGTCGAACAGCTTCGCGAGCCGGTCGAAACGCTGGAGATCGGTCTGGCGGTCGCGAGCCGGATCCCGGGATCTGAAGCCAAAAATCGAAGCCATCCTGTCGGCCTTTCGAAATTGCTGCATTGCAGCATAGACTGCCACTACCGCGGCGACTAGGCAATATCATAGTTTTGCGAATGCGGATTTTTTGAGGGATGACGGCTTGCGGCGTGATGCGGGATCATTCGTTCGCGGCGCTCGTCGCCGCCATCAGGAAGCGCGTCGGCGGTATTTGTTGCTTTGCAGCAATCCCGGCGCGGCGGAACAGCGCGTCGAGTTTGTCGGTGGCGACGCCGCGCACGATCGGGATCAGATTCGACTGGCTGGCGAAGGCATAAGCCGCGGCCGACGCCAGCCCACGCTCGGCTTTGACGTCGAGGAAATTGCGCAACCGGTATTTGTCGCGGACATGGCGCTCGTGGCGCCGCAACGCGGCCTTCGAGCGCTCCGGAAGGTTGTCGAGCGCCAGCAGCGCCAGGTCGGCATCGGCAAGACGCTTCAGATCCTGCGTTCGATGGCGACCGCTCAGCGAATCGGCGCGGACGATCGCGCCATAGCCGCAGGACTTGATGACCTTGAAGCGCGCCCCGCGGGCGACAGCGCGCGCATAGAGCTCGTAGTCTTCACCAAGACGCAAGCTTTCATCGTAAGCCAGCCCATGCCGTTCGAGAAAAGCCCTGCTGATTACCGGCTTCAGGAAACCGAGCTCGCCGCGCAGGACGCGGCGGCGCGAGATGTTGCCGTCGATGAAGCGCTCGAAATCGAGAAATTCCGGATCGGCCGCGAAAGGCGGCGCGGCGACCTTGGCAAAGTCTGTCGCGGCATCGTCGCGGATCAGCATGATGTTGTCGGCCGCGAAATCCCAGTCGGTGCTGGCGAAAAGCCGGCGGAAGCGGCCTTCGAGGAAGAAATCGTCGGCGTCGAGAATGCTGATGAAAGGCGATTTGGAAGCCCGGATAGCGGCGTTGCGCGCGGCGGAAGGACCGCGATTGACGTCGAGGCGGACGACGGCAAGCCGGCCGCTGCCGTCGTCGGCGGCCAAAGCCACGTCACGGGTGTCGTCGGTGGAAGCGTCGTCGACCACGACGACTTCGGCGACCTCCCTCTCGCGCAGCGCCGAAGCGATGGCGGCGGGGATCGTGCGCGCCGCATTGCGGGCGGCGATGATGACGCAGACCCCCAAGGTCGCCATCGGGCTCGTCACAGGCGTCGTCACGGGCATGGGCTCACCTTTCGCTTGCATGAGTGGCCGCCCCGCCCACGATTTTGACCATTTCGCTCCGTGCCGGCTCAATCGTGGCCGGGCGCTCGAAGATGCGCCGGCTGAGGTCGGCGGAGGCAGCCCAGCCGGCTTCAGCCAGGTAACGGACCGGCTCGCGGCCGCAGAGCTCCCACAGCACATGGCGGCGCTGCGGCCAGCGCAGCGACGCGAGCCAGGGCGCGACCACCATGTGGAAGAGATCGGCGTTGTCGATGCGCGCCAGAATGCGGGCGGCGCGATCCGAAAGCAGCGTGCCGGCGGCGCCGAGCAGCACGTCGGCGGCACGCAACCCCAAGAGCAGCGTGTCCGCCAGGCCCTGCTCGGCGGCGTGGTCGAGAACCATCCGCTGCTCGGCTTCGCTCAGGCGGCTGGCGCTGGCCCTGACGTCGCAGACATAGCCGGCGCAGGGCTCGCGGTTGAAAAAGGCCTTGGCGACGCTGATCGCGGACAAAAGCAAGGTGTCGGCCGCCGAGATGATCGGCATGGCGGCGCCGGCGACCGCGACTTCGCGCTTGCGGCGCAGGAAGCCGTCGATGTCGCGGGGGCTGGGCGACCCCGGCTGCTGGAGCCGGTGGTGGAGGTCGACGGTCGAGGCCCTCGTGCCGTCTTCGCGAACCATATGCTGCTCGCCGAGGAAGCGCACCCACCAGACCGAGCGCGACTTGCCGGCAACCTCATAGCCGATCGTGCGCAACGCATCGCGGGCCCTGGCGAAACCGGTCGGCGAAACCAGTATGTCGACATCGCCGGATGGCTTCATGAAATGGTCGCCATAGAGCAGATGCTGCTGCAGCGGCCCCTTGAGGAAGACGAAATCGACCCGGCTCTCGCGCAGCACGCGATCGATGGCCATCGAATCGCCGATGCAGGCGGCATTCATCGACATGGTGCGCCGGCGGTAGCCGTCGAGCCAGGCAGGCAACTCCGCTGGCGCAGCATTCCCGGGCGTATGCGCGAGCGCCTTGAGCAGGAAGACGGCGACCTTGTTCAACCTGGCGATGTCGGCGACATTGGCCGCCGAGATTGTTGGGGCCGCCGAGATTGTTGGGGCTGTCAAGATTGTTGGGGTCGCTGAGATTGCCGGGGCCGACGAGATTGTCGGCGCGGGCATGTCGGCCCGGCCGCCCGTGATGTCGACGCCTGGCGCGAAAAACAGCCTCAGGCAGGCCTGCACATAGGCGACTTCGTCAGCGCAGCCGGCGGCGCGCAGCCTTTCATAGGAGCCATCCTGCATCGCCATGCCCGATGTCGTTCTCCGCAAAATGCCGCCCGCGCGGTTTATACCGCACCTGCGAAGAAAAGCATCGAGAAAATTGACGGGATCGCCCGAAAGCGGGCAGAGGCCGGCTCGCGACTGCAACCGCAGCGTTTAAAACCGCTGCACGCTCAATCACTTTTGAAGACAAAACCGGATATGCCAACGCGAGCCGGAACGTGGCGATTTCTTGCAGCAAATTCTTCGCATTTGCGAAATGAATTTCTCGCCTAGCAAATTATCATAATTAAATCAGATACTTATTTAAACGGCAAAGACCTACGGTTGAATTCGTGGACGGCTGAGGTTTAGGATGACGGCGCCTACACCTTGATTACCAACGAAGGCGAGCGCAACCAAGAATTGATTAATGCTTGGTAAATCAGGCTTGACTCATGGATGGTGCCGTGCAGCAATCGCATTGCAGCATAGCGATATGCTGGCGGCAGCCTGCAGCCGCTTCCAGTCCTTAATTGGAGAGTAAAATGGAACAGAATGTTGAAAAGCATGAGTACGAAACCCCCAGCCTGACGGTTCATGGTTCGATTGAAACGATCACGCAGGGCGGTGCTGGCACGACGGCGCTCGACGCGAGCTTTCCCGCGCACACGCCGATCGGCGAGCTGACTTTCTCCTAAAGCTTACAGGCATCCGGGAGTCGAAGTTGGGGCTCCGGGTGTTCTCCAACAGGTGAGCCCGGGGGGCTTTTGTCCCCCGGCTTCCTGCCGGGGATCGACGGCAACCGATCCACAGCAACGTCTGACGGCGCGGCGGGCCAGCAACGAGGTTTTAGGATGCACTGGAACCCTTCGGACGATGACCGCGTCGTCGCGACCAACGAGGCGGTGGCTTGTGAATTCGGCGCCGGACTGGCGCTGCTCCACCTGAAATCCAATGTCTATTACAGCCTGAACGGCGTCGGCGCCTTCATCTGGGAGCAGATCCAGGAGCCGCGAACGGTCCTCGATATCCGCAGCGCCGTGCTTGCGCGCTACAATGTCGACGCCGAACGCTGCAAGGCCGATGTCGAGGGCTTGCTCAAGGGGCTGAGCGAAGCAGGGCTTGCGAGGCTCCACAGTGAGGAACTGGTCTAGGCTCCGCTCGCTGAGCGGCCAGGAAATGCTGTTTCTGGCGCGCTGCCTGACGGTGGTGAGCGCGGTACGGCTTGCGCTGACGCTGTCTTCCTACAACCGTGTCCGCAGCCTGGTGACGCGGCTGGACGCCGGACGCGACGCCAGCATCGCCGACCTGCGGCGTGTCGCATGGGGCGTCGCCGCCGCGGCGCGGCTCGTGCCGGGCGCCAGCTGCCTTACCCAGGCGCTGGCTGGACAGTATCTGCTCGCCCGCCAGGGCAGCGCCTCGAAGATCAGCATCGGCATCGAGAAAGGAACGGGCAGCGAACTCAAGGCGCATGCCTGGCTGATGAGCGGCAACCACATCGTGCTTGGCGGCTCGATCAAAGGATTTGCCCATCTGGTCGACCATGGGTCGTGAGCGATGAGCGGCGTCGCCGGAATCGTGCTCAGCGACAACGACCGGCCCGCCGGGGCCGGCGATATCCAGCAGATGCTTTCGCGCATGCGCCACCGCGCCCGCGACGGCAACTCGTGGTGGACGGAGGGCAGCGTGGCGCTCGGCCACGCCTGGCTCGGCACGACCGGCGAGGATGGTCCCGGCCCACTGACGATGGCCGGCGGCAAGCTCGCCATCACCGCCGACTGCCGGCTGGACAATCGCGACGAGCTTCTGGCGCGGCTCGGCATGCGCGACCGGTCGATCGCCGACGCGGTGCTCATCATGCGCGCCTACCTCAAATGGGGCGAGGCCTGCCCGACCTATCTGCAGGGCGATTTCGCCTTCGCCATATGGGACGGCGAGCGGCAGGCGCTGTTTTGCGCGCGCGACCATTTCGGCGTCAAACCTTTCTACTATCACACGACCGGCAGGCGCTTCGCGTTCGCCTCGGAGATCGGGCCGATCCTTACGCTGGACGGCATCGGCAGGCGCCTCAGCGAGCACCAGATTTCCGGCTTCCTCGCCGGCCTGCCGGACGATCCGCAGGCCACGCCCTACGCCGAGATCTTCCGCCTGCCGGCACGGCACGGCATGACGGTCGCAGGCCGCCAGGTGGTGCTGCGGCGCTACTGGCAGATCGAGCCGTCGCAACGGCCGCCGCGCTCGGACGCGGCCGAGGAATTCAGGCATCTCTTCGCGCAATCGGTGGAGAACCGGATGCGCGGCACGCCGGCCGTCGGCGCCATGCTGAGCGGCGGGCTCGATTCCTCCTCGATCGCTTGCGTTGCTGGTCTTCGCGCGGCCGCGCAGCGCAACCCGAGGCTCAAGACCTTCTCGCTGGTTTTCGACAAGGGCTCGCCGATGGACGAGAAGCCGTTCATCGATGCGGTGCTCGACGGCAATCCGCTCGACGCCACGTTGATTGCGGTGAGCAATTATGCGCCCTTCGCCGAGTTCGAGCGCATCCTGGAGGAGCAGGAGGGCACGTTCCTGGCGCCCGGCCTGTCCTTGACGCGCGACCTTTACCGGACGGCGGGCGCAAAGGGCGTCAAAGTGCTTCTCGATGGACATGGCGGCGACGAGGTCGTCTCGCAGGGCCATGGACACCTTCACGAACTCGCCAATGCCGGCCGGTGGCTCGAGTTGTGGCGCGAACTGCACAGCGCTGCGAACACCTATGGCGAGGGCATGCTCTCCCTCTATTTCAAGTTCCTGACCATCTACGGACCGGCCTGGCGGATCGCCCGGATACGATCGATGGCCCGACGCCTTGTCGGCAAGGTGCGGCAGAGGCCGGCATCGGCACCGCGCGCCTGGGCGGGCCTGGTCAATCCGGACCTTGCCAGGCGCACCGACCTTGCCGAGCGCTTTCATCGCAGCGGCTACATGCCCGCCGCCGTGAGCGCCAGCGAAGCGCTGACGCATCGCTGGCTTCTGTCCACCGGGCTGGTGCCGCACGCCTTCGAAGTGCTCGACAAGGCCGCCGCCAATTTCGGCGTCGAGCCGCGCTATCCGTTCTGGGACAAGCCGCTCGTCGAATTCTGCCTGGCGCTGCCCGGCGAGGAAAAGCTCAAGGACGGTTTTGGCCGCCATGTGCTGCGCCGAGCGATGCAAGGCGTTCTGCCGCCGGCGGTGCAATGGCGGCGCGACAAGATCGATTTCACCGCCAACCTGGTCAAGGGCATGCTCGGCAACCACCGCGAGCTTCTGGACAAGCTTTTGATATCGGACAGCGAGCGGATCGCGCCCTATGTCAACCTGCCTGAAGTGAACGCGGTTTATGAGCGCATGCTGCGCCAGCCTGAGCAGGCGACGCTGCCCGACGTCCAGCATGTCTGGCGCTCGGTTTCGCTGTCGCTGTGGCTGGGGCAAGTCCAAGGAGGCCCCGCATGAATCTTCCGATCGCTTCCCTAGAGCATGATCCCGAAAAGTGGGAACCGGTTTTCGGAGAAAGATCATGC
Source organism: Mesorhizobium sp. B3-1-6 (assembly GCF_006439555.1). Classification (NCBI taxonomy): domain Bacteria; kingdom Pseudomonadati; phylum Pseudomonadota; class Alphaproteobacteria; order Hyphomicrobiales; family Phyllobacteriaceae; genus Mesorhizobium; species Mesorhizobium sp. B3-1-6. The sequence goes on along the minus strand of NZ_VFTM01000012.1, from coordinate 122,373 downwards.
CCTAACAAAGAGTTAGACCGTGATGGCGATTCAACGAAACGCCATCACGGTCTTGCGCGGCCCGAGCCAGCCACCGAGACGACGGCGCCGGGCGGACGCGTCCGCCATTTCTACAAGGCCTACGGGCTGGTCGTCAGCTCGGAAGTGGCCTTGCCGGAACTGGAACCGATGGCGCCGGCGACACCCGACCTCGATATCGCTATCAGGCCGGTCGACTTTCCCGACAGCGCATCGCTGGGCGCCGCGGCGTTCCGGTTCGAGGCGAGGCGCCAATATCTTTCCTGGCAGGCGGTCGGCACCTTCATGATCAGCGACGCCAGCCGGATCGATGTCGATCCGGCGCCGGGGATCGACGACCCGCTGCTCGCCTTTCCGCTGCTCGGGCCGGTGATGGCGCTTGCCCTGCATCGGCGCGGGCTGCTCGTCCTGCATGCCAGCGCCATTGCCGTCGGCGGCAGGAGCGTGATCTTCATGGGCGACAAGGGCGCCGGCAAGTCGACGACGGCGGGCGCGATGATCCGCGCCGGTCACCGTCTGCTCACCGACGACGTCGTGGCGCTGGATTTGTCCGATCCTGACCGGCCGATGATCCTGCCCGGATTTCCGCAGCTCAAGCTCGCGGCGGACGCGGCCGGCGCCATTCGCCTCGAGCAGGCGGAGGTGCGTCCGCAGGTGCATCCGCAGATCGACAAGGCGCAGCATCGGCTGCATGACGGATTTGCCGCCGAGGCGGTGCCGGTATCGCGCATCTATGTGCTCGAGCGCGGCGGGCGGGCGGCGATCTCGCCATTGATCGGCGCCGCCGCGTTGCCGGCGGTCATCAAATTCTCCTATGTCACGCGGTTCGGCCGGCAGGCGCTGCCCGGCGATCTTGCCGCCGCGCATCTTAGCCAATGCGCGCAGGTCGCCGGACGGGTCGGCGTCAGCCGCCTCGAAGTGCCGGCCGGACTCGCCAGGCTCGATGAAGCGGTCGCCGCGATCGAAACCGACCTGGCGTCCGGAACAAGGTGAGCCAGGGCATGGGCTGGTCCTCGAAGTTTCGCCTGTCGCTTTTCCGGGACATCGCCGGTTTCGGCGCCATGATGGCGCATGTCGGCGGACGGCGCACGGCGACGGCGCTTGCCTTCCTGATCCTGGGCAGTCTCACCGAAGGCATCTCGATCCTGCTGCTCGTTCCGCTGCTGCGCCTGATCGGCAAGCCCGACCAGGACTATGCGGTGCGGGTGCCTGAGGCCTTGCATTGGCTGGTGCCCGGCGGAACGCTGTCGCTCGCGACCGTGCTCTGCCTGCTCGTCGCGCTGGTGGCGCTGCAAGCGACGTTCAACCGCTTCAAGTCGGTCTACATGGCGCGGCTGCTCTACGATTTCGTCAACCGCGTGCGCATGAACCTGTTCGAGAGCGTCGGCAAGGCGCGCTGGGGCGTTTTCACCCGCATCCGCGGCTCCGATCTCGACCATGCGCTGAACGGGGATGTCGACCGGGTGCAGGTGGCCGCCTTCTCGCTGCTGATGCTGACCCAGGCGACGCTGCTTCTCACCGGCTATCTCGCGGTCTCGCTGTTCATCTCGCCGGTGATGACGTCCTTCGCCATCTTCGTCGGCCTGGTGCTGCTGGTTGCGCTGCAGCCGTTCAGGGCGCGCGCCAGCGCCTATGGCCGCACCCTGACCGGCAATCGCCAGGATCAGTACCGCACGGTCTCCGAGTTCCTCGGCGGCATCAAGGTCGCCAAGAGCCTAAATGTCGAGGCAAGCTACTTTGCCGAGCTGGGCGCGACGCTGGACAAGATGAAGACCGACAACATCGCCTTCGTCCGCAACAGTTCGCTCGGCACCGCCCTGTTCCAGGTTACGAGCGTGATCGGGCTCAGCCTCTTCATCTATGTCGCGCTGGTCCGTTTCCACCTGTCGCTGGCCGAGATCGTCGTGCTGCTCCTGGTCTTCATGCGGGTCGCGCCGCGCTTCATGGATATGCAGCTCCAGACCCAGCAGGTGCTGATCAACCTACCGGCCTATGCTTCGATGAAAAGCCTCCAGGCCCGCTTCGATGCCGAGCGCGAGCCGGAAGAAAGCATGGCCGAACAAGGGGCAAGACTGTCTCTCGAGACCGGCCTCAACATCCGCGATGTGGCGTTCGCCTATGGCGAGGGCGACGGCAAGCCGGTGGTCAGCGATATCACCTTCGGCCTGCCGGCCGGCAAGGTGACGGCGCTGATCGGCCCTTCCGGTTCCGGCAAGAGCACGATCGCCGACATGCTGCTCGGCCTGCTCGAACCGACCGCGGGACGCATTCTGGCCGACGGCGTGGAGATCACGGCGCAAAATCGCAGAGCCTGGCGCGATCGGGTCGCCTATGTGCCGCAGGACGTGTTCCTGCTGCATGACACGATCGCCGCCAATCTGCGCCTTGCCGCGCCCGCGGCCCGCGACGAGGAACTATGGGCGGCCTTGCACATCGCCCATGCGGCCGATTTCGTGGAGCGCCTGGCATTGCGGCTGGAGACGGTGGTGGGCGACCGCGGCCTCCGGCTTTCCGGCGGCGAGCGGCAGCGCATCGCCTTGGCGCGGGCACTGCTGCGCAAGCCTTCGCTGCTCATCCTCGACGAGGCGACGAGCGCGCTCGACTGGCAGAATCAGTCGCTGATCGCCCAATCGATCGAGGCGCTGCGCGGCCAAATGACGATTTTGACCATCGCGCACCGGCCGTCGATGATCGCCTTCGCCGACTGGGTGGTGGCCATCGAGAACGGACGCATCGTCGAGGTCGGACAATATCGGCGGCTGAAGGCAAAGGCCGGCAGCCGCCTTGCCAGGATGCTGTCCGGCGAGCAGGCCGAGCGCGAAGGCGCGTCATCGGTCGAGACGGGACTGGTCCCGGCGCCGGTCGAACGTTCAGTGGAAGCTGCGTCTGGCGCTTAGCTTTTCACCGTCGGCGACCTTGTTCAGGATCGTGCCGCGGTCGGCCTCGCGGGCCTTGTCGGCCGATGTCGGCGTGGTTCCGCCGATCATGGCAAAGACCAGGAGGAAATAGCCGGCCTGGATGATGACGGCACAGACGACGGCGCGAAAGAGGATGGTGCCCGCCGACGCGCCATCGAAATAAGACCAGCCGATGACGATCGCCAGCGCGAAGATCATCCCGACGATGAATTTTGGCAGAGACATGTTCGCCGGCCTCTCAACCGAGACGAGCATGCAGAAGCTGCGACTTACCCACCCGCGTAACTCCCCGTTGCGCCAAAGAGCTTTTTCTGGCTGCCCTATCCGGCCGGTTGCTTCCGACCTTCCTTACCCATGCAGACTATGACAGGAACAATTTGCGACTCTATTAAGGCGCGTCGGCCGGAGCAAGGCCGTGCAGGTATGGTTTCCAACGATTTTACGAGATCGACTCTGCCATGCTGCGTCGCACACTCTGGCTCCGGCAGCTATTCAATTAGCCGCCTGCCGCTTCAGTAAAACTCGCCACTTTGATTAGTATTTTATCTGAATAACTTACCATGGCGAGTGCTTCCGACGGCGCGCAACCGCGTTTCTTCTGCAGCAAAGAATGCACTGTCCAAAAATGGCCTAAAAGGCGGACTACATTTTCCTGGTTCGCTCTCACCTTGTCATAAACGTGCCACAAAGGTGAAAATTTGGGCAGGGCAGGTTTATTATTTAGTCAATTCATGACGTGAGCATTTCAGTCCGATGGGAAATTGTGTGTTGCGCTGCAGCATTTTTTTGATATCTTGTCGTAAACCATCCGTTCAACGTATGGAGCTTCTGCATGAGGGACGTCGCCAAGTCGGCTAATGCGGGTTTTGCGCAGGTCGGCGTTGATTTTCCACCCCCCATCGGCGGTCTGCTCAAACGCAGTTTCGATATCGTCGGTTCCCTGGCCGGGCTGATCCTGCTCAGCCCGCTTTTCCTAATGGTCGCGCTGCTGGTCAAGCTTTCGGACAACGGTCCGATCTTCTATGGCCACAAGCGCATCGGCCGCGGCGGCAGGATTTTCTCCTGCCTCAAATTCCGCACCATGGTGCCGGATGGCGAGCGCGTGCTCGCTGCGTATCTGGCGGCCAATCCCGATGCCAACGCCGAATGGATCGCGACACGCAAACTGAAGAACGATCCACGCGTCACCCGCGTCGGGCAGGTGCTTCGCAAGCTCAGCCTCGATGAACTGCCGCAGATCCTCAACATCCTGCAGGGCGACATGAGCCTTGTCGGCCCGCGCCCGGTCGTGCGCGACGAATTGGAGATCTACGGCAGCGCCGCGGTCTATTACTTGAAGTCGCGTCCGGGCTTGACCGGGTTGTGGCAGGTCAGCGGCCGCAACGACGTATCCTACGACACGCGCGTCGCCTTCGATCGCCACTATGTCGAGAACTGGTCTTTGTCCGAGGATATTCGCATCATCTTCAAGACCGTTCCTGCCGTGTGGATGTCACGCGGCAGCTATTGACCGACGGGCCTGCTCCGCCAGATTCGGGGCAGGCATCCGGCAGTGATCTCATCGGGCGGATGGGGCCAAAGCGAATCGGAAACGTATTTGACAAAAAACCCCTTCGGACTGTCTTACGCCTGCAGTCTCCTGTCCAAGACGACGGCCCGCTTCGCGGGCGCGTTGCTTGTTGCGGCATCGCTCGCGATGCCGCAACTGGCCGCCGCCGGCGATTATCAGCTTGGCCCACAGGACAAGCTCAACATCCGCGTCGCCGAATGGCAGACGGTCGACGGCACGTTCCGCGACTGGTCAGCCCTCAATGGCGAATATTCGGTCGGCCCGAGCGGGACGCTCTCGGTGCCGTTCGTCGGCGACATGCAGGCCGCCGGCAAGACGACGGCGGAAGTCGCTTCGGCGATCGGGCTGGCGTTGCAGCGCAAGCTGGCGCTGCCCGACAAGCCGGAAGCCTCGGTCGAGATGGCGCAGTTCCGGCCGTTCTACATTTCCGGCGAAGTCCAGAACCCCGGCCAGTTTCCCTTCGTGCCCGATCTGACGGTGCTCAAGGCAGTCAGCATCGCCGGCGGCATAAGGCGCAACGCCGATTACGGCCCGCAGCTCGGGAAGGATCTGGTTACCGCCAAGGGCAGCTTCGATATCTATGACGATCAGCGCATCCGCCTGCTCGTCAAACGAGCCAGGATCGATGCCGACCTCGCAGGCAAGACGACTTTCGAGGTGCCCAAGGAAATCGAGGGGGGCGATCCGAAACTGGCGACCATCGTCGCCGACGAAACGGCGATCCTGGTCTCCGACCAGAAATCGCTGAAGCTGAAGCTCGATGCGCTCGACGATTTGAAGGGCGTTCTGCAGTCGGAAATCGAATCGCTGCAAAAGAAGATCGCCAACCAGCAGAAGCAGGTCGATCTGGCCGAGAAGCAGGCCGAAAGCATCGGTCCACTGGCGCAGAAGGGCCTGGTTGCCAATGCGCGCCTGCTTTCCTCGCAGCAGTCGGTCACCGACCTGCAGGGCAAGATCCTGGATTACGAGACGGCCATCCTCACCGCCAAGCAGTCGATCAGCAAGGCCGAGCAGGACGCCATCGATGCCAGGAACTCACTGAATTCCACCCTTACCGCCAACCGGCAGCAGGCCGAGGCCGACCTGAACGAGGCGACGTTGAAGGCCGGCATGCAGAAGGGCCTGATCGCGCAGGCGTCGGATCCCGCGACGGCGGCCAGCATCACCGGAGATGAGGAGCCGGCCCTGCTCTATTCGCTAGTGCGGGTTGCCGACGGCAAGACGAGCGAGATCGAAGCCAAGGAAGACACGCCTGTCCTGCCGGGCGACGTGATCAAGGTGAAGCTGGCGCCGACGGCCAGCCAGTAGCGCCGCCGGACCGAGGCTTGCCCGAAGCGAGCCGGGACCCGGAGGCGGGAGGGACAAGCCAGGCTCGTTCGCGTTGCGGCGCGGGCGGGCGATCTGTTTTGGACCGCTTGAAGGCATAACATGCAGCCCGCAGCCCAGCGTCACGTCTATCTGAATCTCGACGCCATCCGCGGCGTGGCGGCGATCAGCGTCATGCTCTACCATTTCTCGCCGTTCCTGGCCGACGGCAAGGTGCTGCCGTCGAGCTATCTCGCGGTCGATCTGTTCTTCCTGCTCAGCGGATTCGTCATCGCGCATGCCTATGACCGCAAGATCGAGAACGGCATGGGCTTCGGCTCCTTCGTGGCCATCCGCCTGATCCGGCTCTATCCGCTCTATCTCGCCGGCACGCTGCTCGGCTTCTTCTACCTGCTGGTCAAGAACAGACTCATGCCGGCCGAATACATGCCGCTGTCCGAGATCGGCATGCAGCTGACGACCGGCATGCTCTTCATCCCGCTGGTCAGCGACGCCTATCACACGATCTTTCCGCTCAATCCCGCTTCGTGGTCGCTGTTCTTCGAGCTCATCGTCAACATCGCCTATGTCGCGGTCTTCGCGCTCCTCTCGCGGCGGGTGCTGACGGGGATCGTCGGCGCCAGCCTCGTGCTGCTCGTCGTCGCCTCGATCTTCGCCGGCACGCTCGATTTCGGCATGACTGGCAAGACCATCCTCAGCGGCCTGCCGCGCGTAACTTTCTCGTTCTTCCTGGGCGTGCTGCTCTGCCGATCGATGGCGCGCTGGCAGGGCAGCCTCGGCTTCCTGCGGCGCGGCTTCTGGGTCGAAGGCGCGATCTTGCTCACGCTTGCCGTCTTCGCAATCGCTCCGGCCGGCGGGGCGCGCGTCGTCTACGACCTCGCCGCCATCGTCATCGTCTTCCCGCTCATGGTGATGACCGGCGCGGTGGCGCCGACCGCGCCGCTTCTATCAAGCTTCTATGGCTGGCTCGGGCGGATTTCCTACCCGATCTACATCATCCATACGCCGATGCTGATGATCATCGCCGGGGCCGGCAAGGCCTTCTCGATCGATCCGTTCGCGCATCATCCCTGGTTCGGCATCGTGATGGCGGCCTCGGTCGTCGTCATCGCCGACATCGCCACGCGCATCTATGACGAGCCGGTGCGGCGCTTCCTGCAGCGGCAGATGCAGCGCGCCCGGGCCGTGGCGTAGCGGTTCATCGCACAAGAAGGGCTCAACGGACAAAATCCGGTATGAAGATTCCGAAATCCATTCTGATCGATCCCGATCGCAACGAGACCTACGGCACTTTCGCCGTCGCGGTTTCCATGCTCGCCTTCGCCTATTCGCCCAATTTCGGCCAGATCCTGATCCTCGCCTACTACGCCGTCTGGCTGCCGCTGCTGTTCGTCGATTACCGGCGCTTCACCTGGAAGCTCTCCAGCGCCTGGCTGCCCATTCTGCTTGCGGCCTATGTCTGCTTCTCGGTGTTCTGGTCCCAGGCAGCGGGCATCAGCGCGCGCGCGGCGGTGCAATATTCCTCGCACATCGTCTGCGCCTATGTCGCGGCGCGCACCATCAACGTGCGCACGCTGGTTGTGGGCTCGCTGATCGGCATCTTCTTCGTTCTGCTCTATTCACTGAAAGTCGGCGCTTACGCGCTCGACACGATCGACGGCACGGTCAATTTCGTCGGCGCCTTCGGCTCCAAGAACCAGATCGGCTTCTTCTCTTCGCTCGGCATCTTCTTCTGCCTTGCGTTCCTGGCCTTCTACCGGCGCAACTGGCTGGGCTTCGTCTGGACCGCGCCGATCATGCTGTTGTCGGTCTACATGCTGGCCATCGCCCATTCGGCAACGTCGGTGGCCTCGCTGCCGGCGGTGATCGGCATCGTGGCGCTGCTCAGCATGACCAAGGTGCTCTCGCTGCGCTATCGCCGTGTGCTGTTCATCGTCGGCGCCGGCGCGCTGGTGACAGGGGTGGTCGCGGCGCTCAACCTCGGCCTGCTGGATGTCGTGCTCGGCATCTTCGGCAAGGATTCGACGCTCACCGGCCGCACCTATCTGTGGGAGCAAGGCTGGGAGGCGGCGCAGCAGCATCCGCTGCTCGGCTATGGCTATGCCGCCTATTGGGTGCAGGGATTTGCCGATCCGGAACGGCTGTGGGCGGAGTTCTATATCTCAACGCGCTCCGGCTTCCACTTCCACAACACCTATGTCGAGACGCTGGTCGAGATCGGCTTCATCGGTGTCACCTTGCTGGCGCTGGTCATCCTGCGTTCTTTCTACGGCCATGTGTCGAAGGTGGTGTTCGGCGACTGGAGCGCCGATTCGGTGGTGCTTGCCGGCGCGATCGGGCTGATGCTGATCCGCTCCTTCTTCGAGGTCGAGATGCTCGGCCCCTACTTCATGGCGTCGTTCATCGTCTATTACGGCCTGTTCACGCTGAGCCCATTGCCGGCTTTCCGACGCCGCAGAGCGGCTATTCCCGCCGAGGACGAGAGGCCTGCCAATGGCCGCATGCCGGCCCCGGTCTGATCAGCGTGACGCAGCTGCGGAGCGGGCGACAGCGGCCTGGATGAGCCGGTCGGCCAGGATCGCCAGGAAAGCGATCGACAGGCCGGCGATGAGGCCCATGCCGGCATCGGCCTTGCCGAGCGCGACATAGACCGCCTGGCCAAGATCGCGCGTGCCGACGAGGGCAGCGATGGCCAACATCGAGAGCGCCGCCATGATGGTCTGGTTGAGGCCGAGCATGACGACCGGCAGAGCGAGCGGCAGCTTGGCCTGCAGCAAGGTCTGCATCGGCGTCGCGCCCATCTGCTCGACCGCCTCGACGACATCGGCGCGCACATGCCGCAATCCATGCTCGACATAGCGGATCGGCGGCACGATGGCGTAGAGCATGATGGCGATCAGCGCCGTGAACTCGCCGACCTTGAAGAACATCAGCGCAGGGATGAGGAAGACGAATTGCGGCATGGTCTGCAGCGCGTCGCAGATCGGCTTCAGGATGCGCGAGACGCGGTCGCTGTGCGCCGCCCATGTGCCGAGGGCGCCACCGACCAGAAGGCAAAGCAGGACCGCCAGCGTGCAGAGATAGAGCGACTGCACCAGCTGCGGCCACAGGCCGTTGACCAGGATCAGCCCGAAGCCGGCCAGCGCGAAAAAACCGAGGCGATAGCCCGCCACCTGACCGGCAAGCAAGGCGACGGCAAGGATGAAGACGGGCCAGGGCAGATCGAGAAAGCCGGTGTAGAGAACAAGGCCGGCGGCGACCATGGCGACCGCTGCCCGCCAGCCGAAACGGTGCAGGGCCAACCCAGCCAAGGCCGCCACCAAAACCACATAGACGGCCAGCACCGGGGGTGGCAGGGTGAAGCCCCACAGTGCAGGCGTCGCCGCGCCCGAAATGCCGACGCGCATCGGCAAGAGCAGGCAATAGAGCACGGCATTGCGCACGTCGTTGAAGAACCAGGCATAGTCGCGCACGAGTCCCAGCAGCCACTGGTTGACGGCGCCCATCTGCATGCGCAGCCCGGTTTCCGGCAGAAGCGTCGCATCGGGCTCGGCGAGCCGGATGACCACGGCCAGAGCCAGCGCGACCGCCAGCAACAGAGCCAGCCGGCGCGGCGTCATCCAGCGCATGGCCCGCGTCGGCCCGGTCTCCGGCGCTTTGGCGAAGCCGATGGTGAGGCGGTCGATGAGGATGGCGAGCAGCGCGATCACCAGGCCGGAGAGGATGCTTTGGCCGAACTCGGCCTTGCGCATGGAGGACAGGACTTCCCAGCCGATATCCTCGAAGCCGCCGATGATGGCGGCGACGATGACCATCGACAGCGCCGCCATCGTCGTCTGGTTGAAGCCGACGAGAAGCTGCGGCAGCGCCGTCGGCACCTCGACCTGCCAGAATTGCTGGCGGCGCGTGCAGCCGCTCATCAGGCCGGCCTCGCTGATCGCCGCCGGCACGCGATCGAGGCCGAGCATGGTATTGCGGACCATCGGCGGCGTCGCGTAGATCGCCGAGGCGATCAGGCCCACCACCGGGCCGAAGCCGAACAGAAGCAAGAGCGGGATGAGATAGGCGAAAGCCGGCACCGTCTGCATCAGGTCGAGCGCGCCAAGCAGGGCCGGACGCCGGCGCGGGCGAGCGTAGCCGAGAACGCCAAGCACGAAGCCGAGCACCGTCGAGATCGGTACCGCCAGCAGCACCAGCGCCAGCGTGTTCATGCTCTGCGGCCAATAGCCGGCGAGCAGGATATAGGCGAGCGTGGCGAGCGCGAAGATCGCCAGCCGCTCGCCGCTCGACTTCAGAGCAAGGGCGACGACAGCCAGCATCACCGCTGGCCAGGGCAACCAGGCGAGCGCCAGCCGCGCGCCGCGCATCGGCGCGTCGAGCAAGGCGGAGAGCGCCCGGAACCCGGGCTGGATGACGGCGACGACAACGTCGGTCACGGCGTTGATATAACTGGCCAGCGGCAGCGTCCATTCCTTGGGGAAACTGACCAGCCAGGGAAGCTCGGTTTTGAGAAGCAGGCAGAGCACCGTCAGCACGGCCAGGCCGCACCAGGGGACAAGGGCCGGCGCGATGGCCATCCTTTGCAGGGGTGGTGCTATCGCGGCCGGCGCCGTCATGAGCGCGTGCGTCTTGCCTGCTCGCGCTCCAGCACGGCAAGCACCGCGCCGGCGCTGAGCACCGCCGGCGGGCCGTCGCCGGCGCCGGGCACCGCGAAGGCCGCCACGCCGGAGGCGAGCTGCGGAATAAGCGCCTCGAGGCTGGTGTCGGCGGCGATGCTCCGTTCCGGCAGCGCGGCGCCATTGGCCGGCGCGGCAATGTCGCCAGCCGTGATGACGCGGAGCAGCGGCATGTCCTCGGTGAACTGCGCGACATAATCGTCGGCCGGATTGAGCACAATGTCGGCCGGTCGGCCGATCTGCACGATCTTGCCCGCCCGCATGATCGCCAGCCGGTCGGCCAGGCGAAAGGCCTCGGCGATGTCGTGGGTGATGAAGATGATGGTCTTCTTCAGCATGCGCTGCAGGCGCAGGAACTCATCCTGCATCTGCTTGCGGATCAGCGGATCGAGCGCCGAGAACGGCTCGTCGAGGAACCAGAGCGCCGGGCCCACCGCTAGCGAGCGGGCGATGCCGACGCGCTGCTGCTGGCCGCCGGAGAGCTGGTGCGGGAGGGACGCCTCGCGGCCTTCGAGCCCGACCAGCGCGATCATCTCGCGGGCGCGGGCCTCCCGCTCCTTCGCCGACTTGCCCTGGATCTTCAGCGGGAAGGCGACATTGCCCAATACACTCAGATGCGGCAGCAGGCCGAAATTCTGGAACACCATGCCCATGGCGTGGCGGCGCAGCTCGATGAGCTCCTTGCCGCTGGCGGCGAGCAGGTTCCTGCCGTCGAGCAGGATCTCGCCGGCGCTCGGCTCGACCAGGCGCGACAGGCAGCGCACCAGGGTCGACTTGCCGGAGCCGGACAGGCCCATGATGACGAATATCTCGCCGGTCGCGACCTCGAAGCTGGCATCGACCACGGCCGGCAGATGCGCCTCCGCACGCAGCCGCTCGGCCAGCGCGTCGGGATCAATGACATAGCCGCGGGAGTCGAAATAGTAGCCCGGGCGCCGGCCATAGACCTTCCAGACATTTCGACAGGCAAGCTTTACCGGACGCGCGGCAGTGTCCATTCCCATCAACCCATGCCGATTGTTCGCCCGGCTCCACGCAGTGCGGAAGCCGGGTCGTTGTTGCCCTCAGCCCTTGTCAGGCATATCGGCGAATTATCCCTTGGCGCCATCCAGCCAAGGTTTCCACACCGCCTCGTTCTTGTCGATCCATTCCTTGACGACGGCGTCGAGGTCCTTGCCCTGCTTGTCGACGGCCAGCATCAATTTCTGCTGCTCGGTCGCATCCATCTTGAAGGCCTTCAGGAAGGTATAGGCCGCGGGCCATTTGGCGCCGAAGCCCGACCAGACGATCTTGTCGACGTCGGGCGGCGTGATGCAGTGCTCGTTGGTCTGGTCCTTGCAAGGCGGCATCGTCACCCAACCCACATCGTTCTCGGCCAGCGCGTAATGCGGACCCCAAAACATCATGATCAGCGGCGTCTTGGCCGCCTCGGCCGCTTCCAGCTCGGCGACCAGCGCGCCTTCGGAACCGGATGGCACGGCGGTGTAAGGCATATTGTTGTCGGCTAGGATGGTGGCCGCGCGCGAACCCCAATCGGCTGGATAATCAAGGAAGCGGCCGTTGGGCGCCGTCTCGGGCGTCGCCAGCGCCTGCACGCATTCTGGCTTGTTCAGCGCATTCCAGTCCGGCAGGCCCGGGCAGACCTTCTCCATGAATTTGGGGTAGATCCAGCCTTCCTGCGTCTTCAGGTCGAGTTTGCCGATGTCCTCGATTTTCTTCTCCGCCAGCACCTTCGGATAGATGTCGCCGACATTGTTGAGCCAGATCTCGACCGAGGCGCTGAGCGAGCCGTCGGCCAACCCCGAGAATTGCGGGAAGTTGCCGGCGGTGACGTATTCGACGTGATAGCCGAGCTTCTCCAGAAGCTGCCCGGCGACGTGGGTCGAAACATGCGCGCCCGTCCATTCCAACATCGCGAGCTTGATCGGCTCGTCCTTGGCGCCGAGATCGGCGCTTTGGCCGGCCGTCGTTGCGGCAAACATCAGCGCGAGGCCGAGACCGACCCCCTTCAAGGCAGTTTTCATTCTCATGTCAGTTCCCCTAGCTGGTTGATAGCCCTTCTTCTACGCCGGCCTCCTCCCATGAAGGCCGGGATCCACTCCCTCGTCCGACGCTACCACAATGCGCCGCCAGTGATCTGGATGTTTTCCATGGTGATCCCCTTGGCTAGGTCCGTGCAGAGGAAGACCGCAAGTGCTGCAATCTCTTCCGGCTGCATCATGCGCCCCTGGGGGTTGCCTTTCCTGAATTCGTCCATCAATTCCTCGGCGCTGCGGCCCTTGCCTTCGCGCTCGACGACCTGCGCCACATTGCGGCGCATCAGCTCGGTCTCAACCCAGGTCGGACTGATCATCACGCAGGTGACGCCATGCGCAGCGCCTTCGAGCGCGACGCAACGGGTGAGCCCAAGCAGGCCGGCCTTGGAGGCGCAATAGGCGGGATTGTCCTTCCAGCCGACGGAAGCCGCCGTCGAGCCGACGTTGACGATCCGGCCCCAGCCGCGGTTGATCATGCCGGGCAGGACGGCGCGCGTCGCGCGGAACGCGCCGGTGAGATTGGTGTCGACGATCTTGTCCCACAGCTCGTCGGAATGGCCGCAGACCGGCTGCTCTGCCGTGGTGCCGGCGGCGTTGACCAGGATATCTGCCTGGCCGATGGCCGCCTGGGCTTCGGCGAAGAAGAGGTTGGTGAGCGCGCTGTCGCGCACGTCGAGATGGGCGGCATGCACCTTGGTGCCGTGCGTGGCCAGCGCCGACTTCACGCGCTCTATCTCGTCGGCGCCGGGATAATAAGCGGCGTCCGCCCTGCCCGGCTGCGGAGGCGCCACATAGGAACCGACGGCGACATTGGCGCCTGCTTTGGCGAGCGCCGTGGCGATGGCAAAACCCATGCCCGAAAAGCCGCCGGTGACGATGGCGCCGCGGCCGGTGAGGTTGGTCATCGCAAGCGGTCTCCGCGTTCACACTGCAAGATAGCCTCCGTCGACCACCATTTCGGAGCCGGTGACGAATTTGGATTCGTCCGAGGCGAGATAGAGGACCATGAAGGCGATGTCGTTGGGTTCGCCGAGAAAGCCAATGGGGTGGCGCGACAAGGCCTTAGCCTTCTCCTGCTCGAGCGTGCCCAGATCGCGCAGGTAGTTTTCCGTCTGCGGCGTCCAGATATAGCCTGGGTGGATGGAGTTGCAGCGGATGCCGTAGCGCTGCTCGGCGCAATGCACGGCGACCGCCTTGGTCAGGGTGCGCACGCCACCCTTGGAGGCGCAGTAGGCGGCAAGATCGGCCTCACCGATGATGCCGTCTATGGAGGAGAGATTGATGATCGATCCGCCACCGGATTTCTTCATCAGCTTGATGCCTGCCTGGCAGCCGAGGAAGACGCCGTCAAGGTTGATCGCCATGGTGCGCCGCCATTCGGCTAACGTCGTGTCCTCGATGTTCCGGGCAATGGCGATGCCGGCATTGTTGACCAGCACGTCGAGCCGGCCGAAGCGCTGCTCGATCGCCGCCATGACGGCGGGCCAGTCTTCGGGCTTCGACACATCATGGCGCAACGCCAGCGCCTCGCCGCCAGCCTTGACGATCTCCGCCGCCGTATCGCCGGCGAGCCTCTCGTCGATGTCGCTGACGACCAACTTCGCGCCTTCCGACGCCAGAAGGAGCGAAGACGCCCGCCCGAGGCCGAGACCGGCCCCGGTTACGAGCGCCACCTTGCCTGCGACGCGACCCATCTGCGGCATCAGCCTCCCACTCTGTTGACGCAATTCCGGACGGAAAACCGCTTCACGCTTTTCCTGGAATTGCTCTCGTTGACGACTCCAGCGGCTTGCCGAGCCAGTCGCGATAAAAGCCTTCGAGGTCCGGCTCGAAATCGTGAACGATCGGATAGCCGGGCGCAGCCGCTTCCACCTCATGCAGCGTGCCGCATTCGGGGCAGATGAATTCGCGGATTTCCATCCAATCCGGATCCGGCAGGTCGCTGTTGGGGTAGATCTCGCGCAGCGTCTCCTCTGTGTCGCGCACGATGATCGCGGCCTTCAGCTTCCAGTTCCTGCGGTAGTCGCCGAAGGAGTGGCCGCATTCGCATTTCGTCACCCGTTCGTCGCCGCTCTGGCAGATGAAAAGATGGTCGCCGACCGGGAGCAGGATCGGATCCTTCCAGCCGACGCGGTCTTGCAGCACCGCGACATATTTGAAGAAACGGTCGTCGTCCTTGTAGGCGCTCATGATGCGGCGCGTCTGCGGCCACGGCAGCGTGCCGGCAACCAGATCGGCGATGACTTCCTTGCTGTATGAGGTCATGGTCCTTACTCCACGCCGAAGGTCGATTTGGCATCGACATCCCAGAAGGCCGAAAAGTCCTTGGTGAAGCGCGGCGAGAGCCTGATGGCGCTGGCATACATCTTCTTCACCTCGGGTGCGAAACCGGCCGCCTTCACCCGCTCGCGCTCCTTGGCCATCCATTCCGAGACCGGCCTGGCGTGCGCCAGGCGCTTCGCCCGCATTTCGGCGCGATGGCGCTTGGTGGCTTCCAGATTGGCGACGGGGAAGCCCTCCTCGTCCTCGTCGAGCACGATGCCGAAGATGCCTTCGGCCGCTTCCCTGGTGAGGAAGCCGTTCTCGACGTCCCAGGCGGTCTTGACGGGATCGCGCTCCAGCACGTCGCCGTAACCGCCGCCGCCATTATAGGAGTGGGTGAAGACGTCACCGGTCTTGTGCGGCGCAGTGATGTACGGCCCTTCAAGCGTCACATGCTCGCCTTCCAGCCGCAGTTCCAGCTCCGAGCGGTAAGGATTGGTGCCGGTGTGGTGCGCCAGCGGCGCGCCATTTTCGGCCAGCTCGAAGATGTTCGAATCCCGCACCGCGCGATGCTTCTGGCAGGTCGGCGCCGGATAGCCGCCGCACAGCCCACCATTGTCGAAGACGCGCGAGGAATGCTCGGAGGTCACCAGCCTGAGATGATCGGTCTTGGAAACCAGCCAGGTCGACAGGAAGGAACAGCCGCCGCGATATTTGCCGGCGCCGCCGGAATTGGGAACGATCGACCTGCCGATATAGAGCATCGGCATGTTCTGTTCCCAGATCTCGATGTTGCCCATGTCGGATTCCGGATTCCAGCCGACATAGGCTGTGTCCAGCCCGTCCTTGATGGCCAAGGCGCCCGAGCCAGCGGCGGCGCATTCGAAATGCGCCATGCCGAAGGGCGTGCCGTACTGGCTGGTGCCGCCCATCTCGATCATCGGGCTGTTGACCTGGCCGACAAAGGCTTCCTCGACGAAGCCGCGCGCGATGAAGGAGCGCGACAAGAGCCGCTGGAAGACGCCATAGGCGGGCAGCAACAGCGCCCAGGAGGTGGCGGTCGCCACCATCTCGTTGTCGGGGTTGGTCCAGGTGCCGTGCGGCAGCTTCAGCTCGGTCGCCATCCATGCGCCGTCATTGACAAGGCCCTCGAAGTTCATGTGCTGCGTCAGCGTCACGAACATGCCGCCATCCATGCCGGCCGGCGTGCAGTTCATCGAATGATAGCCCCAGGGCTGCGTGCCCTCGAAGTCCATCTTGATCTTGCCGTCGCTGGTGATCTCCATCTCGATCGGGATGTTGTAGAGCCAGTCGGGATCGCCGAGCGGCTGGTAGCCGGGCTTGCCCTTGGTGACGTGGCCGTAAAAAGTGTGGCCGCGGTAGATGCCGGGCACCGTGAGCTGGCGCGTGCGGGCGAGCTGGGCGCGGCGACCTTCCTCGATGAACTCCTTCGACACCTGCATCCAGTAGTCGAGGCCGATCTCGTCGATCAGCGCCTTGACGCTTTCGCGCATGTCGATGCAGGAGGCGACTTTGGCCTTCTCGTCGAGCACCCAGTAAATCGGCATCCTGAGATTGCGCTCGCAGCGGATGACGTAGTCGCGCCGCAGTTCGTCGTTCTGGCCGACCTTTTCGGCGCAGACGAACAGGCCTTCGGTAAAGCGCTCCTGGGCGAGCGCCACGTCGCCGCCGGGCGTGATGCCGCCGGCTTCGAGCTCGTGGCAGACGGCGCCGGCCCAGCCGACAAGCTTGCCGGAATGGAAGATCGGCACGACGTCCATCACGTCCGGCACCTGCACGGTTCCGATGAAGGCGTCGTTGTTGGCGAAGATATCGCCGTCGCGGATCTGCGGATTTTCCTCGTAGCCGTTGCGGATCATCCATTTGATGAAGCGGCTCATCGTGTGCACATGCACCATGATGCCGTTGGAGAGCGCGATCGCGTCGCCTTCCGGCGTGTAGATGGCGACGACCATCTCGCCGACCTCGCGCACGCCGGGCGAGGCGGAGATGCGGCGCGCCATTTCGCGTGCCGAGACGCAATAGGCGCGCAGCTTAGTGTGCAGCGTCTCGAATTTCAGCGGGTCCTGGTTGCGCAGCTGAAGCTCCGTAATGCCGTCATAGCAGCCGGTCTCTTCCATCAGCCGTTCGGATTCGAGCAGCCGTTCGCGAATGCGGAGCGCGGAGGCGGGTTTGTCCAGCATGGCGTTCGCCCTTCTCAAGCGTGGGTGTAGTGGAGCAGCGTCCATTCATCGACATGGACCCGGTCCTGCGGATGGACGACGAGCGTCGTCGCCGGATGTTCGATGATGGCCGCGCCGATGACCTCGTGACCGGGTTGCAACAGGTCCATCTCGTAGAGATTGGCCTTGTGCCAGCGGCCGCCGATATAGGCCTCGCGCACGCCCTTATGGGCAGACGCCGGATCCGACTTGCCGAGCGGACGCTTGACCAAAGTTGGCTTCACCTTGTCGGCGGTGGCGATCAACCCGAGCTCGGTGATCGAGAAGCCGGCCTCGCCATAGCGCGAGACGCGATGGTTGACCTTGGCGTAGACCGCCTCGAACTCGGCGATGATCCTGCGCATGTCGTCGGCGGAGTGAATCGCCGACAGCGGCGCCATCACCTCGACGTCTTCCAACTGGCCGGTGTAACGCATCATCAGGAACGGCACGGTCTTGATCTTGGGGAGCGCGTGGCCGTCGGCCACCATTTCGTCGACCGCGGCCTTGGTCAGGTCGTCCCAGACAGTGGTGACCTTCTTGCCGAAGGCGACCAGTTCGTCATCGCTTGCCCGCGCGCCGATGTCGATCTGGGTCGATACCGAATGGCGGCGCATGAAATCGGCGGTGGCGCAGCCGAAGGCCGAGAAGGCGGCGGCGAACTGGAAGGTGATGATGTCCTTGAAGCCGATGCCCCTGGAGCAGCCGGCCAGATGCAGCGGCCCCGAGCCGCCATAGGACAAAAGCGTGAATTCCGAAGGATGGATGCCCTGGCCGGAAATGACGCGACGCAGCGCGTTGTTGGCGTCGGCCTCCAGCATGTCGATCATGCCTTCGGCCGCCTCCTCGACGCCGACGCCGAGCAAGCGGGCGCATTTTTCCTCGAACGCTTTCCTCGCCTTCTCGACCTGCAGCACGACCTTGCCGCCGAGGAAGTAGCGGGGGTTCAGGCGGCCGAGGATGGCATCGCAATCGGCGATGGTCGGCTCGGTGCCGCCCTTGGCGAAGCAGATCGGCCCGGGATCGGAGCCGGCGCTTTCCGGCCCGAGCGAGACCTTCCTGGTCAGCGGATCAACCTTGAGGATCATGCCGGCGCCGGCGCCGATCGTGTCGAGATGCAACGTCGGCACGTTGAGCTTGAAGCGGTCCATCAGCGGTTCGTTCTCGATGCGTGTCTGGCCGCGCGTGATGACGCCCATGTCGAAGGACGTGCCGCCCATGTCCGAGCAGATCAGCGAGTCGTTGCCGATCAGCTTGCCGACATAGGCGGCGCCCAGGATGCCGCCGATCGGCCCGGAGATCATCGTTTCGTGCAGGCGCGGATGGTTGATCGAGGTCAGGCCACCGAAGGAGAGCAGCGTCTGCACGCCATATTTGAAGCCGTATTTCTTCGAGACGTCCTCGATGCCCTTCAACTGCTTGCGGCCGCGCGAGGTGGCGTAGGCCTCGATCAGCACCGAGTTCAGCCGCGACTGCTCGCGGATCACCGGGCGCACCTCGTGGCTGGTGTAGACGAGGATGTCGGCGCCGGCGGCAGCGATCTCCTCGCGGCAGATTTCGGCGATGCGCTTCTCATGCGCCGGGTTAACGTGCGAGAAGACGGTCATGATGCAGATCGCCTCGACCTTGTCGGCGATGAGCTTCTTGGCGGCGGCATGCACCTCGTGCTCGTAGAGCGGCAGGATGACGTCGCCGAACTGGTCGATGCGCTCCGTCACGCCATGCGTGCGGCGGCGCGGCACCAGCGGATCGGGATGATGGTGGGTGACCGCGTGCAGGCGGTCGGCATAGGAATAATCCGCCCAGGCCTGCAGGCCGCGGCCCATCAGGATCATGTCCTCGAGGCCCTTGGTGGTGATCAGCCCGAGCCTGCGGCCGGTGCGCGACAACAGCGTGTTGAGCATGCCGGTGCCGGAATAGAGCACGACGTTGACGCCGGAGAACAGATCCTGCAGCGAGATACCCCAGGCATCGGCCGCGTCCTCGGCCGAAGCGAGGAAGCCTTCGGCCTCGTTCTTAGGCGTCGTCGCCGACTTGCCGATCTTGAAGTGGCCGTCCTGATCCACAAGGATCGTGTCGGTCATGGTGCCGCCAGCGTCGATGCCGATGACGATTGGATTGGTGGTGATCTGGTCCACGGGTCGCTTTCCCTTGCCGAGAATGACCACAGGCTAGATTCCCGGAGCCGGATCGCGCCATATGCCTAAAGACACAATGACCGCGCGGCGCGGTTCGCCGAGAAAAGGGCCTGCGCATGGGCAATATCTGGGCGCCGCTGGCCAAGGCGATCGCCGCCACCGGCACCGACCGGCATGTCGACTGCCTGATCGACCTGATCGGCGCCGACATCGCGCATGACCTGGTGACGGTGACACGCTATTCGGCGACCAGGACACCGGAATTCGTCAAGCACCGGCGCTTCTCGGACGAGATGGTGCGGCGCTATCTCGACAATTACTACGTCTTCGATCCCTTCTATGCCTCGTGGCGGCGCGAGCGCCGGCTCGGCATCATGCCGCTCAAGGGACTGGCCGACGAGGAGGCCAAGCGCGGCCAATACATTGCCGGTTTCCTGGCGCAGTCGGAAATCTGCGACGAGGTCGGCATCCTGCTCGCCGACGGCGGCGACTGGTGCCTGGGCATATTCCTCGACCGCTCGACCGTATCGTTCAAGGACAGCGAGATCGCGCTGCTGACGGAGCGGTTGCCGGTGTTCGAGGCGCTGCATGCGCTGGACATCAAGGCGCGCGGCTCGGACTTTTCACGCACCTCGGCGCCGAGCGGTCCCGGCGCCTCGCCGCAGCAGAAACCCAGCATTCCGCAAAACCTGTGGCCGGAGCTGTCCTCACGCGAGCGCGAGTTGGTGCAGCTGATCCTCGCCGGCCATCCGACCGCCAACATCGCCGCGCGGCTCGGCATCACCGTCGGCACGGTGAAGAACCATCGCCGCCGCATCTATGAGAAGCTCGACATCACCACCGAGCGCGAATTATTCCTGCAATTCTTCCAGCACCGGATGAACGGGTAGCGCCGCGTCAGTCGTGCAATTCCCGCGAGATGGGAGCCCCGACGGTGAAGTCTGAAAAGGTGACCTCGAAACCCTCGCGCTGCGGCGAGCAGCACATCATGCCGACATCGACCGATTTCGATATCGGGAAATAGGCCAACCGCACCGGCTTCCAGTGACCGTCCGAGACGTCCAGATACTGGATGCGGATCGCCTCGGCGTGACGGGTCAGGCGGATCCGGACGCCGTCCTTGCCGGCGGCAATGGCGACCAGCGACCAGTCGGAGGTGTCGTTGGTGACGACGACGGAGAAGTAGGCCAGCCCGTCGGTGTATTCGATGCCGGCCTTGATCCAGTGCGTTTCGCTGAGGCGCAGCATCAGCCCCGCCTGATCGTAGAGCACCTTGTAGTCGCCCTGGACGGTGACCTCGGCGCTGAAATCACCCTCGACCGGGCGGTAGAGGAAATGCCCGTTGTCGCGCCAGAAGCCGTAGAAGGTCTCGCGCCAGAAGTCGGTCTCCTTGCCCGTCCGAACGGTGAGCGTGCCGTCGCCGACCGTGTGGCGCGGCGGCGGGTTGAGCCATGTCATGTCGTCCAGGGCTGACGCCATCGATCCCTCTTAGCCGGCGAATGTATAGGCGGTCTTAACCGTGGTGTAGAACTCCATGGCGTAGCGGCCCTGCTCGCGCGGGCCGTAGCTCGAACCCTTGCGGCCGCCGAACGGCACGTGGAAGTCGACGCCCGCCGTCGGCAGGTTGACCATCACCATGCCGGCTTCGGAGTTGCGCTTGAAATGGGTCGCGTGCTTCAGGCTGGTGGTGCAGATGCCGGAGGTGAGGCCGAACGGCGTGTCGTTGGCGACAGCCAGGGCTTCGTCATAATCGTTGACTCGAATGACGTTGGCGACAGGACCAAAAATCTCCTCGCGCGAGATGCGCATCGCATTGGTGGAGCCAACAAACAGCGCCGGTTGCAGATAGAAGCCCGGCGTCTCGCGCTCCAGCCGGTCGCCGCCGAAGGCAAGCTCGGCGCCTTCCTGGCGGCCGACGGCGATATAATCCTCGTCCTGCTTGAGCTGGGTCTGGTCGACGACCGGGCCGATCTGGGTCTTGGCATCCAGCGCATCGCCGATGACGAGCTTGTCCAGCCGCTCCTTGATCGCGTCGACGAAGCGGTCGTGGATGGCCTCGGTGACGATCAGACGCGAGGAGGCCGTGCAGCGCTGTCCGGTCGAGAAATAGGCGCCGTTGACGGCGCAATCGACGGCCGTGCCAAGATCCGCGTCATCGAGCACGACGAGCGGATTCTTGCCGCCCATTTCGAGCTGGAACTTGCGCATGTGCTCGACGCTTGCGGCAGCGACGCGCTTGCCGGTGCCGACCGAGCCGGTGAAGGAGATGGCGTTGACGTCGGGGCTGTCGAGCATCGCCTGGCCGACCACCGAACCCTTGCCCATGACGAGGTTGAGCACGCCCTTAGGTAGACCAGCGCGATGCAGGATGTCGACAATGGTCCAGGCGCTTTCAGGCACCAGCTCGGCCGGCTTGAAGACGATGGTATTGCCGTAGGCCAGCGCCGGCGCGATCTTCCAGGCGGGGATGGCGATCGGGAAATTCCACGGCGTGATGATGCCGACGACGCCGACGCCTTCGCGGGTCATCTCGACGCCGACACCGGGCCTGACGCTCGGCACCATCTCGCCCGACAGACGCAGCGTCTCGCCGGCGAAGAAGTCGAAGAGCTGCGCCGCCCGGATCGTCTCGCCGACGCCCTCGGCCAGCGTCTTGCCCTCTTCGCGGGCCAGCGAGCGGCCGATCTCGTCCTTGCGCGCCATGATCTCGTCGGAGGTTTTCTTCAGCACCGCATGGCGGGCCAGCGGGCCTGAGCGCGACCAGGCCGGAAAGGCCGCCTTGGCGGCCGCGATGGCCTGCTTGGCCTCCTCCGGCCCGGCCGAAGCGTATTCGCCGACGACGTCGTTGGTGTTCGAAGGGTTGATGTTGCGAGAGCCGGCCTCGCCAAGCCACTCGCCGTCGATCAGGTTTTTGCGCAGCACGGTCATCTTGTTTTTCCTTGGGTTTTGGTCGCGGCGGCCTTCGACCGGGTCAATTGTCAGACAAATGATATAGCCATTGCCTGGCAGGAGGTCTACCAGCCATATGCGACAAAGCTAGGACTCAGGTCGAGAATGACCAGAACAGGCAGGCGAGCGTGACCGCGCCGAAGGCAACGAAGAACAGGCTTCTGAGCAGGATGTTGCGGCGAAGCTCGTTCATGGTGAGATGCGCCGCCACGATCGCCGCGACGAACAGGAAGCGCCAGTTGAACAGCGCCCAAAGCACCTCGTGCTGGCCGAAGGCCCATCTGGCAACCAGCGAGCCGACGATCGTCGCGAAGAGCATGATCGTCGCCCAGAAGATCGCATCGGCTGCATGGGTCAGCACGATGCCGGCGGCGCGGATCGGCAAGATCATCATCAGCATGGCGCCGAAGAAATAGATGGCGGCGATCGCCAGGAACGAGCCGGCGTCGGCGATGCCGTCGAGACGCTTCACGCCATACGCGCCATAGGGGTAGCCGTGCCTCGCCACGGCCAATGACAGCGCCATCAGCAAAGCGCTCAAAACCGTGATCAGTGCGAATGTGCCGAGGGCCTTGCTCATGCCTTTTCCTGTCGAGACGAATCAGCAGGAGTCTAGCAATCAAAATCCGCAATTCACCTGTCGATATTCTCGAAGGCGCCGACCCTTGAGCGATCAAATTGTCGCCATCACCAGCGCAACGATCGTACCCGAGTTGAACACCCACATCTGCCGCCGGTGCGTTGCTGGCGAAGCCATCCAATGACGCGTCGCTGTTGGCCAGCTAGCCGATCCGAACGCCGCTCTTTGGATCGAAGAGGTGCAGCGCCGCCGGATCGGCGGCGAGGCGGATGGTGTCGCCCGGCCTGACGTCGCTGCGTCCCATGACGAAGACGCAGATCTGCTGGTTGGCCAGCCGGACGTAGAACTGCGTCGACAGGCCGAGCGGTTCGACCACCTCGACCTCGGCCTTCAGCGCTCCGTCATCGGCCAGCCTGATATGCTCGGGCCGCAGGCCGATGGTGAGCGCATCGCCGTCCTGCAGCGGCAGACCATCCGGCAATCCAAGCTTCTGGCCGTCGGCGAGCACGGCATCGGCCTTGCCGCCCCTGGCGACCTTCGCCGGCAAGAAATTCATGCCGGGCGAGCCGATGAAGCCGGCGACGAAAGTGTTGGCCGGCCGGTCGTAAAGCTCCAGCGGACGGCCTACCTGCTGGACATAGCCGTCATGCATGACGACGATGCGGTCGGCCATGGTCATGGCCTCGACCTGGTCGTGGGTGACGTAGACCGACGTGGTCTTGAGCTGCTGGTGCAGCGCCTTGATCTCGGCGCGCATATGGACGCGCAATTTGGCGTCGAGGTTGGACAGCGGCTCATCGAACAGAAAAACTTTCGGATCGCGCACGATGGCGCGGCCCATGGCGACGCGCTGACGCTGGCCGCCGGAGAGCTGGCGCGGCAAGCGGCCGAGATAGGAGTCGAGGCCAAGCCGCTTGGCGGCAGCACCCACCCTGCCGTCGATCGTCGTCTTCTCGGCCTTCTTCAGCAGCAGGCTGAAGCCCATATTCGAGGAGACGTCCATATGCGGATAGAGCGCGTAGGACTGGAACACCATGGCGATGTCGCGGTCCTTGGGCGCGACGTCGTTGACCAGCCGCTCGCCGATATGGATCTCACCGCCGGTGACCTCTTCGAGGCCGGCAATCATGCGCAAGAGCGTGGACTTGCCGCAGCCGGACGGGCCGACCAGCACCACGAACTCGCCATCGGCAATCTCGAGGTCGACGCCATGCAGGATGCGCAGCGCGCCATAATCCTTCTCGACGTTTTGCAGCGTGACGGAAGCCATCGATTATCCTTTGACCGCGCCGGCGGTGAGGCCGGTGACGAGATAGCGTTGCAGGAAGGCGAAGAAGACGCAGACCGGAATCAGCGCCAGGATCGACGCCGCCATCATCTGCCCCCAGTCGACGGCGAACTTGCCGATGAAGGTGAGCAGGCCGACGGCGAAAGTCTTCTGCTCGTCGCTGGAGATCAGCATCAGCGCGAACAGAAGCTCGCTCCAGGCGGCGGTGAAGACGAAACCCAGTGTGGCGCCCATTCCCGGCAAGGTCAGCGGCACGATCACCCGGCGCATCGCCTGAGCGCGGGTGCAGCCGTCGATCATCGCCGCCTCCTCAAGATCCCTCGGGATGCCGTCGAAGAAGGACTGCATGAGGAAAGTGGCGAAGGCGGTGTTGAAGGCTGTGTAGATGATGATCAGTCCGATCAGGCTGTTGGTCAGGCCGAGATCGCCCATGATCCGGTAGATCGGCGGAATGACCATGACCAGCGGGAAGGTCTGGGTCAGCAATAGCAAGATGGCCAGCGTCGCCTTGCCGCGGAAGGTGAAGCGCGACATGGCGTAGCCGGCGAGCGTGGCGATGACGGTGACAAAGGCGGCCGTCGACACCGAGACGATGACGCTGTTGAGGAAATAGCGTGGAAAGTCGGAGGCTTCGAGCACGGTGACGAAGTTCTGGAAGGTCGTCTGCGACGGCCAAAAGGTGATGCCTTCCGAATAGAGCAGGCGCTCCGGCGTCACCGAGATCTTCAGCGTCCAGAAGATCGGGAACAGCGCGAAGATCACGTAAGCCGCGATGGCCGCGTAGAGCCCGATGCCGCCGAAAATGCGCGAGGAGGCGGAGCGACCGGCGATCATCAGACGTGCCTCACCAGGGTGCGGCGGATAGCGATCAGCCCGATGGCGTAGACAATGAGCAGCACCAGAAGCAGCACCGCCACCGCCGATGCATAGCCCTTGTCGAGCGACTTGAAGGCACTGACATAGATGTAGACCGGCACGGTGCTGGTCGAGCCGGCCGGCCCGCCCTCGGTCATGACGAAGATCAGGTCGGCGAAGGTGGCGATCCAGATGGTGCGCAGCATGACCGTGATCACGATGGTCGGCGCCAGGAAGGGCAGCGTCACCTTGGTGAAGCGCTGCCAGGGCGAGGCGCCGTCGATGGCTGCAGCCTCATGCAATTCGGAGGGGATCGACTTCAGCGCGGCAAGCAGCGTTATGGCGAAGAACGGGATGCCGAACCAGATGTTGGCGACGATCGGGCCCCACATGGCGGTGGCCGGATCCGACAGCACATTGGTCGGCTCGGCCTTGAGGCCAAGCGCGAAAAGCCAGTGCGGCAGCGGCCCGATGATCGGGTTGAACAGCCAGGCCCAGGTGAGGCCGGAGAGGAAAGACGGCACGGCCCAGGGCAGGAAGACCACGGCCTGCACCACCTTGCGGCCGTAGAACGGCCTGTCGAGCAGCAATGCGAGACCCAAGCCCAGAAAGAACTGGAAGAACAGGCTGGCGACCGTCCACCACAGCGTGTTGATCAGCGCCTGACCGAGCACCTGGTCGGAGAGCATCGCCTGATATTGGGCAAGGCCGACATATTGCGACTTGAAGGCCGAGAATTTGCGAAAAGAGTAGGAGATGCCAATGACCAACGGCACCAGCAGCACCAGGACCAGCAGGACGATAGAAGGCGAAAGATAAAGCCACGGCTCGATCGCGGCCTTGCTGAACCGCCGCTTGCGCGGCGGGGCGGCGGATCGGATCTCGGAGACGGCGAAGGTCATGGTGGCTCGCGATGGTAAGTGGGTGCCGGCATGGCGGCAGCTTCCTTCTCCCCGTTCAACGGGGAGAAGATGCCGGCAGGCAGATGAGGGGCGGCGCGAACTTATGAAATGCTGGCGCCGCCCCTCATCCGTCACTTCGTGACACCTTCTCCCCGTAAACGGGGCGAAGGAAAAAGGCCTGCGCCTTACTTCTTGTTTTTCGCCAGCCAGTCCTGCTGTTCCTTGGTCAGGAACTTGGCCCATTCATCGGCGACCTCCTTGGCCGGCTTCTGGCCGAGCAGCACTTCCTGAAAATTCTTGATCGCCACCTGATCGACGAAGTTGCCGAGATTTTCCAGATGGGTCGGCGGCGTCACCATTTCGTACTTCGAGCTGTCGTTGAGCTCGGTGAACCAGCCCTTGAACTGCTCGGTCTTGAAATGCGCGTCCTGGTCGGCGCCGTTGTGGATCGGCACGACGCCGACTTCCTTGGCCCATTCCAGATTGTCCTTCGGCGACAAAAGCGTCGCCATCAGCTTCCAGGCTTCGTCCTTGTGCTGGGAGTTGGCGAACATCGCCCAGCCGGCATAGCCCAGCGTCGGATAGGATTTGCCGCTCGGGCCGACCGGCAACGGCGCAACCGCGAAGTCGTCGGCGCTCATCTTGTCGGCGATGCCGAGCAGCGCGTCCGGGTCCTGGTTGAGCATGGCGCAGGTGCCGGAATAGAAGCCGGTCACCGTTTCGTTGAAGCCCCAGCTCACGGAATCTTTCGGCGCCAGGCCGTTCTTGTACATGTCGGCCAGCATCTGCAGGCCCTTGACCGAGCCTTCGTCGTTGATGGTCGAGACACCGTCGTCGGTGAAATAGCCGCCCTTGCCGTCGGCGATGTTCATGAACATGTGCATGCCGTTGAAGGCGCCGGGCCCGCCGCGCAGGCAGTAGCCATATTTACCCGGGATGGCCGAGATCTTCTTGGAATCGGCGACGAACTCATCGAGCGTCGCCGGCGGACCGTCGAGACCAGCTTCCTTGAACAGCTTCTTGTTCCAGAACAGCGCGTTCACATAGTAGCCGTAAGGGATCATGAACTGCGTGTTGTTGACGGTCGAGCCGAACTGCTTGGCGCGGTCGCCGAGCGTCTTGGCGTCGTCCCACTTGGCCATGTAAGGGCCGAGATCCTCGAGCTGGGCATTGTTGGCATAGAGGCCCATCCAGCGTTCCGGCATCTCGACAACGTCGGGCGTATCGCCGGCCTGCACCATGGTGAGGAACTTCTCGAAGGCCTGGCCCCAGGGCAGCGAGACCACCTCCACCTTGATGCCCGGATTGGCGGTCTCGAATTCGGCGATCTGCTTCTTCAGGAATTCGGTGCGCGGCGGGCTGGTGATGACTTCGACCAGCTTGATGGTGGTGTCGGCCAGCGCGCCGCTGGCGGAGATCGCCAGGCCGGCTACGGCGGCAAGCATGAAGGTCGGTCTTTTCATGTTCAGGACTCCCATTTTTGATCCATTATTTTTTTGACTTGTCGAAGGCCTGGGCGATGTCGGCCCAGAGGTCCTCGACATTTTCCAATCCGACATTGAAGCGGATGGTTCGGGGGCTGACGCCGAAGCGCGCCATCGAATTGATGCCCGGCGTCTGCTCGAGCGAGGCCTTGGCCGGCACGACCAGGCTTTCATGGCCGCCCCAGCTGACGCCAATGCGGAAGAACTTCAGCGCATCGACGAAGGCAGGGATGTCGACATCCTCGGTGACCTCGAAGGAGAACAGCCCGGCATAGCCGGCAAGCGTCTTCTTGCCGGGGTGGTTCGAATAGGCAGGATGGTTGACTCGCTCGACCTTGCCATGCGCCTTCAGCCGCTCGGCAATCGTAAGTCCGCTCTTCATGTGATGCGGCAGGCGCAGCGGCAGCGTGCGCAGCCCGCGCAGCAAGAGCCAGCCTTCGAAGGGCGACAGCTTGCCGCCAAGCTGCGAATAGGTCTGCTCGTTGATGTGCTTGATATGGACGGCGGAGCCGGCCACCACGCCGGCGACGGTGTCGCTGTGGCCGCTCAGATATTTCGAGGCCGAATGCAGCACCAGGTCGACGCCATGCGAAATCGGCTTCTGGAAGACGGGGGTGGCCCAGGAATTGTCGATGGTGGTGACGATGCCCTGCTCCTTCGCAAGCCGCGTCAGATGCTCCAGGTCCTGCAGCTCGAACATCATCGAGGTCGGACTTTCTAGGTAGAGCAGCTTGGCGCCGGGAAGTGCCGCGGCAACCGCGTCGGGATCGGAGCCGTCGACATAGTCGACCTTGATGTGCAAGCGCGGGAACAGCCGCTCGAACAGGCGGTAGGCGTCGCCATAGCAGTTGCGCACGGCAACCATGCGCTCGCCGGCGCCGACAAAGGCAAGGACCGTGGCGCTGATGGCCGCCATGCCGCTGGAAAAGCCGCGCGCGGCCTCCGCGCCTTCGAGCGCGGCGACACGTGCTTCGAATTCCATCACCGTCGGGTTGTCGCCGCGCGAATAGATCGGCTGCTTTCGCCGGCCGGCGAAGGTGTCGGCCATGTCGGCATAATTGGCGAAGGTGAACAGCGAGGTCTGGTAGATCGGCGGCACCACCGCGCCGCCGGGAAACGGATCGTCATGCGCCAGCAGCGTCGCCGCCTCGCCGAGATAATCGCCAGCTAGGGGGGCCGGGTCGAAGGTGTTGGGCTGCTCGTTCATCTGCGGTCCGAAAGTTTGAGGTTGGCAGCGCCGCGCTTCAAATCGTCCTCGACGGTGGCGATGAGTTTTAGCGCCTCGGCACGAGCCCCATCGGGGTCACGCGCGGCGATGCAATTGAAGATGGTCCGGTGATAAGGAAAACTGGCATGGCCGAAATCGCGCACGCCGAGCGGATGCTCCCAGAAGCGGTGGAACAGCTCGTGCATGGCACTGATGATCTGCTCGAAGAGCGGATTGCCCGAGGCGCGGTAGACAGCCTGGTGGAATTCCCAATCCTCTTCCGAGGACATGCCGGCGCGGGTGCGGAAAGCTTCTTCCATGATGTCGAGCTTGCGCTCGATCTCGGCGATCTCGGCCTTGCCGGCGCGAATGGCGCAAAGCGCCGCCGCCTCGGCCTCCAGCGCGCGGCGAATCTCCAGCGTGCGCATCAGGCCGGCGAAATCATTGCCGCCGGCCAATGTCAGCGGCATGTGCAGCATGTCGGGCGAGACGGCGGCCTTGAGATAAGTGCCCGAGCCTTGCCGCCGTTCGACGAGACCGAGGCCTTCCCAGCGCGTCAGCGCCTCGCGCACCGTGTTGCGGCTGACCTTGAGGCGTTCGGCCAGGATGCGCTCCGTCGGGAGTTTTTCACCGGGGCCAAGAGCCTCCTGCCGCACGAAGCCCACCAACGCCTTCAGAACCGCGTCGTCGCGGGCCGTGGTCTGGATGGGAGGCAGGAAATCGGTCACGCCGGCCAAGCCTAAAATGGTTCAATGGTCCAACCAATTTCTGCACAGAGCGGGAGACGTGTCAACAGTCGAAATGAGCTGGGCTGAACGGCGCGGATATGCGCCATCCAGCCCCGCCGTCTCAGGCGCGGATGCGCGCCGGCATGGGCTGATACGCAACGACCTGGAGCGGAGCTTGAAGGGTCCTATGTGACCTCAGCCTCTCGTGGACAGATTTCCGCGACCTTCGACACGGCAGATCCCTCGTCGCACTGCATGACATAGCGGAGGCGGTCGCCGGCGAGCTCGATGCGGGCCATCGTCAGCCCTTGATGCCGGGTCGCGATGTTTTTGAGTTCCCGCGGCATATCAATGGTTCATGGCTTGCTTCAGGGGTGGTGAAGCACGCTCAGGCCTCCATCCGCGACGAGGCAGGCGGCGTTGATGAAGGGACACTCGTCGGAGACGAGAAAGACCGCCGCCATGGCGATCTCCTGCGGTGTGGCGATGCGCCCACCCGGATGCAGCGCCAGCGTCTTGGCGCGCGCGGCCTCCGGATCGTCGAAGCTGTTCCAGTAGTCGAGCGCCTTCTGCGTCTCGACATAGCCCGGCGCCAGCGCGTTCACGCGCACGCCCTGGCCGGCATATTCGAGCGCCAGCGACCTGGTCAGGCCGAGCAACGCGTGCTTGGCGACGGGATAGGGGAAGGTATGCGGGATGATGGTGAAGGCGTGCGTGGAGGCGATGTTGAGAATCGCCCCGCCGCCCTGCCCGATCATCCCCGGCAGCGCCGCCTTGGCGCAGTGCCAGGCGCCTTTCACATTGACGTCGAGATTGCGCGTCCAGTCATCCTCGGTGGCCGCGAGCGGCGTCGAGAAGACGTTCATGCCGGCATTGTTGATGACGGCGTTGACCGGGCCGATGGCCTTCGTCGCCGCCTGCATCGCGGCGTCGATTGCCTTGGCGTCGGCGATATCGGCCGCCGCATGGGCGACCTTGCCCAAACGGGCAGCGCTTTCAGCAAGCAGGTCCGCGTCGCGGTCGACGAGGAACAGCTCGGCCTTCTCGCACAGGCAGGCTTCGGCGATGGCGTAGCCGATGCCTTGCGCCGCGCCGGTGAGGAAGATGCGTTTTCCCTTCAGACGTGCCATCAGCGCCGGCCCAATGCCGAGGAACGCAGATTGTCGAGCAGGACCGCCAGAAGCAGGATCACGCCCCTGACGATATATTGGTAGAAGGCCGGGATGTTGAGCAGGTTCATCGCGTTCTCGGCGATGCCCATGATCAGCACGCCGACGATGACGCCCGACATCGTGGCCCTGCCGCCCGCAAGCGAGACGCCGCCGAGCACGCAGGCCGAGATCACCGACAATTCGAGCCCGACCGCGGCGTTGGGCTGGCCCGAGGTGATGCGAGAGGCAAGCAGGATGCCGGCGATGCCGCAGACCACGCCCTGCAGCGTGAAGATCCAGATGCGCGTCCTGTCGACATTGACGCCGGCAAGGCGCGAGGCTTCCGGATTGCCGCCGATGGCCAGCGTGTTCTTGCCGAAGACGGTGCTGTTGAGCACGAAGCCGAAAATGGCGAAGAGCACCGCCAGCACCCAGATCGGCGTCGGTATGCCGAGCAGCTTCGACAAGGCAAGCTGGTAGAAGTCCGGGCTGTTGATGCCGACGGCGCGGCCGTCCGACGAGATCAGCGCAAAACCGCGCACGATCTGCATGGTGGCCAAGGTGGTGATCAGAGCATTGATGCGGAATTTGGCGATGACGACGCCGTTGACCCAGCCGACGACGGCGCCGCAGGCGATCGCCGCGATAAGGCCAAGCAGGATCGAACCTGTGGCGTTCGAGGCCATCACCGCGACCATGCCGGCAAAGGCTACGATGGAGCCGACCGACAGATCGAAGTCGCGCGCGGCGAGGCAGAACATCATCGTGCACGCGACGATGCCGACGGTGACCACCGATTGCAGCAGGCCCAGCATGTTGCGGTCGGTGAGGAAGTTCGGCACCAGCAGCGACACCAGCGCGAAGGCGACGATGAAGATCACGACGAGGCCCTGCTCGCCGAGCAGTATCTTCTTGAACCGGTCGGTCATGGCGGGTGTCCTCAGGATGCGATCGCGTCGGGGGTTTTCTTGTCTGGAAGGGCCGCGGCCAGGATTGCCTTTTCGGCGAACTGGTCGCGCGTGAGCTCGGCGCTGATACGCCCGCCGCACATCACCAGGATGCGATCGCAGATGCCCATCACTTCCGGCAGCTCGGAGGAGACGACGACGATCGCCATGCCGTCCTCGGCGAGCTGGTAGAGCAGCTCGTAGATCTCCGACTTGGCGCCGACATCGATGCCGCGCGTCGGCTCGTCGACGATCAAAACGCGTATGCCCTGCTCGGACAGCCAGCGGCCAAGGATGACCTTCTGCTGGTTGCCGCCGGACAGGTTGACGATGTCCTGCCTGCGCGAAGGCGTGCGCACCTTGAGCTTCTTGATGAAGGTTTCGGCCGTCGCGATCTCGCTGGCGCGGCTGAGCACCCCGAAGCGCGTGTGATGGCGCCTGGACGAGATGTTGATGTTTTCCTCGATCGAGCGGCCCTGGATGATGCCGTCATGCTTGCGGTCCTCGGAGCAGAGCACAATGCCGGCGCGGATCGCGTCATGCGGGCTGGCGGCGGCAATCACCTCGCCGTCGACGGCGATCGTGCCGCCCGAGCGCGGATCGGCGCCGAAGACCAGCCGCATCAGCTCCGAGCGTCCGGCGCCGATCAGGCCGAAGAAGCCGACGATCTCGCCGGCGCGAGCTTCGAAGCTTGCCGGCGTCCGCAATCTGGCGCCGCTCAGATTATCGGCCTTGAGGCGAACCTCTCCCGGATTTCGCGGCCGAAAACCCCAGATGTCGGAAATCTCGCGACCGACCATTTCGGCAACGACCTGATCGCGCGTCACATCTTTCAGCGATGCGTGATGCGCGGCGAGCTTGCCGTCGCGCAGCACCGTCAGGCTGTCGCAGAGGCGGAACACCTCGTCGAGGCGGTGCGAGACATAGATGATGACCTTGCCCTCGCCGCGCAGCCGGTCGATCAGCTTAAACAGGATCTCGCTTTCGCGTGAGGACAGCGACGAGGTCGGTTCGTCGAGCGCGATGACGCGGGCGTCGAGCATCACGGCCTTGGCGATCTCGACCATCTGGCGTTCGCCGATCGAGAGCGTCTTGACCTTGCGGCGCATGTCGATGTCGATGCCGGCCGACTTCAGCTTGGCGCCGACATCGTCGAGCATGCGGCGGCGGGCGATGACGCCTCCGCTCGCCGGAAACCGGCCGAGGCTGAGATTTTCGGCGACGGTCAGCTCGGGCACCAGCTGCAATTCCTGATGGATGACGATGACGCCGTTGTCGAAGGCATTCCTGGTCGAGGCATAGGCCTGGACCTTGCCGTCGATGCTTATCTCGCCGGCATCGGCATGCTGGTCGCCGGACAGGATCTTGATGAGGGTGGATTTGCCGGCGCCGTTCTCGCCCATCAATCCGTGCACGGCGCCCTTTTCGACGCCGAACGACACGCCGGACAGAGCCCTGACGCCCGGATAGGTCTTGCTGATGTTGGAAAATTGGAGAAAGGACACGGCCTAGATCCTTGAGCATGCCAAACGGGCGGCAGCATCAAGCCGCCGCCTGTTTGTACAGGGAAGGCTATTCGATGCCGAGGTCCTTGCGCACCTTCTGATAGTCGTCGCGCTTGGCCAGCGCGCCGGCGGTCAGCGTCAGCTTCGCCGGCTCCTTGTTGTTGGCGATCCATTCATACATGTTCAGCGCCGTCTCGTAACCATGGCGCTTCGGCGAGATGATCACCGTGCCAACGAAGCCGGTCGCGGCCGGTTTCTTGAACTCATTGATCGCCGATTCCGCGCCGCCGATGCCGACGCCGATCATGCCGTCGGCCGGA
Source organism: Mesorhizobium sp. B3-1-6 (assembly GCF_006439555.1). Lineage (NCBI taxonomy): Bacteria > Pseudomonadati > Pseudomonadota > Alphaproteobacteria > Hyphomicrobiales > Phyllobacteriaceae > Mesorhizobium > Mesorhizobium sp. B3-1-6. Next base: position 89,291 of record NZ_VFTM01000012.1, on the reverse strand, counting down.
ATGCCGACGCTTTCGGAAGCGCGCACGGCGCCCAGCACCGCCTCGTCATTGAGGCCGAAGGCAATCCACTTCTTGATGTCGGCATGGGCATTGAGCACCACGGTCGCGGCATTGAGCGCGGCTTCCGTGTCGGTCTTGGCCTGCGGTGCGTCGAAGATGTTTTCTGCCTTGAAGCCGGCGGCCTTCAGCACCGAGATCGCGCCTTCGACGCGGTCGACGGCGGTCGGCAGCTGGTCATAGGAAACGCGGATCGCGCCGACCTCGTCCATCTTCCAGCCACGCGCCTTCATCTCCTCGAGGATGGCCTGACCCACCGCCTCGCCGATCTTGGTGGCGGAGATGCCCATATGCGGCACGTCTTCGAGCGGCTTGCCGTCGGCGCCGACGAGGCGATCGTCCACCGTCATCAGCTTCAGATTGTTGGCGGCCGCCTTGGCGACGATGCCCGGGCCGAGCTTCACATCAGGCGTGCAGACGACGAAGCCTTGCGCGCCCTGGGCGCCGAGATTGTCGATCGCCGACATCAGCTTCTCGCCGTCTTCGGCACCGATCTTGACGAGAGTGAAGCCCTTTTCCTTGGCAGCCTGGTCAGCGAATTTCCATTCGTCCTGGAACCAGGGTTCCTCGGGCTGTTTGACAATGAAGCCGATCTTGGTGTCCTGCGCATAGGCAGACGCGATTGTCGTGACCGACAAGACGGCGAGAGCGCCCGCGACGAGCGCGGTTTTCAAAAGTCGCATGTTTACCTCCCAGCGAACGGCCGGGCGCCGAGCCCGGGCCTCCCGTCATTAATCAATTTCATCATACACGTCAATTGATCTGGTATGATAAATGATTTAAATAGTCCGCTCAGTAGCGCTGGCGCAAATCACCGGTATCCGCTAAGGCCGGGCCGAGCGCGCGCAAACCAGGGTTCGCTGCCTTGGAGGAGGGGCTGAGGTGAACGAGACACCGAAGAAGGCTGACGAGGCGACGGAGGAACGCGAGACGGCGCGTCGCCCGCGCGTCATGCCGGATGTGACAAGAGCGCTCGCCTCCGACATTTTCTCGGGCCGCTATCCGGCCGGATCGTCGCTGCCGACCGAGAACGATCTCGGCATCGAATATGGCGTCAGCCGTACCGTCATACGCGAAGCCCTGAAGGTGCTGGCGGCCAAGGGGCTGGTGCTGTCCCGGCCACGCGTCGGCACGGTCGTCTGCGACCAGGACAAATGGAACATCATCGATCCGCAGGTGCTGGCCTGGCATGCGCCGCATGCGCTGGACGACAAATTGTTCGACGCGATCCTCGAAACCCGCCGCGCCATCGAGCCGCTGGTCGCCGAACTCGCGGCAACGCGCGCGACGTTGCAGGAGATCGCCGACCTCGAAGCAGCCTGGCAAGGCATGGCCGGCGCCGGCGAGGACCTGACGCAATTCTCGCGCTCCGACATCGTCTTCCACCAGATCGTCTATGGCGCGAGCCACAACCCGATCTTCCGCCAGATCGGCAAGCTGATCGACACGGCGCTGCTGTTTTCGCTGGAAGCCACGGCGACGATCTCGCCGGTCAGGCGCAGAGAAGCGGCGGCGGCTCACGGCGAGGTGGTCGAGGCGCTGCGCATGCGCGACGCCGTGGCTGCGCGAAACGCGGCCAACAAGATACTCGATCTCGCCGCGCGCGACCTCGTCAGCGCCAAGAAACTGAAAAACAACTGAGACCGGCCGACCGCATGAAGATCACCGCTTTGACCACCTATATCGTTCCGCCGCGCTGGCTGTTCCTCAAGATCGAGACCGATGCCGGCATCAGCGGCTGGGGCGAGCCGGTGGTCGAAGGCAAGGCGCTGACGGTCGAAGCGGCGGTCAAGGAACTGGCCGACTATCTGATCGGCAAGGATCCGCGTCTGATCGAGGATCATTGGACGGTGATGCATCGCGGCGGCTTCTATCGCGGCGGGCCGATCCTGATGAGCGCCATCGCCGGCATCGACCAGGCGCTGTGGGACATCAAGGGCAAGGCGCTCGGCGTGCCGGTGCATGAATTGCTCGGCGGCAAGCTGCGCGAGACGATCAAGGTCTATTCGTGGATCGGCGGCGACCGGCCGGCCGAAGTCGCCGCCGGCGCCAGGGATGTCGTGGCGCGCGGCTTCCAGGCGCTCAAGATGAACGGCACCGAGGAACTGCAGATCGTCGACAGCCATGACAGGATCGATGCCGCGGTCGAGCGGGTTGCCATGGTGCGCGAGTCGGTCGGGCCCGATATCGGCATCGCCGTCGATTTCCACGGCCGCGTGCACCGGCCGATGGCGCGTATCCTGGTCAAGGAACTGGAGCCCTACCGGCTGATGTTCATCGAGGAGCCGGTGCTGAGCGAAAACCGCGAGGCGCTGAAGGAGATCGCCGCGCTCGGCTCGACGCCGATCGCGCTCGGCGAACGGCTCTACAGCCGCTGGGATTTCAAGTCGGTGTTCGAGGAAGCGGTCGTCGACATCATCCAGCCCGATCTGTCGCATGCCGGCGGCATCACCGAATGCCGCAAGATCGCGGCGATGGCGGAAGCCTATGACGTGGCGGTGGCGCCGCACTGTCCGCTGGGACCGATCGCGCTGGCCGCGTGCCTGCAGCTCGACGCCGTAAGCTACAATTGCTTCATCCAGGAGCAGAGCCTGGGCATCCACTACAATGCCGGCAACGACCTGCTCGACTATGCCGCCAACAAGGATGTCTTCCGTTACGAGGATGGCTATGTCGCCATTCCCGACGGCCCGGGCCTGGGGGTCGAGATCGACGAGGATTATGTGAAGGAGCGCGCCAAGGAAGGGCATCGCTGGCGCAACCCGGTCTGGCGCCACAAGGATGGTTCGTTCGCCGAATGGTAAGCCGGGCGCCGAGTGGTAAGCCGGCGAATTTTTCGTCACCCAATAGCTTATAAGACCACCGCCGCGGGTGTGATCGCGGCAAGGCCGGCTTCTGTCAGTGCATAGATGCCGCGCTCGGCGCGGGCGAACCAGCCATAGTAATTATGCTGCAGGATGGTCGCGGCGCGCGGCGAAAGCGCCTTGAGGTCGCGCGGCCGTTTCGGACCGTCGGCCATGGCGGCGGCGCAGGCCAGCGCCTCCTGCCGGTAGGCGGTCATGATCGGCTTCCTGCGCGTGCTGCCGCCGACGGACGGATCGCCCTTGCGGCGGTGATGTTCCTCGACCAGGCGCGAGCGCCGCCTGGGATCGCGGCGCGGCGGCAGGGCGGCGGGACTGAGCAGCAGCTCGACCTCGCCCTTCTTGCCGACGCCCAGCAGACCGAAGCCGAGACGGCGGCACAGCGCGCGGAAGCGGCGGTCGTGCTCCCTGCCCTTGCCGCGCGCCGACATCAAAGCAGCCAGCCAGACCTCGTCACAGGCCGCCGCGCGGTCGACGGCTTGCAAAACAAGCTCGAGGTTGAACTGCAGCTTCAATTCGCAAATGACGACAACCGGCGGCTCGCCGGCGCGGACGCCGACCACGTCGCAGCCGCCGATCTCGCCCTTGACGGCGAAATCCATGCTCTCGAGGAACCGCTTCACCGGCTCGTAGAGGGATGTTTCCTGCATGCGACAGGCATAGCCGATTCGCGGCGGTCCGGTCGCGTGCCTCGGCACGGTTTGCAGCGCCGATGCTTCAGGCGCGATGCAGGTAATCCTCGATCGACTGAGCCTTCATCTCGATCGAGAAACCGGGCGCAGCCGGCGGCATATAGGCGGCATCGCGGATCACGCAGGGTTCGAGGAAATGCTTGTGCAGATGGTCGACATATTCGATGACGCGTCCGTCCTTGCTGCCTGACACGGCGACATAGTCGATCATCGACAGATGCTGGACATATTCGCAAAGGCCGACGCCGCCGGCATGCGGCCAGACCGGCAGGCCGAACTTAGCGGCGATCAGCAGCACCGCCAGCACCTCGTTCAGCCCGCCCATGCGGCAGGAATCGATCTGCACGACGTCGATCGCATCGCCGGCGATGAACTGCTTGAACATGATGCGGTTCTGGCACATCTCGCCGGTCGCGACCTTGATCGGCGCGATAGCTTTGCGGATCTTCGCGTGGCCGGCGACGTCGTCGGGGCTGGTCGGCTCCTCGATGAAGAAGGGCTTGGCGAAGGCCAGGTCCTTCAGCCAGTCGATCGCCTGGTCGACCTCCCAGACCTGGTTGGCGTCGATCATCAGATAGCGGTCCGGGCCGATGACCTCGCGGGCGATCCTGAGACGGCGGATGTCGTCGGCGCGGTCGCGGCCGACCTTCAGCTTGATGTGATTGAACCCATCGTCGACCGCTTCCTGGCAAAGACGCCTGAGCTTGTCGTCGGGATAGCCGAGCCAGCCGGCCGAGGTGGTGTAGCAGGCATAGCCCTCGCGCTCGAGCGCGGCGATGCGCTCGGCCTTGCCGGCCTCGGCCTTCTTCAGGATCGCCAGCGCCTCTGTCGGTGTGATTGCGTCGGTGAGGTAGCGGAAATCGACGATGCGCACGATCTCTTCCGGGCTCATCTCGGCGACCAGGCGCCAGACCGGCTTGCCGGCCTCCTTGGCCCAGAGGTCCCAGACCGCGTTGACCACGGCTCCGACTGCAAGATGCATGGCGCCCTTGTCCGGGCCGATCCAGCGCAGCTGGCTGTCGCCGGTCACATGGTGCCAAAAACGGCCTGGGTCCTCTTTCACCCAGTCGAGCTCGAGCCCGACGACGCGGTGGCGCAGCGCTTCGATCGCCGCGCAGCAGATCTCATTGCCGCGGCCGATGGTGAAGGTGAGCCCGTGGCCTTTCAGCGATGGGACATCGGTGTCGAGGATGACATAGGCGGCCGAGTAATCCGGATCCGGATTCATCGCGTCGGAGCCGTCGAGGCTTTGCGATGTCGGGAAGCGCAGGTCGAAGGTTCTGAGGTCCGTGATCTTGGTCATGCCTGCCTCTTAACTGGGCTGCCTCGTAGCTGGATTGCCGCCGCCGCTGGCTGCCGGAACGGCCTCAGATCGACCAGCCGCCGTCGATGTTGTAAGCCTGCCCGCTCGTGTAGGTCGCACCGGCCAGATAGACCGCAAGGTCGGCGATCTCGTCGGGCGTGCCGATCCTGCCCATCGGCTGGCGGGCGATGAAGGCGGCGCGGGCCGCCTCGTAGTCGCCCTGCGCCTGCATGCGGCCCTGAAGCGAGGGGCTCTCGACGGTACCCGGGCAAATGGCGTTGCAGCGTATGCCCTTGGCGACATAATCGGCGGCAATTGATTTTGTCAGACCGATGACCGCGGCCTTGGTCACGCCATAAGCAAAACGGTTCGGCACGCCCTTCGGGGCGCCCGCCACCGACGCCATGTTGATGATCGAGCCATCGCCGCCTTCCAGCATGCCGGGCAGCACGGCGCGGATGGTGCGGATCATGGCGCGCACGTTGAGATTGAAGGCGAAGTCGAGATCCTCGTCCTTCATCTCGAGGATCGAGCCGGCATGGACGAAGCCGGCGCAGTTGAACAGCACGTCGACGCGGCCGATTTCGGCAAAGGCGGTTTTCACCGCATCGTCGTTCAGCACATCGAGTTTTCGCGCCGCAATGCCGGGCGTCTTGCTAAGTTCGGCTAGGGCCGCCTCGTTGATGTCGGTGGCGTGGACGATGGCGCCGGCCTTTGCGAAAGCCAGAACGCTTGCCCGTCCAATGCCCTGCGCGGCCGCCGTGACGACCACGACCTTGCCTGTGATATCAGCCATGTTCTTTTGTCTCCGTCTTCAGCCGGGCCGTCGCTCGACGATGTAGATGTGATCCGCCGCCAGCACGACCTCGTCGCGCTGGTTCAAAACCTCGACACGCTCGATGACACGTCCGGCGTTTGGCCGTTTCGGGTCGTCCTCCTTGGCGGCGATGGTGGTGCGCGTGCGGATCGTGTCGCCGATGAAAACCGGCTTGATGAAGCGCAGCCGGTCGTAGCCGTAGGAGAAGGCGGCGGGATTGATCACGCTTGCCGTCAGGCCGACGCCGACCGAGAAGACCAGCGTGCCATGCGCGATGCGCTGGCCGAAGGGCGTCGTCTTCATGAACTCGGCGTCCATGTGATGCGGAAAGAAATCGCCGGTGTGGCCGGCATGGACGACGAAATCGGTCTCGGTGATCGTGCGGCCGCTGGTGAGGCGCGACGAACCGATCTCATAGTCCTCGAAATAAGTGGTCTGTTCCATGACGCGCTTCTACGGCTTTGCGGCCAGCGGCGTCGCCGGCGCGGCACTCGATTTATAGGCGGCCTCGACCAGCGCCATGGTGTGCCAGGCGTCCTCGACGGAGCTGACCAGCTCGGCATCTTCGCCGGACGCGAAGCGCTGAACATTGGCCATGCGGCCGACAAATGCATCGGGGAACCATTCGCCGGCGAGCGGCACGGTGACCCACTCCGACCCGCCTTTCGGATAGATTTCCAGAACATCCGGCTCGCCGCGCGGATAGTCGAGGTTGAGGCCGAGCTTGACATAGGCCGCGCCCTCGGTGCCGCAGATGCGGAACTCGCAGGCCTGGTAGCGGCGGCCGAACTTGTGGTCGTGGTTGATCGACAGCCCGCAGCGCACCGTGTCGCCATAGTCGAGGATGGCGCTGGTGCGGGTCTGCGCGACCTTGTGGTTGGGATGGCCGAGCGTCTTGGCATGCACACCCAGCGGATTGCCGAGAAGCTGGCGGATCAGATCGAGATAATGGATCGAATGCATGGCGATCTCGACGCGCGGCGCCTTGAGCAGGAATTCCCACAACTGCCAGGGCGTGTCGAGCGCCAGAAGCGCGTCGAAATCGACGACCTCATCCAGCCAGCCCTTGGCGATGGCGTCCTTCAGCGCCAGCATCATCGGCGCGAAGCGAAGCTGGAAATTGACCGCGGCCTTCAGGTGCTTGGCGCGGCAGATTTCGAGGATCTCGGTCGCCTCGCCGAGATAGTTGCCCATCGGCTTCTGGATCAGCGCCACCGCGCCGTCCGGCAGGGCCTTCAGCACCTCGGCATGTCGGCCTGGCGGCGTGGCGAGATCGAAGATCGCGTCCTTCACCGCCGCTGCTTCCTCGACCGAACGGAACGCCGTCACGCCCCATGTCTCGGCGAGCTTCCGCGCCTTGGCCTGGTCCGGATCGTAGAGGCCGGAAATCGGGAAACCGCCCTTGCGGTAGGCGGGAAAATGCGCGTCGTCGACGATCGAGCCGGCGCCGAAGGTGACGATCGGACGCGGCTTCGACGGTTTCGGCCAGGACTGCGCCAGCGATGCCGGATCGAAGGCATCAGTCATGATGGAAGACCTCGTCCATCGACGCCCACCACTCGCCTTCCTTGCGGGTCGGCAGCGGCTCCTGGCAAGGCATGCAGACCGCCCACCATTCCTGCGTCTTCGGATCAGCCGCCATCTTGGCCATGTCGGCGGCGTAGTCGGTGCCGTGATATTCGAAATAGGAGAAAAGCAAGTTCTCCGGCCGCTTCAGATAGATCGAATAGTTCTTGATGTTGCAGGCCGAGATCATGGCGAGAACATCAGGCCAGACAGCAGCGTGAAGGCGGACATATTCCTCGACCTTTTCGGGCTTCAAGCCCAGCACCATTCCCATGCGCTGCATATCCGCCTCCCTATTTCACGATCGCCGTGGTGAATTCGGCGATGCTTCTTGCCTTCACGGCGTCCCAGTCCCAGTCGATGCCGATGCCGGGCTCGCTGGGCGCCAGCGCATGACCGTCCTCGATGCGCATCTTGGCGCCCGTCAACTCATCGAGCTGCGGAATATACTCGACATATTTGCCGTTCTGGATGGCGCAGACCAGACTGACATGCAACTCCATCAGGAAATGCGGGCAGACCGGCATATCGAAGGCCTCGGCCGCATGGGCCACTTTCAGCCAAGGGGTGATGCCGCCGATGCGGCCGACATCGACCTGGACGATGTTGCAGCCGCCCTTCTGCATGTACTCGCGAAAGTGCCTGATGGAATAGAGCGATTCGCCGACGGCGATCGGCGTCGGCGTCGAATTCGACAGCCGCACATGGCCGTCGATGTCGTCGGCCGGCAGCGGCTCCTCGATCCAGGCGAGGTCGAGCTCGCGCAGCCGCTCGGCGCGGCGGATCGCTTCGTCGACGGAAAAGCCCTGGTTGCAGTCGGTCATGATCTCGTAGCCGTCGCCGACCGCCTTGCGCACGGCCGAGAGCCGCGCGACGTCCTCGGAGCCGTGTGGCTTGCCGATCTTGACCTTCGAGCCGGTGAAGCCTTTTGCCTTCGCAGCCAGCGCATCGTCCACCAATGCCTGCGTCTCGATATGGAGCCAGCCGCCTTCGGTGGTGTAGAGCGGGCAGCGGTCCTTGGCGCCGCCGGCGAGCTTCCAGAGCGGCAGGTTCTGTTTTCTCGCCCGCAGGTCCCAAAGCGCCGTGTCGACCGCAGCCAGCGCTATCGCGGTGATGGCGCCGATGGTGGTGGCGTGGGTGGCGAATTCGAGATCGTGCCAGATCGCCTCGATCTGGTCGGCGTCGCGGCCGATCAGGCGCGGCGCCAGATGGTCGGCCAGAAGCCGCATCACCGAGGAGCCGCCGGTGCCGATCGTATAACTGTAGCCGGTGCCCGACGCGCCGTCGGCATCCGTAATGGTGACGATCGGCGTCTCCTGGCTGACGAAGCTCTGGATCGCGTCCGTGCGCTTCACCTTCGGCACGAGGTCGACCATGCGCAGTTCGATTTTCTCGATTTTCGCCATGTTAGTTCCTCAGCGATTTGCCGGTTTCAGCGGAGAACAGATGCGCGCGGCTCAGATCGAAGCTCATGCCGATCCGGTCGCCCGCTTTCAACGGTTTCGGATTGAGCATGCGCGACACCCAGTCGGCGCCGTTGAACTCGGCGAAGACCAGCGTTTCGTTGCCGAGCGGTTCGGTGATGCTGACCGGCAGCTCGACGCGGTGGACTTCTGTTTCGCCGCCGGAGCTGAGGCCGTGACCGGTCGGATAGAAGTCGTCCGGACGAATGCCGAACACGACCTTGTCGCCGGCCGCCGTCTTCGACTTGAACTGGCCGGGCAGCGGCAGGCTGGCGCCGCCGCTGAAAACAAGCTTGCCATCGCTCACCGCCGCCTCGTGCAGGTTCATCGGTGGCGAGCCGATGAAGCCAGCGACGAAGTGGGTCGCGGGTCGGCTGAACACCTCGTCCGGCGTGCCGACCTGCTCGATATGGCCGGAGCGCATGATGACGATGCGGTCGGCAAGCGTCATCGCCTCGACCTGGTCGTGGGTGACGTAGATGACCGTCGACTTGACCTTGGCGTGCAGCTTCTTGATCTCGGTGCGCATCTGCGTGCGCAGCTTGGCATCGAGGTTGGAGAGCGGCTCGTCGAACAGGAAGACATCGGGATCGCGCACGATGGCACGGCCCATGGCGACGCGCTGGCGCTGGCCGCCGGAGAGCTGCGAGGGACGGCGCTCGAGCAGTTCGTCGAGGCCGAGGATGGCGGAGGCTTCCGCCACGCGCCGGTCCATGTCGTCCTTGGCCGCACCCGCGATCTTCAAGGAGAAGCCGAGGTTCTCGCGCACCGTCATATGCGGGTAGAGCGCATAGGACTGGAACACCATGGAGATGTTGCGCGAGCGCGGCGGCAGGTCGTTGACCACGCGGCCGCCGATGTCGATCGTGCCGCCGCTGATATCCTCGAGGCCGGCAATCATACGCAGAGTCGTCGACTTGCCACAGCCGGACGGACCGACCAGCGCGATGAATTCGCGGTCGGCGATGTCGAGATCGATGCCGTGCACGATCTCCATGTTGCCGTAGCGTTTGGTGAGCTTTTTCAGCGAAACCGTTGCCATGAAGTCAACCTTTTACCGCGCCGGAGGTGAGGCCGCCGACGAGGTGTTTCTGGACGATGTAAGTAAGGGTCAGCGCCGGGATGATCATCACCACGGCCAGCGCGCACATGCCGCGCCAGTCGATGGTGAACTCGGCCGTGTAGTCGAGGAGCCCGACGGGCAGCGTCTTGGAATTGACGGAACGGGTAAGCTGCGAAGCCAAAGCGAACTCGTTCCAGCAGGTGAGGAAGGCGAAGATCGCGGCCGAGGCGATGCCCGGACGCGCCAGCGGGAATTCGACCTGCCAGAAGGCTTGCCAGCGCGTGCAGCCGTCGATCTGCGCGGCTTCGGCGAGGTCTTTCGGCACCTGGCGGAAGAAGCCGTCGATCAGCCAGATCGTGAAGGGCACGTTGAGCGCGACATAGGCCAGGATCATGCCGATATGGGTGTCGATGATGCCCAGCCGCACATAGAGGAAGAACAGTGGAAGCGAGAGCGCGATGCCGGGCACGGTGCGCGTCAGCATCAGGCCGAGGAACATGCCCGACTTGCCGCGGAACCGGTAGCGCGCGAAGGCGTAGCCGCCGGCCATGCCGATGGCCACCGCGATCACCGTCGAGGTGACCGAGATGATCAGCGAGTTGCGGAAATAGTCCAGCACCGGGATGCCGCCCTTGCCGATACCGCTGAACATCGCGACATAGGCATCGAAGGAGAGTTCTTGCGGGATCCAGACCGGCGGCTTGGCCATGATCTCGACCGTGGGCCTGAGCGACGACAGCACGATCCAGATGCCCGGCAGGCAGATGAGCAGCATGGCGAGGAACAGGCCGACACGGTGCGCGACGGTCAGCGCGCGGCGCGTGAGGCGGGCAGAGGCGTTCTCGTCCATCGTCACCACTCCGCGCCGATCTGCGCGCGCGCCGCGGCGAGCTTGTTGTAGAAATAGACGGTGAAGGCGATCGACAGCAGGATCGAGAAATAGGCCATGGCGTTGGCGAGACCCATGCGGGCGTCGCTGTAGGCGGTGCGCCCGACCAGTGTCCACAACAGCTCGGTTCGGCCGGCCGGGCCGCCGTCGGTCATGATCTTGACGATGTCAAAGGCGCGCGCGACGTCGAGCGAGCGGATCGTCATGGCGATATAGGCGAAGGGCATGACGAAGGGCCAGGTGACATAGCGGAAGGTCTGCCAGGGCGTGCAGCCGTCGACGCGCGCCGCCTCGATCGGCTCCTTGGGCATGGCGAGCAGGCCGGCCAGGATCAGGATGGCGAAGATCGAGGTCGACGACCAGATCTCGGCGATCGAGATGGCGATGAAGGCGAGATGGCCTTCGATCAGCCACGGGATGGCGTCCTGCGTGATGCCCAGCGACTGCAGCGCGTTGTTCACCAGGCCGATATTGTCGTTGAACATGAATTTGAACTGGAAGCCGACCAGGATCGGCGAGAACATCATGGGGAACATCATCAGCGTGCGCAGGATGCGCTGGCCGCGCGTCGCCTTCTCCACCACCATGGCCAAGCCGAGGCCGAGCAGCATTTCAAGGTTCAGCGCGATGGTGAGCAGGAGCACGGTTCGGCCGAAAGCCCACCAGAAATCCGCATTGGACAGGATCGAGAGATAGTTGCGAAGGCCGACGAAGACGAAGAACGTCTCGGGCCGCGTCAGGCGGAACGGCGTGAAGCTGGAATAGAGCGACAGGATCAACGGCAGCACCACGACCGCCGCCAGCACGACGATGGCCGGGAGCAGCAGCAGGAACGGCGCGGATGGCTTGAAGCCCTTCATCGGGACCCTGTGAAAGAAACGACTGAGCCAGCCCCGGCCGAAGCCTGGGGGAGATTTGAGCAGCCGCAAAGGCTGCAGCCTCCCCGGTTTGCCGGGGAGGCGATTTACGAGCGCGATGCCTAAAGCTTGCCGGCGTCCTGGAGGATCTGCGTCGCCTTGGCGGCCGCCTCGTCCAGGGCCTGCTTGGACGTCTTGTCGCCGAGGATCGCCGCCTGCAACTCGGGGTAGACGGCGTTCGATATCTCGATCCATTCCGGCGTCTGCGGCACGGCGAAGGCGTGCTTGGCTTCCTCCTGGAAGGCGGAGAGAACCTCCTTCTTGTAAGGATCGTTTTCAGCCTGCTTCAGGTCCCAGTCCCAAACCGCGGTGCGGGTCGGCAGCGGGCCAGCGGCGGCTTCCAGCTTCTGGCTGTCCTCGTTGGTCAGCCACCAGACCAGGGAGGCGGCGGCTTCCTTGTTGGCGCAGTTCTCGGTCACCGAGAAGCCGTGGAACCCGGACCAGCCGGTGCGCTTGCCGGAAGACCCCTTGGGCGCGACTTTCACGCCGACATTGCCGGCGACCTTCGAGGACTTCGGATCGTTGAAGAAACCGGCCCAGCCCGGCCAGTCGAGGTTGATCGCCACGGTGCCCGAGGCAAAGCCCTGGCCGAGATCGTCCCAGAGATAGTTGGTCGTGCCGGCCGGCACGGCCTTGGCCTTGTAAAGGTTGACGAACCAGTCGAGCGCGCGGATGCCGGCCTCGGAGTTGAAGACGGGCTTGCCGTCCTTGTCGAGATATTCGCCGCCCTCGGCGACCACCATCTCGTAGAAGCGGCCGTTGATCGCCTCTTCCTTGCCGGCGAACTGCGTGCCGTAGAAATTGGGCGGGTTGGCGAAGAACTCGGCCTGGTCGGTGACTTCCTTCCAGGTGTCGGGCGGCGCAAGGTCATAGCCGTATTTGGCCTTGAACTTGGTCTTGTTGTCGGCATTCTCGTAGAGGCTCTTCTGGTAGTAGAGCGCCGAGACGTCGAACTGCGCGCGCGGCAGCATTTCCAGCTTGCCGTCGATGGTCGCGGCCTTGATCGTCGACGGCACGAAAGCGTCGATCTCTTCCTTCGGCAAGAGCTTGCTGAGGTCGGTGTAAAGGCCCGTATACTGCGGCGCGAAGGACGAATGGTTCCAGCCGACGCACCAGTTGGTGCTGCCCGAGGCGATGTCGGACTTCAATTCCTTGTCGATGTCGAAGCCGTTCTTCTTGGTCAGGATGTTGACCTTGGCGCCGGTCGCCTTCTCCCATTCGGGGATGCGCTCGTAGAGCTTTTCATATTGCTGGCCGCCGATCAGCTTCACGTCGATCGTCACGCCCGGAAATTTTCCGGGCAGATCGGCCGAAAACGCCGTGCTGCTCAGCAGCAGGCCAGCCAGGCCGGCGGAAATGCCTAGAACCAGTCTCGTCATGTTCTCCTCCCATGGGCTCGCAGCGACGGCCCGCCGAGTGCGTGACCGATCGCTTAAGCTTCATTCATATGCAAATAGCATTTTCATTCCCGGGTCAAGATGATTATGCTTCCAGCGGAATGAAGTTCATGCATATATGCAGATCGAAATTCACTGGAGGGGCAGGTGGCAGAGGAAGAAGATGGGGACCGCTACCGCGCGCCGGCGCTCGACAAGGGGCTGGATATTCTCGAATTGCTGTCCAGCGTGGATGGCGGGTTGACACAGGCGGAGATCGCCAAGCGGCTGGACCGAAGCCCAAACGAGTTCTACCGTATGCTCGACCGGCTGGTGCGGCGCGGCTATGTCACCAAGATCGATGGCGACCGTTATTCGCTGACGCTCAAGCTGTTCGGGCTGGCGCAGCTGCACGCCCCTGTGCGCAGGCTGGTGTCCTACGCGACGCCGATCATGCGGGAACTGGCCGAAACCTCATGGCAGGCCAACCAATTGGTGGTGTTCGACCGCGGCGCCGCCGTGGTCATCGCGCAGCAGGAAGCGCCGCGTTACTGGGGCATCTCGATCCGCGTCGGCTCGCATATCAGCCTGTTCGACACCGGTTCCGGCCATGTGCTGCTTGCCTTCCGCTCAGCCGAAGAGCGCAAGATGATGATCGCCGAGCATCTGCAGAGCACCGAACAGCTCAACCTGACGCCGGAGTTCTTCGCCCGTCTCGACCAGGTGCGCGACCGGGGTTACGAGATGATGGCGTCGCTGCAGACCGCCGGCGTCTACAATCTTTCGACGCCGGTGCTGGGCCCCGACGGCAGAGCCATCGCGGCACTGACCATCCCCTACATCACCCTGGTCAACGCGCCGACGGCGCCGGATATCACGCTGACGATTCGGCATCTGCAAGGCGCCGCCGCCAGGCTCTCGCAGCTCGCCGGATCCGATGTGCCGCAGTCGCAGTAATTTCTTATTTGAATAATGGATTTTTCGGCGGGATAGTGTCTTAGAGCGGGATGAACTCAAAAGCAGCCGGTCATCCCGCTCTAACGCCTTGTTTTTTGGAGCATGATCTTATCCGAAAAGTCTGCAACTTTTCGGGATCATTCTCCGGGCCACGGAGGATACATCGCCATGATCATCGACACGCATCTGCATCTCATCGACCAGAGCGCGCTCCGCTATCCGTGGCTGGCCGGCGCGCCGGCGCTCAACCGCGATTTCTCCTATGAGGAATATGCCGCCGACGCGCGGCGCTCAGGCATCGAAGGCGTCCTGCATATGGAGGTCGATGTCGACCCCGCCGATATCGTTGCCGAGACAGCTTATGTGAAGTCGATCGCCGGCCGGGCGGATAGCTTACTCAAGGGCGCGATCGCCTCCTGCCGGCCCGAGGAGGCCGGTTTCGAGGCCTATCTGGAAACGGTCAAGGCCGAGCCCTTCGTCAAGGGTTTCCGGCGCGTGCTGCATGTCGTGCCCGACGATGTCTCGGAAGGGCCGCTGTTTCGCCGGAACATCAAGCGGCTGGCCGGCACCGGACTGACCTTCGATCTTGTGGTGCTGCCGCACCAGATCCCGAAGGCGATGGCGCTTGCCGACCTCGCGCCCGACGTCCAGTTCGTTCTCGACCATTGTGGCGTGCCCGACATCAAGGGCAATGCCGAGCATCCGTGGCGCGAGCATATGGAAGCAATCGCCAAGCGGCCGAACGTCACGGCCAAGATCTCCGGCGTCGTCGCCTATGCCGACCCGGCGACGTGGACGGTCGAGGCGCTCCGGCCCTATGTCGAGCACACGATCCGTTGCTTCGGCTGGGATCGGGTGATCTGGGGCAGCGACTGGCCGGTCTGCACGCTGGGCGGCGGGCTGACGACCTGGGTTGCCGCCACCCATGCACTGCTTGCCGGCACGAGCGAGGCGGAGCGAGCACGCCTGCTTTCGGGCAATGCGCGCCAGTTGTGGCGGCTTGGATAGGCTAAAAAAGGAGCTCGCCTGCAAACTAATCGCTGTCAGCGAGCATTTGCGCCGGCACACCGAGCTCTGGCCCGGCGTCGGCGAGCCGCTGATCAAGCGTATATATCGTGGCGCCATGCTCCGATGCGATGGCGAGATGCAGCGCGTCCCCTGCTCGAAGTCCAAGATCGTGCCGATCGGCAAACCTCGCTGCCGCCCGGAACTGCCCGCCCGTCACGCCCAGGACGGTAAAGCTCTCCGCGACAAGCCTATTAAACACGGCAAGCGCGGCGGCGCGCTGTTCCAGGCTGATTTGTCCTGTGCCTAGCTTGATCGCCATGGCGGACGACATCTCGGTGACGGTCCAGTCGCTAATGAGTAGCTGCGCCGGCTCCTGTTCCGTCAGCCAAGCCTGCACACGCGGCGTCATCGTTTCGTTCGAGAGAGCCGCCACGATCAGCGACGTGTCGAGATAGAGCATCAGTAGCGATCGCCATCCCGCATCGACCGGACGAGATCGGCGGCGCCCTGGGACTGGGCCGACATCGCTGCCGTCAGCGAGCGAAGCAGCGCGATATCGATCGGTTTGCGCGGCCCGACTACGGCAGTGAGTCGTGCGACCGGCTTGCCGCGACGAGTGATGTCGATCGAATCGCCCGCCTCGACCCGGTCGATCAGTTCGCTGAGGTGGGCCTTGGCATCGGCCAGATTGATCGCATTCATGTCACACTCCTGACCATGTAGATAGTCATGTAGCGCATCGGGCTGAACAATTCCAGAACGATGCTTCTCTGCGATCAACTGACGGCTGGACCAGCCTCTGTAACCCCAAGGTGTCGTATGCTAAGTCGCCCAAGTGCGACATTTTACGAGGGCGACCAGGAATCCAACAGCTTGCCGCTCGATCTAAACCGTCGTGCGAACGTGGCGCTCGCGGCCGTAGAGCGAGACCAGAAGCAGGATGACCAGGCCGAGCGCGGCCTGTACCGTCGACGGCCGGAAGCCGAGTCCGATCAGCAGCGTGTTGATTTCGGTCAACACCAGGACGCCGGCGATGGTGCCGAGATAGCTGCCGCGACCGCCGACAAGCGCCGCGCCGCCGACCACGACGGCGGCGATCGTCTGGAAGAGATAGGGCTGGCCGACATCGCCATAGGCCGAGCCGGTGAAGCCGAGCAGCAACACGCCGGCGACAGCCGCGAAGAAGGCGCTGGCCGCATAGGTGACGACCCACATGCGCAACGGATCGATTAGCGCCAGGGGCGCTGCCTCCGGGTTGCTGCCGACCGCGTAGAGCCGGCGGCCATAGGGCGTGCGGGCAAGCACCAGCACGATCAGCGCCGTCAGTACCACGAGGCAGGGCACCAGCAAGGGCACGGGCAAGGGACCGACCGAGCCGCCGATCGAGACGAAGCTGGACACGGCCTGCGGCGCCGAGCCGGATGGAAAACCGCCGGTCCACAACAGCACGGCGCCCTGGACGATCATGCCGATGCCGAGCGTGACGATCAGCGGATGGATGTTGAGCCCGCGCGAGATCAACCCGTTCAGCGCGCCGATGGCGACGGCAAGAACACCGACGACAACGCAGACCAGGGCGAAGTTCCAGCCCTGGCCGTAAAGCTGCGCCGCCACGACGTTGGCGAAGCCGATGACGAAGGGGATGGACAGGTCGATGCCGCCGAGGATGACGACCAGCGTCTGGCCGATCGAAGCCACCGCCAGAAGCGAGGCGATGACCAGCAGCGCGCGGATGGCGAAGGGCGCCGAATAGCCGGGGATGAGCAGCGTGCCGACGATCTGCAGCAGCAGCGCCATCAGGAAGGCACCGGCGATGCGGGCGTTGGTGGACTGGAACCAGTTGCTTATCATCCCGGTCAGCCTTTCCGCCTCGACAGCCGTTCCTGCACCGCCGTCAACACCACGGCGATAACGAGGATCAGGCCATAGGCGATCTGCAGCACATAGGTTGAAACGTTGAAGGTTGTGAGCAGGCTCTGCAGCAGGAAGATGTCGATGGCGCCGATCGCCGCACCGCCAAGCCCGCCGCGCCCGCCGGCGAGGCTAACGCCGCCGAGCGCCACGGCGGCAATCGCAATCAGTGTGTAGGTCGGGCCGATATTGGGGTCGGCCGAGCCGATCAGCGAGGTGAGCATCAGCCCAGCCGCGGCGGCGAAGATCCCGGTCAGGACATAGGCGATGAGCCGCACCTTGGTCACCGGCACTCCGGCGGTATAGGCGGCGCGGTCGTCGCTGCCGACGGCCATCAGCAGGTCGTAATAGGGCGTTCGGCGCACCAGGAGCCAGCACAGGCCGATCAGCGCCAGCGGTAGGATCGAGAGCGGCCCGGCCATCGCCTTCAGCCAGTCCGGCGCGGGGCCGATCGGCGCCGGCAGGATGGTGAGCGTGACGCCGGTCAGGATCAGATAGGTGCCGAGCGTCGCCACGATCGGTTGAATGCGCAGGATCGTGGCGAGCACACCGTTCGCGGCGCCGACCGCCGCGCCAACCAGCAGAGCTGCGGGAACAATGATCCACGGTGACGAGATGCCGAGGTTGAGGAACAGCACCTGGATGACCAAAGCATTGACAAAGCCCATGAGCGGACCGACGGATATATCGATGCCGCCGCGTCCCGCCAGGATGACCGGGGCAGAGGCGACGGCCGCGCCGATCAGCGGTGCGGCCAGCCCCAGCAGCGTGCCCCAGGACGAAGGCTGAAAGCGCGCCGGATTGAGCGTGAGATTGAGCACGAGCAGGACGACGAGCATCACCACGGCAAAGCCGACGCCACGGAGCTTGCGAAGGACCGGGCTCATGCGGCGCGCCCGAACATGGCGGCGATCACGGTGTCGGTGGTCATCTCCGCGCCCGCGAACTCGGCCGACACGCGCTGCTCGCGGAACACCAGCACGCGGTGGCAGAGAAGCAATATCTCCTCGATCTCGCTGGACAGGATCACCAGGGCCATGCCCTCGGCGGCGAGGCCACGGAAGACGTCATAAAGCACATGACGGGTCGCCACGTCGACGCCACGCGTCGGATCGTTGAGCAGAAGGAAGTTCGGCTCCAGCGCAAGCGCCCGGGCGAGCAGCACCTTCTGCTGGTTGCCGCCGGACAGCGTCGTTATGGCCGCATCCGGACGCGGCGCGACGATGCTGAGTTTCTGCCTGTAGGTCTCATAGCGACGACGGCGTGCCGCGAAGCTCAAGAAGCCGAAGCGGCGGTCGTTCGACACGGTGGAGATGGCGAAATTGTCGAGCACCGACTGCGTCGGGAAAATGCCGGTCGAGCGGCGGTCGCGCGGCAGATAGGCGATGCCGCCGGCGACGGCCTTGCGGAAGCTGGTGATCGACCCCGCCTTGCCGTCGACTGCGATCTCGCCGGCGACTGGCCGCTCGAGCCCGGCCAGTGCGCGCAGGAAGCGTTCCTGGCCATGGCCGTCGAGGCCGGCAAGACCGACAATCTCGCCCGCCGCGATCGTCAGACCGATCGGATCGACACCGGGAGCGATGACGAGCTCCCGCACACGGAGGGCCTTTGCATCAGCCATGCGCCAGCTCCGCGGCCGTCTGCGGCGCCATCGCCGCCAGGAGCTCGACCGGCGTCGAAACACCGCGCTCCTCAGTCTTCACCACCCGGCCGGCGCGCAGGATGGATATGCGGTCGGACAAAGCCATCACCTCGTCCATGCGGTGCGTGATGAACAGGATCAGCGTGCCCGCCCCGGCCATCGCGCGCATCAGCGCGAAGACCGACTCGCGGTCGGCGAAGTCGAGCGCCGCCGTCACCTCGTCGAGGATCAGGACACGCGGGTTGCGGATGACGGCGCGGGCAAGCACGACAAGCTGTCGCGCGGCAAGCGGCAGCTCGCCGCATGGCCGGTCGAGATCGATCGGCGTCACCGCGAAGCGGCCGAGCGCGGCCTGAGCCCGGGCGCGGCGGTCGCCAAGCGGCACGCCTCGTCGCCACAGGCCGTCCAGGCCGAGCAGGATGTTGTCGGTCACCGAACGATCGGGCGCGACCAGCACCTCCTGGAAGACGGTAGCAAAGCCAGCGGCCTGGAAGGCGGCGGGCTGCGTGCCGGAAAACGCCTTGCCGCCCAGCAGGATCGCACCGCCATCCGGCTGCACGATGCCGGACAACAGCTTCACCAGCGTGCTCTTGCCCGAGCCATTCTCACCGAGGATCGTATGGATCGTGCCGGGACGGAAGGCGATCGACGCCTCGGCCAGCGCGACGGTTTCGCCATAGCGCTTGGAAACGCCTTGGACTTCGAGCATGTCTCTTTCCAAAAACAGAGAAGCCGGCCCTTAGAGCGTTTCACCGTTTCACGGAAACGGCAAACCGCTCTATCTTTTCGTTTTGACGCAATTCCGGACGGAAAACCGTTTCACACTTTTCCTGGAATTGCTTTAGCGAGAGCCGGCTTCGCAAAACATCACTTGGCGCAGGCGTCCGGCACCTTGGAATAATCCCAGCCCTTGGTCGGCGCGGGATTGGTGAAATAGGCGTCGAGCACCTCCTCGGGCACCGGGTCGGTCGGCGGCACCGGGAAGACCGAAACGGCATCCGGCGTCATGCAGTCCTTGTACCATTTGTCGAGCTCGGCGGCATGCACCGGCGGGATCGGGATCAGCAGCGTGTTGAGCTTCGGCTTCTGGCCATCGAGCATGCGCTCTCCGACGCGAAACAGCGTCTGCGCGGTCCAGCCCGGCAGCACGGCATGGCCCTCGAAGCGGTATTTGTCGGGATTGGCCTTCCAGTAGCCGAGCGCGTCGCCGGTGATCGAGCCGGTGATCAGCGGCGCCGGCCGACCGGCTTCGGCGAAGGCTTCGGCCACGACGCGGCTTTCGGAGCCGGTCGTCCACACCGCGTCGATCGGCGCGGGATTGGTGGCGATGGCCTGCAGCACCACGGTCTTGGTGACGTTGGCCGTCCAGTTGCCGTTGACGGTGCGCGCGACCTTGAGGCCCTTGTTCTCGCCAAGCGCCTTGTCGGCGCCCTGCTTTTCCTGGACCACGATCGGATGACCGGCGATGCCTTCCACCACCAGCACGCTGGCGTCGGGCTTTGCCTTGCCGATCGCCGTCATCATGTCATAGCCCCAGCGGGCATAGTTGGAATCGACATTGATGGCGTTGGGGCTGGTGATGGAGCCCGCCGCGGTGATGAAGGGGATGCCAGCCTTGGCGGCGGCATCCACGGCATCGTCGAGCGCCGTCGCCGAGCCGGGGATCGAGGTGATGATCGAACATTTCTTGTCGATGAAGGCGCGGATCTGGTTGATCTGCTGGCTCGGGTCGTTGTTCGAATCCGACACTTCGAAGCTCGACACCGTGCCGTCGGCGATCAGGCCCTCGACCAGCCGCTTCAGCTCCTTGGTGACCGAGACGCGCCACGGATTGCCCTGGTAGCTCTCCGAGTGGCACCATTTCCACGGCTTGGCCGGCGGCGTGAAATTATCCCAGGCCGACGGCAGCACTTTCTGCGGCGCACCGTCATACTGCGCCTTGAGATCGGCAGGCAGGCCGTCGATCACCGACTTCACGTCGGCGGCATGGGCGGCGAACGGGATCGAGACTATGGCGGTTGCGGCGAGCAGGCCGCGTATCAGGCTGGTCATTTTTTCCTCCCTTGGTGCACCAGAAACTAGCCGGCGGCGGCCGGCGCGAAACTTTCCCTGAACAGGCGATTGATGTCGGCGACGACTTGGCCGGCGTCCTGCCTGCCGGCAAGGCCTTCATTGATGCGGTCCGAAGCCTGCTGTTGGAACGCCATGTAGCCGTCGTGGCGCGGGCGGACCCAGGCGCCTTCGAGCGTCGCCCTCGTGTCGCGATAGAAGTGGCCGGTCGCGGCGTTGACGGCGTCGTCCTCCCAGGCCGCGGCATGGCCGGGCTGGCCGCCGGCGGCTGCGTAAGGCCCGCGCTGCACGTCGCCGCTGGCAATCCAGTAGGCGAAGTCGATCGCCGCCTCGCGCGCGGCGGAAAAGGCCGAGACGGCAATACCGGTTCCGCCAAGCGCCGAGCCGATCGGGCCGTTGCCGCCGGCGACCGGCATGTCGGCGAAGGCAAGACTGTGCGGTCGGAAACCCGCCACCGCATAGGGAACATAACCGTAGATCAGTGGCGCGCAGGCGATGCGGGAATTGGCTTCCGCCATCCTTTCAAAGACCGCGATCGGGTCCATGGTCAGGCATGCGGGATCGACGAGCGCCGCGATCTCGCGCAGCATCTCGAAGGCGGTTTCGCCGGTCTCGCCATCGATAAGGTCGACCGAACCGTCGACGATGCACGGCCGGCCAAGATCGGCGGCCAATGTGTAGAAGCACATCAGCGAATGCGGCGGCCGGAGCGGCAAGAGAACGCGGCCCTGCTCGGCAAGCGCCAGCACTTCGGTCCAGATCGCCGGCGCGGCTTCGATCAGATCCGGCCGCCAGGCCTGAACCTGGGTCGCGGCATCGATCGGAAACGCCCATTGCCGGCCCTGCCAGGTGTAACTCGGATAGGATTGGCCGACGCTTCCGGCGGCGAGTGCCTTGCGTTCCGCCTCGCGTCCCGGCACATCGAGCGGCGCCAGACACTTTTCGGCGGTGATCTGGCCGACATGCGGATGGTCGATGACGATCAAATCATAGGCGCGGGCGAGTTCTTCCACCGGAAAGGATTCGAAATCCTGCAGCGAGCGCTTTTCCCATTCGATCGAAACGCCGGTCTTTTCCTTCCACAGCGCCGAGCACGCCACCATCGGATCGTAGCCGCGCGGATGGCTCCAGGTCATGCCTTTCAGCCGGATCACAGGCCGAACTCCGCGCGAATCCTGTCGCTGTGCTCGCCGATGCGCGGGGCGGCGCGATCCACCCTGGCGCGGGCGCCATCGACGCGCAGCGGCGTGCGGGTGGTTAGGATCGAGACATTGTCCTCGCGCGTCACGGTCTGCAGCATGTCGAGCGTCTTGAAGCCGTCGCTTTCCATCAGTTCCGGCCAGGTCAGCACCTTGGCGCACCAGACATCGGCGGGCTCGAGGATGGCCAGCCATTCGTCGATGGTCTTTTGCCCGATGCGCCTGGCGACGATCGCCTTGATCTCGTCGCGGGCGGTGAACCAGGTCGCCGGCTTGTCGCGGAAAGGATGGAGTTCGGGCAGTTCGAGCAGGTCGGCAATCTTCGGGATCGGCGTCATGGCAATCGCCAGATAGCCGTCCTTGGCAGGATAGACGCCGTAGGGCGCCGACAGATAGGCGTGGGCGCTGCGGAAGGACGAGCGCTTCGGCAGACGGCGGCCGTCGTTGAGATGCGTGGTCAGCACCTCGAACTGGAAATCGATCAGCGCCTCGAGGAGGCTGGTCTCGACATGGCCGCCCACACCGGTGATGCCGCGCCGCACCAGCTTGGCGAGGATGCCTTGCGCGCAGGCAGCGCCCGCCAGCATGTCGGCGATCGCCAGGCCGAACGGCACGGGCCCCTGCTCCTCGTCGCCGTTCAGCCACATCACGCCGGAACGGGCCTGGGCGAGCAGATCCTGCCCCGGGCGCTTGACCCAGGGACCGTCCTCGCCATAGCCGCTGATCGAGGCGTAGACGAGCCGGGGGTTGATCGTTCTCACATGCTCATAGTCGAGGCCGAGCCGCTCGATCACACCCGGCCGGAAATTCTGGATGAGCACGTCGGCCCTGGCGATCAGCGCGCGCAACATCGCAAGATCGGCCTCATTCTTGAGGTCGACGGCCAGGCTCTCCTTGCCGCGGTTGATGGCGTGGAAAATGGTGGAATCGCCACCGATCTCGGTGTCGCTGAGATAGAGCCGGCGCGACAGGTCGCCGCCATCGGGCCGCTCGATCTTGATGACGCGCGCGCCGAGGTCGAGCAGGCGCAACGAGCAATAGGGTCCCGACAGGAACTGGCTCATGTCGACGACGACGAGGCCGGTCAGCGGAAGTTCGTTTTCAGCGGCCACGGTTCACTTCTCTGTCTTGCCGACGAAATCGGCCGGGTTCTTGTATTTCACCGTCTGCAGATGCTCGCAGTAGAGCACCAGCTCTCCTTCACCCTTGAAGACTTCATAGCTGGCGCGGATCAGGCCCATGTCCTGGTAGCGCGGCTTTTTGTCGAGGTTGGTTCGGATCGAATAGATGGTGTCGCCGATGAAGACCGGCTTGATGAATCTGAGCTTGTCATAGCCGTAGGAAAAGGCGTTGATGCAATTGGTGGCGACCAGGCCGAGCCCGGCCGAAAAGACGAAGGCGCCCGCTACGAGCCGCCGGCCGAAAATGCCTTCCTTCCCGGCGAACATCTGGTCCTGCACGTAAGGATGGATGTCCAGCACCAGCGCATTGAACATATGGCTTTCGCCCTCGGCGATGGTGCGGCGGAGCGAACGGATTTTGTGGCCGGCCTGCCAGTCCTCGTAGAACCAGTTTTCCGAATTCCAGACGGGGATGCCGGCATGCGCCTCAGGCATGTCGGCCGGATGCGTCGAGGCGACGCCGATGGTCGGCGCGAACGCGCTCATGATCCTCTCCGGAAGCTTCCGGCGCGGTCTGCAAGGCGGTTCCGGGCACGAAGCCGGATTGCGAGACGCATGTCGCTTTTCCTCCCGTCAATTTTCTTTTGTGAATAATATTTTCACATATGGGATTGCCTTGCAAGCGACGATCGGCGAAATTTTTGGAAAGCCGGCACGAGCGCAGCAGCGTCGGCGATGGGAGGAAGATCGATGCAAAGCGCCTGTCTTGTCTTTGTCGGCAGCCTCAACCGCGAGGCTCCCTATTTCCAGGGCGCGCGCGGCGTCGGCCTCGGCGTCTACGCTTTCGACGAGGCGACGCTTGCCGTGCAAAAGCTTGCCGAGACCGACGAGGTCGACAACCCGACCTTCCTGTCGGTGACGCCGGACGGGGCGCGCATCTATGCCAATTCGGAAGTCTTCGCCTGGCGCGAGGGAACGGTCACGGCCTATCGCTTCGATCGCGCCACCAATTCACTCGCCTATATCAACAAGCAGCCGTCGCTTGGCAGCATCACCGCGCACAACACGATCACCCGCGACGGCGGCAAGCTGCTGGTCGCGAATTACGGCATGGGAAGCGGCGGCCCCGACAAGGCGGTCGCTGTGTTCGGCTTCGCGGCCGACGGCGGCCTGACCGCGCCGCTGGCGAGCGTGGCGCATTCCGGCACCGGCCCCAACGCCGACCGGCAGGAGCGATCACACGCCCACAGCGTCACCGAAACCGTTGAGGGCGGCGTTGCCATCGTCGCCGATCTCGGCATCGACCAGCTGGTCTCCTACCGGATAGAGCCCGACGGCACGCTGATGAAGCTCGCTTCCTCGGCGCTGGCACCCGGCGCCGGGCCGCGTCACGTCGCGCTGCATCCGAACGGCCGCTTCGTCTTCGTCATGAACGAGCTGGACTCGACGGTGGTGTCGCTGGCGCTTGAGCCGTCTTCAGGCAGGCTTGATCTCATCGACACCAAGCCGGCGGTTCCCGGAGAGGCGCGCGCGCATAATCACTGCGCCGACATCCAGATCTCGCCCGACGGCCGCTTTCTCTACGGCTCCAACAGAGGCCATGACAGCGTCGCCATCTTCGCCGTCGACCAGCTGTCTGGGAAATTGGAGCTGGTCGACCTCGCGCCTTGCGGCGGCGCGACGCCGCGCAACCTCGCGCTGACGCCATCGGGCAGGCATCTGTTTTCGGCCAACCAAAACGCCGACCGCATCTCGATCTTCGCCCGCGACGAGACGAGCGGCCGGCTGACCGACACCGGCCACGCCATCGAAATCGGAACGCCGATGTGCGTGCGGATCACGCGGGACCCGCTTTGATCCTAATGCATGTCGCCCAGAAGTGCGCAGCGGTTCTGGGACAACGACATGCATCAAAACAAAGACCTAAAGCGCGTCGTCTAAATCCGTTTCAGCGCGACGCGCTTTAGCGGCTGACTTGGCTCACTGGCCGACCCGGGCGAACGAGCCGGTATAGGTCTGGCCGGCAAGCGCGTAGGTAACGTTGAGTGTTCCTGGCGACGGCATCGTGGCCGTGATGTCGGCGCCGTTCGGCAGCCGCCCGAGCTTCAACGTGTTGCCGGAAATCCTGCCGGAGCCGTCGGCGACGCCCGGCTTGTTGTCGGCCAAGTCGCCCCATGCGTAGCTGGCCGTCACCTGCCCGCCCGAGGACACGGTCAGCACCGCCAGCTTGCCGTCATACATGCCGTTGAGCTGCCCGGCCCATATGCCTAAGAATGCGGCGTATCTGGCCGGAACGCCCTTACCAGGCGGAACGACCGCGACTGTCTGATCCAGCACGGCCGAATTCAGCGAGGCCGGAGCGGGAACAGCGGCCGGAGCGGGTTGCGGATCAGCAACAGGCTGTGTGTCTGGGGTCGATTGGCAAGCAGCAAGCGCGAATAGCGCGACGCCAAGCGTGAGCAACAGACTGTTTGGTCGCGCAAGCCGTCCGGGTCGAACCCGTCTCCGCGCCTGATTCCCATCCAGGACCGGAATATTCATAAGCATCCCTCTGACAGGAAGCCCTTAGCCTAGTTGCCGCCGCCGGCATAGGAATTTCCTCGGGCGCGGTCCTTTGCGCTCAGGGCGAACAACCGGGCGAGCAGGCCGTCGCCGCCAAACCCGCCGGATTTCGAGACGATCGCCGTTCCGTCCCATGCGCCCGCGACCATCCGGCTCATCGCAACGCCTGGCTCGTACAGTCCCTCGCAGAGAAGATGGGAGGCAGCGCAAATGCGGACCAGCAGCCGCAAGGTCCATCCGCCCGTCACCAGCACGGCCCGCGGGCGCGGCGTGGCGGCCACCAGCCGTTCGAGCGAACGCTCGATCATGCCGCGCGCCTCCAGAACCGAGACCGCATTCGGGGTAGCGGCCAGCACGACCGGCGGCTCGATCTGCATGGCACTGCGACCGTCCATCACTAAGGACCGCAATCCTGGGACCGCCGCGATCTGGCGCAGCGTCGCCGGATGGTTGGTCCCGCAAATCGCCAGATCGAGCGCCGGCGGCCGCAAACCGGTAGGAGCCCGCCCGGCGAGCACCGAGGCCAGTCCGCCGGTGCCGATATAGAGATCGTCGTCGCCCGTCCCGAACGCAGCGACGGCATCTGCAAGCTCGGCGTCGCTAGAAGCATCGGCGACAACAAATCCGCCCGACGCGGTGCCTTTGCCTGGCATCGCGGCCGGGATGCCGTGGCTTGACAAGGCATCGACCAAGACGGGCCCGACCGGCGCCATGCCTTCCGGCGAGAGCACAAGCTGCCGCCCGTCGACCGTTACCCTGCCCATTGCCGGAAATGCGGGAGCAAAAAGCGCCCGGCTGAACCGTCCGGCGCGAAAGGCGGCGGCTGCCTCAGCGATCGGGTGGCCGCGCATGACGCTGTCGATCTTCTTGAACGTGAGCAGGCCCCGTTCGCGGCCGGCGAAAATATCGGCGACACGCCTAGAAGCCGTTGCCTCGTCGAGATCGCGTGTATCGAGGTCGATCGCATTGCCGCCGAAGATGGCAGGCGGCCGATCGAGCCAGACCTTGACCGGGTCTTCGGGCGTGGCGAAATAGCCGGCCGTGTCGAGCGCGCCGGTGATGTCGTCCGCGACGATCAGGACATCCTGCTTGCCAACGCCGCGCCCGGTCGGGCCATCGTTCACGCGGCCTTCTCCGCGGTGAGCGACAAGGCGTAATCGATCGCCTCGATGAGGCTGCTTTCGCGGGCGATGCCGCGGCCGGCTATGTCGAAGGCGGTGCCGTGGTCGACAGAGGTCCGCACGATCGGCAGGCCGAGCGTGATGTTGACCCCGCTCAGGCCTAGCCATTCACCGGTTCGCGGGTCGATCTGGAAACCGAGCAGCTTCACCGGAATATGGCCTTGGTCGTGATACATGGCCACGACCGCATCATAGGCGCCGCCGCGCATTTTCACGAAGACCGTGTCGCCCGGGACGGGACCATGGATATCGTAGCCGCGCGCCCTGTAGTCGGCGACGATCGGCTCCGTGACGCGGATGTCGTGGGTGCCGAAAATGCCGCCTTCGCCGGCATGCGGATTGAGCGCGGCGATCGCGACGCGGGGGGCGGCGATGCCCAGATGCCGCAACGCTTCGATCGTCAGGTCGAGAACCCGGCGCATGCGTGGCTCCGTCGCCCGCTTCGGCACGTCCTCAAGCGCAATGTGCGTGGTGACATGGCTTACGCGGAAGGACCCGTGCGAGAGCATCATCGCGCTGTCGCGTGCACCGGTCAGCGCCGCCAGCAGTTCGGTGTGGCCCGGGAACCGATGACCCGCCAGATGCAGCGATTCCTTGTTGAGCGGCGCGGTGACGATGGCCGACGCCTCACCCGCCATCGTGCGGCGCACGCCTTCAGCCACGGCCGCATAGGCCTGCCTGCCGCCTTCCGCCGACACCTGGCCAATGGCGACGGCGGAGCCCTCGATCGGCCAGATGCCGAGCGGTGCGTTCGCCTTCGCGATGGCGGGTAATGGCAAGCCCAGCGACCGGGCCGTTTCGCCCAGCGCCGCCAGCGACCCGATCAGCCGGAGCCGAAACGCGCCGGTCTCGAGCTGCGGCGCGAAATGCCGGCCGGCCTTGAGCGCGATCTCGGGTCCGACGCCCGCCGGATCGCCGACGGTGATGGCAATGGTTGGTGTCATTCAACTCTCCCAAGGGATGTCCGGGCGTTCACGCCAACAATCACGCCAAAGGCCGCCCGCCGTCGACCGGGATGACAACGCCCGTCGCGAAGCGAAGCTGGGCCGCCGCGGCCAGAACCGCCTCGGCGACGTCGTCGGGCGTGCCCAATCGCCCGAGCGGCGTCCGGCTCGCCTGTTCATCGCGCCAGGACTCGTCGCGGCCCTTGATGAAATCGGTGTCGACGACGCCGGGTGAAACCGAGACGACCCTGATTTTCGGCGCGAGCGCGCGCGCCAGCGACTTGGTCAGGTTGTCGACCGCGGCCTTGGACGCGCAATAGGCGATGTTGCTGCCCATGGCGGTCACACCCGCGATCGACGAGATGTTGACGACGACGCCGTTGCCGGTGCGGTCTAGCAGCGGCCGCATTGCCCGCGTCGTGGCGATGACGCCGCGCACATTGACGCTGAGGATACGGTCGATCAACGCGTCGTCCAGGCTGTCGAGGTCCGGGTGCGGCACGAAACGGGTTATGCCGGCGCAGTTGACCAGAATATCCAGCCGGCCGAACCGCTTATCGATCTGCTCAGCCAGCCGCGCCAGGCAGCCGCTGTCGGTGACGGCCGCCTCGGCGACGAGATGATCGCCGGGCGCCAGCGTCGAGATCAGCGCTTCGGCCGCCTGGCGCGAGCTGTTGTACCCGACGACGACCGAGGCCCCTTCCTGCGCGAGCCTGGATACGATCTGCGCCCCGATACCGCCAGTCGCTCCGGTCACCAGGGCGACCTTGTCATGCAGCATTGTCGCCATGGCCGTCTCCGTGTCAGGTGCGTCGCTTGTGCGCGACCAGCGCCATGAGATTGCGGTCGCGCCAAGTGCTGCGCTCGCCCAGCCGGGATGCCGGCAGCTTTTCGCGGCGCTCGGCTTCGGCCCTGGCGATGAGCGCTTCGGACCACGGCGCCGGATCGCGCCTTGCCAGCGCGATCGCGTGGTAGAGCGGCCCCAAGCGCCGTGCGTAATCCGCGATCCCGCCCGGCGCGTTGAGGTCGATCGTCTCGAACGGTCCCATGAAGGACCAGCGGTAGCCAAGCCCGTGCGACACGGTCAGATCTATGTCGGCCGCACTTGCGACGCCCTCCTCCAGCAAGGCCCAGGCCTCGTTGAGCAGTGCCCCCTGGAGCCGGTTGAGGACAAAACCGTCAACCTCCTTGCGCACGACGATAGCGGCCTGGCCCGCCTGTTCCATCTGCTCCCGCAGCCAGGGCACGACGTCGGCATCGGTCCATGGCGCCGGAACAAGTTCGACCAGCGGGATCAGATGCGGAGGATTGACGGGATGCGCCACGAGGAAGCGGGCCCGGTTGACGCATCGCTCCGTGAAAGCCGAGGCGGGAATGCCTGAGCTCGAACTGCCCACGACCGCGTCCGGCCGCATGGCCCGGTCGATCTCGAGGCAGACTGCCTGCTTGACGTCACGCCGTTCGAGCACCGATTCCTGGATATAGTCGGCGCCAGCGACCGCGGCCTCCAGCGTGTCGACAACGCTCAACCGCCGCATGACGGGATCGATGGCGTCTACCAGCCCGGCTTCCTGCATGTCGGCGAGACTGGCGCGGATCCTGTCGATCACCGCTGCGCGGGTCTCGGCGCTGCCGTCATAGACGACCACGTCATGCCCGGCCCGGGCGAAGACGATCGACCAGCCGCGGCCGACAAGCCCCGCCCCGACGATGGCGACCTTGCGGATTGCCTCCATTACTGCACCCGCGATTTCTCGCCGTCCGCGAGGCAGATTTCAGTGATGCGCAGGCCATCCTTGGTGATGCGCGACGGGAAACGGTCCTTCAGCCGCTCTTCGTGGATGGGAATGACGCGGCGCGCCTCGTAGTTCACCTGCTTCATCATCTCCTCGGTCGCCAGCACGAGATTGGTCTGGCTGCCGACGGCAAGCCCCACCGGGACATAGAGCGTCTCGACATCGACGGCCGCTCCCGAGCCCTCGATATTGTCGAAGACATAGACCAGATCGCCCGCCAGCACCCAGGTGTCTTCCTTGCCGTTGCGCACGGTGACCCACATCGAACCATAGGTGTGGCTGTCGAAGGCGGGATTGAGATCGACATTCGGCAGCACGTCCTGCCTGGCGCCATCGAGCGTCACCAGCCGCTTCTGGCGGGCAAGGTCGACGCCGCGCACGATATCGCCCGGGTCGACGGCGACGTTCATCCAGCGCATGCGGTCCGGCAGCGACATCGCCCAGACCCATTTCGCGATCTCCTTCTCCTGGATGTAGAAGGTCGCCTTGGGGAAGTCCTCGACATTGCCGAAATGGTCGAAGTGGGCGTGCGTGACGAAGACCGTGTCGACGTCCTTCGGCGACAGGCCGATCTCGCCGAGGACGGTCTCGGGCGAGCGCCAGTTCTCGACGCCGAACTTGTCGCCGAGATGCTTGCCGTAGTCCTTGTTGTTGTAGCCGACATCGACCATGGCGACGTGGCCGTTGCCCTTGATCAGCGCATAGCAATAGGGAAGCTTGACGTAGCCCTGGTTGTGGGCGCCGTAGAGCACGCCGCTCTTGTGGTAGCTGGTGACGTAGCTGTACTCAAGCACCCAGATCGAATATTGGCCCATCGTTTCCTCCCTGATATCGCCAACGCTGTGCACAACTGCAGCAGGCATGATTGAAGTCGACCGGCGTCATGCCGGCGCGCGGTTCCGACGCCGCCTGCAGCCAGGCATAGGCGTGCTTGACCCTGTCTCCCGCCCGGTCGAGATGCTGCTGCCAGTCGCGTTGCAGCCGGGCCAGACCGAAATCGTCCAGCACTTCGCCGAGCGTCGCGTGCGCGGTCTCCAGGCGGGCGAGATGGCCTTCCAGGCCGCCCGGCGCCTGCAAGACGCCCAGGCGCTGCTCGACCTCGGCCCAGCGCTCGCGCGCCGCAAGGATATCCGGCAGGTCGAGCACATCGCGGCGGCCGCCGGCCTCGGCCAGGATGAGTAGGCCGGCGACCTGCCCGATCAACCTGCGCAGGCCGTCATAGACGGGACGGGTGGCGACCACGTAGCGGACGACGGCCTCGTTGGCCGCAGGATCGTTCTCGATGGTCTGCTTGGTTTCCGCGCTTTCGGCGCCCGATGGCGGCGGCATGATCAGCTCGCAATCGTAGCGGTGGACGGTGACCGCGCGCTCGAAGAACCGCTTGGCGGACAGGTCAGCCATCATGCCTCCGACGCGTCGTCGCGCGCTCGATCACGGCGCCCGGCGGGATCATCTGCACGACTGGCTCGCGTCCGGCATTCGTGCCAAGCTCCCTGGCCAGCGAGATCGTCGCCTCCAACATCTTTTCGATCGGCTGCTGGACCGTGGTCAGCCCGTGCGAGGGCCAGTGGGCCATCTCGATGTCGTCGAAGCCGACGATCGAGATGTCGTCCGGCACGCCAAGGCCAAGCTCGCGCCGCACCCCATCGAGGAAGCCGATGGCGAGAATGTCGTTGGCGCAGAACACGCCGTCGGGCATCTCCTTGAGATCGCGCAGCTTGCGGGCGGCCTCGTAGCCGGCATGGTAGCTGAACTGCCCCGCCTCGATGACGACGGGAGCGGCAAGACCCCGTTCGACCGCGCGCTCGCTGAAGCCGCGGTGACGGGCGACATTGGTCGAGGCATCCGCCAGCGCGGCGATGTAGGCCAGGCGCCGGTGGCCGGTGTCGACCAGATAGTCGGCAATGCTGCGGCCGCCGAGGATGTTGTCGCAGGAGATGCCGAAGGCATGGTCGTCGGCCGACAGCCGGTTGAAGAAGATCACCGGCGTGCCGGCCTTGCGGCACTCCTGCGCGGCTTCCGAGGACAAGGTCGCCGCGAGAATGATGGCGAGGTCCGGCTGGTAGTTGAGGAGGAGGCGCAGCGCCTGGTCGACCTCGCCCGACTGGTCCGCCGCGACCAGCATCACATTCATGTCGATGGCCCGCAGTTCGGTGGTGAGCCGGGTCAGCACTTCCGGATAGAACGGGTTGGTGATGTCGGCGACGACCACGCCGACGATGCGCGTCTTCTTGGTGATGAGACTGCGCGCGAAGGGGTTCGGCGAATAGCCGATCTCCCGCGCGCGGTTCAGCACCACGTCCCGCGTGTCCTTGGCGATCACCGCATCGGCGTGAAAAGCCCTGGAGACGGTCGAAACAGACATGCCCAGATCCCGCGCCAGATCCTTAACGGTCACGCGGGGCTTGCTGTTCTTGTTACGGGCGACGATCGACATGAAAACTCCGTTGGCGCGCTGCCTTAGGCCTCGTTGCGACCTCCGTAGCGGCGGACCCGTATGTTGGCCTGCTCGGCATGTCCGTAGAATCCCTCGAGGACACACAGACGCGAACAATATTCGCCGATCATGGCGCTCGCTTCGTCGGTCAGGACGCGCTGATAGGTGCAGGTCTTGATGAACTTGCCAACCCACAAACCGCCGGTGTAGCGGGCCGCCTTCTTGGTCGGCAGCGTATGATTGGTGCCGATGACCTTGTCGCCATAGGCGACATTGGTGCGCGGCCCCAGGAACAGCGCGCCGTAGTTGCGCATGTTGTTCAAGAAGTAGTCGGGATCTCGCGTCATCACCTGCACGTGCTCGGAGGCGATCCGGTCGGCTTCCGCGACCATCTCCTCGTAGGATTCGCACACGATCACCTCGCCGTAGTCGGCCCAGGCCTTGGCGGCGATCTCGGCCGTCGGCAGCACCTTCAGCTGGCGCTCGATCTCCGCCATGGTGTCGCGCGCCAGCTTCTCGGAATTGGTCAGAAGCACCGCCGGGCTCGTCGGGCCGTGTTCGGCCTGGCCGAGCAGGTCGGTCGCGCAGATCTCGCCGTCGACGCTGTCGTCGGCGATCACCAGCGTTTCGGTCGGGCCGGCGAACAGGTCGATACCGATGCGGCCGTAGAGCTGGCGCTTGGCCTCGGCGACGAAGGCGTTGCCGGGGCCGACAAGCATGTCGACACGCCCGATGGTCTCGGTTCCGAGCGCCATGGCGCCGACGGCCTGGATGCCGCCCAGAACGTAGATTTCGTCGGCGCCGCCCATATGCATGGCGGCGACAATCGCCGGATGCGGCCCGCCCTGGAAAGGCGGCGCGCAGGCGATGATCTTCTTCACGCCGGCGACCCTTGCGGTAACCACGCTCATATGCGCGGAGGCGACCATCGGATATTTGCCGCCCGGCACGTAGCAGCCGACCGTCTCGACGGGGATGTTCTTGTGGCCAAGGACGACACCGGGCAGGGTTTCCACCTCGAGGTCCTGCAGGCAGGCGCGCTGCTTCTCGGCGAAATTGCGGACCTGCGCCTGGGCGAAGCGGATGTCCTCCAGGTCCCTCGCCGAGATTTTGGAAATGGCCTCTTCTATATCGCGGTCGCTCAGCCGGAAGCTCGGCGGCGACCATTTGTCGAAACGCTCCGACAGTTCCCGGACGGCGGCGTCGCCCCGTTTCTCGATATCGGCGAGGATCGTCTCGACGGTCGTGCGGACAACCGCGTCGCCCTGGGCGATAGCCTCGGGATCCCTGCCCCGCTTCAGAAAGGTCGGCATTTTCTCATCCTTGTCTTGGGTGAGATGGACGGCAGGATGCCGTCCATCTGTCGCATTGCTGATCGTCAGGGCTTAACCGTCGGCTCGATCTTGGTGAGCTTGTATTCGTCGGCCGGGGCCTTGCACGTCGCGCAGTTGATGCCGGGCGCGTCGGGCGCCTGCTTCACATCCGCCGGCAGCGGCTGGATGGTCGCACCCGGTGTCGGCTTGCCCTCCAGCGCCGACTGCAGCGACAGTTCCGGCAGAAGCTCGGGATTGAAGACCTCGGTGACGAAGGAGGACGGCACCTTGTCGGACGGGAAGACGTTGCAGCCGTCGGCGAAGGTGTCGCCCTTGCAGGGCTTGACCTGATCGGCCGGCACCCATGGTAGGGGGTACTCGATGTTCATCGGCTTCAGCTCGCGCTTCTTGGTCAGGATCTCCATCATCAGCTTGAAAGCATAGCCGGAGGTAGCGGGCGGCGAGCCGGCCGAAACGCCCTTGAGGCCCATACCCTGCATCTTCGGATCGGCCAGGCCGAGGCGGAAACCGTCGGAATTCTCGCCGGTCATCGGCACCAGCTTGTTGCCCTTGTCGAGCTGCGCCTGGATCGCGCCGTATTCGCCGGCCTGGGCCCAGATGCCGTCGACATCCGGATGCGCGGCGAGCGCCTTGGCAGTCTCCTGCTGCGTGGTGCGGTCATCCCAGTAGGAATAGTATTCCGCGACCACCTTGATGCCCGGATACTGGTTGAAGATGTGCATCGCGCCGTCGGTGTGGCGCTTGTCCACCGAGTTGCCCGGGACGCCGCGGCTCAGGAAGATGTTGCCCTTGCCGCCGAGGATGTTGACCAGCGCCTGGGCGGTGTTCTCGCCGAAGCCGGCGGTGATGTAGCTGACGTTGTAGGCACACGGCTCGGTCACCGTCGCGTCGTACATGAAGAAGAGCACGCCCTTCTGGCAGCCGCGATGGATGGTGCGGTTCAGCGCCGTCGACGAGATCGGGAAGCTGATGATGCCGTCGGCGCCATCCTGGATCATGCTTTCATAGGCGGAGATCTGCGCCTGCGGATCGGTGCCGGAGATGACCTCCTTGAGCTCCACCGTCTTGTCGTAGGGCGGCGTCTGCGCCAGCGCCTTGACGATGTTGGCGGCCTCCGACTGCCACGAATTGCCGCTGTAGCTCAACGACAGATAGACCTTGAGCTTCTTGTCCTGCGCGTCTGCGTGGTCGACGACCATCGCAACGCCCGCAGTGGTGGCAAGCGTCAGCGACGCGGCCAGTCCTAGTCTTCTTAACAGCTTCATTTCCATCAACCTCCCTTTGGAATTTGGCCCTTTCAGGTGCCGGACCAGAGCTTGTGAGAACGTTCTCACAATTGGGCAACAAGCATTGGCATGCAGGCGCATGGTCATTTCCTTCGTGTCAGCATCCGATTTCCGATGTGGGTCAGGAACTCGCCCCGCAGCACCAGCAGCGCCCCGACGATGATCGCGCCCTCGATGATGGTGCGCCATCCCTCGCTGAGGCCGATGGCCGAGATCATCGTGCCGAGCGTGGTCAGAAGGATTGCGCCGCCCACGGTGCCGATGAAGGTTCCGTTGCCGCCGAGGATCGAGGAGCCGCCGATCACGACAGCGGCGATCGAGGGCAGCATGTAGCTGTCGCCCATCCTGAGCGTCGCGCCGTTCGAATAGCCGACCAGCATCATGCCGACGAAGCCGGCGCAGGCCGCGCTGATCGCGTAGGGCACGAGCTCGAGCCGGTTGACGCTGACGCCGGCGATGAGCGCGGCGTTCCTGTTGGTGCCGAGCGCGCGGAGCCGGCGACCGAGCGCGGTGAAGTTCTGCAGGAGCCAGCCGAACAGGATGAAGGCGAGGGTGAAGTAGATGACCACCGGCACGCCGAGGAACCACGCCTTCATCAGCCATAACAAGGCCGATGGCGAACCGCCGCGCGGCGTGCCGCTGGTATAGCCGAGCGCCACCGAAGCGACGACGATCGACGTCGCCATCGTCATGATGAAGGGCGGCACCTTCAGCCAGACGGTGCCGATGCCGCTGACCGCGCCGACGAGGGCGCAGATGACCAGGATGGCGGGCAGCATATACCAGACGCCGGCGTCGCCCGTGCCGATCCAGGTCGTCGTGAGGACGCCGCCGAGCGTGATCAGGGCAGGGATGGAGAGATCCAGTCCGCCGATCAGGATGACGAGGCCCTGGCCGAAGGACAGGATGATCAGGAACGAGGCGAGGATCAGCACCGTGAGCACTTGGCTCCAAGAACCGAGGGCCGGGCTGATGAAGCGCGAGCACACCACGAGCACGATGCTCAGGCCGAACACGACAAGCGTGTTCACCGTTTCTCGGTCGAGCTTCTGCCTGCCGCGCTGGTCGGAGGAGGCGTCGAAAGGCATCGCTATGTCCTTGTGCGCGTTCACCGGGCTTCGTCCTTCTTGAGCAGGCGCGCCACCGTGTTGCCGAAGACGATCGCAAGCACCAGCACGAAGCCTTGGAAGATGCCGGTGTAGAAGGACGACACACCGCCCGAGAACAGCACCTTCTGCAGCAGCATCAGCGTGCCGGCGCCGAGGATCGAGCCGACGAGGCTGCCGCGGCCACCGCTGAGCGGCGTGCCGCCGAGCGCCACGGCGGCGAAGGTAAGCATCAAGAACGGCGTGCCCGCGGTCGGATTGCCGGTCGCGGTCTGGGCGCTCAGCATGAAGCCGGCGACGCCGTAGAGGATGCCGGCGCCGACGAAGGCGGTGATGCGAACGCCGAAGACGGCAATGCCTGAGAAACGGGCCGACTGCTCGTCGGCGCCGATCGCATAGAGGCCGATGCCGGTGTTGGTTCGCCGGAAGGCCAGCCACGCCATGACGGCGGCGACCAGGAACAGGCCGGCGATCGGAACGACGCCGAAGAGCGTATCGGTCAAAGTATAGGTGACGAAGTCGGCGACCATGCCGCCCGGCGCGTCGAGAATAACGAGCGCCAGCCCCTGGCAGACGATCATTGTGCCCAGCGTCGCGGCGATGGTCTGAAGCCCGAGCCTTGCAACCAGAATGCCGTTGATCATGCCGACGAAGGCGCCGGTCGCGCAGCACATCAAGAGGCTGATCAACGCTCCGCCCGGGCCGTCGAGCGGATAGACGGCCATCAGCACGTTGGTCAGCGAGACGACGCCCGCGACGGACAGGTCGAAGCCGCGGCTGATGACGACCAGCGTCTCACCCGCCGCCGCGAGCGCCAGCGGTGTCGAATTGTTGACGAGGTCGGTGAATGTGTAGACCGAGAGCGCATCGGGCTGCCAGAACGCATAGAGCGCGTAAAGCAGCACATAGATCAGCGCGACGATGCCGGTGCCGCTGATGACGGCGCGCCAGAAAGGCGAGCGGCGGGGCGCCGGGTTTGCCGCGATCGCGCTCATGCCGCCACTCCCGTCTTCGCGCCCCGAGCATGGCCGATCAGCGCGCCGACGATCGTCTGCTCGTCGATCGCGTCGCCCTGATATTCGGCGAAGATACGGCCGCTATAGAGCACGATGCAGCGATGCGCGAGGTGCACCAGTTCCGGCAGTTCAGACGAATAGAAAAGCACGGAGCCGCCATCGGCGGTGAATTTGCGGATCGCCTCGTAGATCGACTGCTTGGTTCCGACATCGACCCCGCGCGTCGGATCGAACAGCAGCAAGGTGCGCGCGCCGGTCATGATGACGCGCGCCAGAAGCGCTTTCTGCTGGTTGCCGCCGGACAGTTCGTCGATCTTGAAATGCAGGTAACGCTCCTGCAGGTCGACCGCGGCGGCGGTTTCCCGCGCGACGCGACGCTCACCGGCGGGCCACACGATGCCGCCCCGCGCGATCCGGGAGATGATCGGCAGCACCATGTTGCTGGCCGTGGTGAGGCCCGCGAGGATACCTTCCGATTTGCGGTCCTCGGGCAGGTAGGCGAGGCCGTTGCCGAAATGCAGCGCGGCACCCGGGCTGGCGATCTGAGCGCGCACGCCGTCGATCTCGACGCTTCCGGCCTTGGCCTTGGTAAGTCCGACCAGCGTCCTGAACAGGTCGCGCTGGCCCTGCCCCTCGAGCGCGGCGATGCCGACGATCTCGCCCTGCCTGACATTGAACGACACGTCGCTCAGGATGCCGCCCGAGAGGCCCGTGACGCCGAGCGCGATGGGCGCAGCATCGCCGGCTGCGGGCAACGCGTTCACGGTCTCGCGCGCGCTGCGGCCAACCATCATCTCGAAGATGTTCTCGTCCGAGGCGCCCGAAAGCTCGACGGTGCCGATGCTGCGGCCATTGCGCAGGATGGTGGCGCGCGAGCACAAGCTGCGCACTTCGCCGAGACGATGGGAAATGTAGAGGATGGCGGTCTGCAGGGACTTTTGCCGGCGCACGAGCTCGAACAGCCATTCGACGTCGGCCAGCGCCGCCGTCGGCTCGTCGAGGATCAAAAGTTTCGCGGCATGGGTGAAGGCGCGCACGATTTCGAGCCGCTGGCGGTCCGACAGCGAAAGCACGCCCGCCGGCGTGTCGGGATCGAAATGCGCGAGGCCATAATCCCGGAGGATCCTGCCGGCGGAAGCCATGGCCGTGCGGTGCGACGCGAAGCCGAGCATGCCCCTGGGCATTTTCGGCAGCATCAGATTTTCGGCGATGCTGAGGTTGGGCAGCAGGCTGAGTTCCTGGAAAGCGGTCGCCACGCCTTGTGTCCGCGCATCGACGATGCCGTGCGGCGTATAGGGCGAGCCTAAGATCGACATCGATCCGCCGTCCGGCTTCACCACGCCGCTGAGTATCTTCACCAGCGTCGACTTGCCGGCGCCGTTCTCGCCCAGCAGTGCATGGACTTCGCCCGGACGCAGGTCGATGGAAACGGAATCGAGCGCGACGGTCGGCCCGTAGGACTTCGCAATCTTGGCGATGCGGACGGCTAGCCGGGTCTCGTCGGTGCTCATACCCCCTCCCAAGGTAAGGTCGCAGCTGCGGTGAGAACGTTCTCTGAGAACGTTCTCACCGTTTCACAAAGCAATATTCGCTGTCAACAGATTTCTATCACACCTTCGAAATGACGCGTTGGATCGCCGACGAGAAGACCGCGAAATCTCGCGCCCTCGTCTGGGGCGTTTCGCGAAACGCTGCGCTAGGCTGGGAAAAGCCGGACTATTTTCCGCTGCCCGGAAACCATGATCGAAGAAGGACTGTTTGGTGGAGCCAATCGGAATCGAACCGACGACCTCTTGAATGCCATTCAAGCGCTCTCCCAACTGAGCTATGGCCCCACTCCCGGCAGTCAGCCGGCGCCGTTTCCGGCGAAGAGATCCGGCGCGGTCGGGAACCGCGCCGTTGTTTAGTGCTGGCGGCTTCTAGCGCCGCCTTCGGTCAAGATCAAGCCTTGAAAAGCCGCTTTTTCGTCACAGGCCAAAATGGCCGGCAAACGAAATCAGACTTCGTCATCGTCGTCGCCGACGCCGATCATATCGGCGACGTCATCGTCCTCTTCCTCTTCGTCGGCAAGGAAGGTGTCGTCCTCATCGTCGCCGAGATCGACATCTTCTTCATCATCGCCAAGATCGGGAAGGTCGTCTGCGCCGCCCTTGGCCTCGTCATCTGCCTCCTCGAGCGAGACGACTTCGGCGCCTTCCTCTTCGTCGGCGTCCACTTCCTTCTCGGCGACTTCCTCATCTTCCTCGACGGCGGAAATCTTGCCTTCGTCGAAATAGGAGCGTGGATAGCTCTTGCCGGTATAAGGCGAGACGATCGGGTCCTTGTTGAGATCGTAGAATTTCCGACCCGTTTCGGGGTCGACACGCTTGGTGCCAAGTTCAGCTTTTGCCACAGTAGGCCTCGTCAATAAAAGAGTGGTCCCCATAACCGCAGTTTTGAGCGCTGTCAAAGCCAAAAGCCGGCATTGTAAAATGCTCGTATTCGAAGGCCTCGCACAAGGGGATGACCATTGCAACGCACCGTGATACGAGACCGCCGCACCATGACGAACCGAGCCGGCCAGCCGGCATTTCATTTGGAAGACAAGGATGTCTCACTCCGCCGCCGCTAAGCCAGCCACGGCCCGCAAATCCCCTGCCCTTGCCGGCACAGCGCGCGTGCCGGGCGACAAATCTATTTCGCATCGCTCCTTCATGTTCGGCGGCCTCGCCTCCGGCGAGACCCGCATCACCGGCCTGCTCGAAGGCGAGGACGTGATGCGCACGGGCGCCGCCATGAAGGCAATGGGCGCGCATGTCGAAAAGAAGGGCGCCGAATGGGTGATCCGCGGTACCGGCAACGGCGCGCTGCTGCAGCCGGAAGGCCCGCTCGATTTCGGCAATGCCGGCACCGGCTCGCGCCTCACCATGGGGCTGGTCGGCACCTATGACATGGAGACCACCTTCATCGGCGACGCCTCGCTTTCCGGCCGGCCGATGGGCCGCGTGCTCGACCCGCTGCGCCAGATGGGCGTGCAGGTGCTGAAGGCAGCGCCCGGCGACCGCATGCCGATCACGCTGCACGGGCCGAAGCACGCAGCCCCCATCACCTACCGCGTGCCGATGGCTTCCGCGCAGGTGAAGTCGGCGGTGCTGCTCGCCGGCCTCAACACGCCCGGCATCACCACCGTTATCGAGCCGGTGATGACGCGCGACCATACCGAAAAGATGCTCAAAGGCTTCGGCGCCAATCTGAGCGTCGAGGCCGACGAGCGCGGCGTGCGCCATATCTTCATCGAAGGCCAGGGCAAGCTCACCGGGCAGACCATCGCGGTGCCGGGCGACCCCTCCTCGGCCGGCTTCCCGCTGGTCGCGGCACTCATCGTGCCGGGCTCCGACATCACGATCGAAAACGTGCTGATGAACCCGACCCGCACCGGGCTTTTGCTGACGCTGCAGGAAATGGGCGGCCGGATCGACACCCTCAACCCGCGCAATGCCGGCGGCGAGGATGTGGCGGACCTGCGCGTGCGCTATTCCGAACTGAAAGGCGTCACCGTGCCGCCGGAGCGGGCGCCGTCGATGATCGACGAATACCCGGTCCTGGCGGTTGCCGCGAGCTTCGCCGAGGGCGAGACGCTGATGCAGGGGCTGGAGGAATTGCGGGTCAAGGAATCCGACCGGCTGTCGGCGGTCGCCAACGGGCTGAAGCTCAACGGCGTCGACTGCACGGAAGGCGAAGCTTCGCTTGCCGTGCGCGGCAGGCCAGGCGGCAAGGGCCTGGGCGGCCATCCGAATGGCCAGGACACGACCGTGCAGACGCATCTCGACCACCGCATCGCCATGAGCTTTCTCGTCATGGGGCTGGCGACCGAGAAGCCGGTGACGATCGACGACCAGGCGATGATCGCGACGAGTTTTCCGGAGTTCATGGGACTGATGAAGGGGCTGGGCGCGGAGATTGTATGAAATACGTCTACGTTCACTGGAAGCATGAGATCGCGGAAGAGCCATCTCACCTCTGGTATGAAATCGCAGACGACAATTTCCAAAACCGGACAATAGAGTTCTATGCTGATGGGTCGGTTGGCTTCGCCATTCGCGGTGATGCCCCGGACGGATCAGACGACCTTGAAATCGGAGGGACACGAAATTCCACCGAAGGCTTTCCCGATATCGAAGAGATCAACTCGGATCCTGATTTCGAGGCCTTGCCGGTCACAGCGGCCGAATTCGACCGCCAGTGGCGCAAGGCGCTTGCGTCAAGGCATCGAATGACCTCGACCTTCACCATCGCCATCGACGGTCCCGCCGGGGCCGGCAAGGGCACGCTGGCCCGGCGG
Source organism: Mesorhizobium sp. B3-1-6 (assembly GCF_006439555.1). Taxonomy (NCBI): domain Bacteria; kingdom Pseudomonadati; phylum Pseudomonadota; class Alphaproteobacteria; order Hyphomicrobiales; family Phyllobacteriaceae; genus Mesorhizobium; species Mesorhizobium sp. B3-1-6. The sequence continues at coordinate 48,396 of NZ_VFTM01000012.1, read as the reverse complement.
CTGGCCGACCACTACCGGCTGAACCTGCTCGACACCGGGCTGACCTATCGCGCAGTCGCCCATGCGCTGCTGCAGGTCGGGCTGCCGCTCGACAATGTCTCGGCGGCGGAAACCGCGGCGCGCCAGGTCGACCTGACGCGGCTCGACCGTTCGGTGCTGTCGGCGCATGCGGTGGGCGAAGCCGCCTCGAAAGTGGCCGTCATCCCGTCGGTCCGGCGCATCCTGGTCGAAAAGCAGCGCGACTTCGCAAAGATGCCGCCGGGCGCGGTGCTCGACGGCCGCGACATCGGCACCGTCGTCTGCCCCGACGCCGAGATAAAACTCTATGTGACCGCCAGCGCCGAGGTGCGGGCGCGACGCCGGCTGAACGAAATCGAGAGCATGGGCGGCACGGCCGATTTCGGCGAAATCCTCGCCGATATCCAGCGCCGCGACGAGCGCGACATGGGCCGCGCCGACTCGCCGCTCAAGCCGGCTGCCGACGCGCACTTGCTTGATACCAGCGAAATGGCTATAGAAGCCGCGTTTCTGGCGGCGATGGCGATCGTTGACGACGTCCTTGCCAAGAGAAACAAGGCCTGATCAGGTTTTTCGATTGCCGTTGGCGGCGAAAATACCCATATCGGGCACGAACCAGCCTGCCAGCATTCTTCATGCGCCGGACTTGCCGCCTGAACAGCGGCCAAGGGCTCTTCAGCCCGGAACGCCGGCAGGCTCACGCAACGCTAACCCACGGCGCCCGCTCCGCGACAGAAGCGGAGCATTCCAGGAGAAACAATGTCAGCTGCTAATCCGTCTCGCGACGATTTCGCGAGCATGCTCGAAGAATCATTCACCGCCGGCCATTCCGGCGAGGGTCAGGTTGTCCGGGGCACGATCACCGCGATCGAAAAGGACATGGCCATCATCGATGTCGGCCTCAAGGTCGAAGGCCGCGTGCCGCTGAAGGAATTCGGCGCCAAGGGCAAGGAATCCTCCCTCAAGGTCGGCGACACCGTCGAAGTCTATGTCGAGCGCATCGAGAACGCGCTTGGCGAGGCCATGCTGTCGCGCGAGAAGGCTCGCCGCGAGGAGAGCTGGGTGCGTCTCGAAGAGAAGTTCACCAAGGGTGAGCGCGTCGAAGGCGTCATCTTCAACCAGGTCAAGGGCGGCTTCACCGTCGACCTCGACGGCGCCGTGGCGTTCCTGCCGCGCAGCCAGGTCGATATCCGCCCGATCCGCGACGTCACCCCGCTGATGCACAACCCGCAGCCCTTCGAGATCCTCAAGATGGATCGCCGCCGCGGCAACATCGTGGTGTCGCGCCGCACCGTGCTCGAGGAGAGCCGCGCCGAACAGCGTTCGGAAATCGTGCAGAACCTCGAGGAAGGCCAGGTGGTCGAAGGCGTGGTCAAGAACATCACCGACTACGGTGCGTTCGTCGACCTCGGCGGCATCGACGGCCTGCTGCATGTCACCGACATGGCATGGCGCCGCGTCAACCATCCGACCGAGATCCTCAACATCGGCCAGACGGTCAAGGTGCAGATCATCCGCATCAACCAGGAAACCCACCGCATCTCGCTCGGCATGAAGCAGCTCGAGTCGGATCCGTGGTCGGATATCGGCACCAAGTTCCCGATCGGCAAGAAGATCAAGGGCACCGTCACCAACATCACCGACTACGGCGCGTTCGTCGAGCTGGAGCCGGGCATCGAGGGCCTCATCCACGTTTCGGAAATGTCGTGGACGAAAAAGAACGTGCACCCCGGCAAGATCCTGTCGACGACGCAGGAAGTCGACGTGGTGGTGCTCGAGGTCGATCCGGCCAAGCGCCGCATCTCGCTCGGCCTCAAGCAGACGCTGGAAAACCCGTGGCAGGCTTTCGCCTCGAGCCATCCGGTCGGCAGCCAGGTCGAGGGCGAGGTCAAGAACAAGACCGAGTTCGGCCTGTTCATCGGCCTGGAAGGCGACGTGGACGGCATGGTGCACCTTTCCGACCTCGACTGGACCCGTCCGGGCGAGCAGGTCATCGAAGAGTACAATCGCGGCGACGTGGTCAAGGCGCAGGTGCTCGACGTCGACATCGAGAAGGAGCGCATCTCGCTCGGCATCAAGCAGCTGGCCCGTGACACTGTCGGCGAAGCGGCCAACAGCGGCGAACTGCGCAAGAACGCCGTCGTCACCTGCGAGGTCATCGGCGTGAAGGATGGCGGTCTGGACGTGCGGCTGGTCGACAGCGGCATCGAGACCTTCATCAAGCGTTCGGACCTTTCGCGCGACCGCGACGAGCAGCGCCCCGAGCGCTTCACCGTCGGCCAGAAGGTCGATGCCCGCGTCATCGCCTTCGACAAGAAGACCCGCAAGCTGCAGGTCTCGATCAAGGCGCTGGAAATCGCCGAGGAAAAGGAAGCGGTCGCCCAATACGGCTCGACCGACTCCGGCGCCTCGCTGGGCGATATCCTGGGCGCGGCGCTGAAGAAGCAGGGCAACTGAGCCAGGCTCTTCAACTGACGAACAGCAAAAACCCGCCGGAGCGATCCGGCGGGTTTTTCTTTTGTCGGGATATCGAGTTCAGGCCCGGCCGTACAACGGAACCAGCGTGCCGCTCATGGCCTGGTTGGCGGGCGAGGCGAGATAGGCGATCGCTTCCGCCGCGGCTTCGAGACTGACCCATTTGGCGAAATCGGCATCGGGCATGTCGGCGCGATTGGCAGGCGTGTCGAGCGTCGAGGGCGCCACGGCGTTGACCAGGATGCCCTTGTGCTTCAGTTCCTCAGCCATGGCCACCGTCATCGCCGCGACCGCCGCCTTGCTCGCGGCATAGGCGACCATGCCGGAGCCGCGCCTCGGGTCGAGACCGGCGCGCGCGGTGACATTGACGATGCGGCCGGCCGTATTGGACTCCAGCATCGAGCGCACCGCGGCGCGGCTGCACAGGAAGGCCGTGCGGGCGTTGGTCTCCATCATCTCGGCGAAGGAAGCCGACTCGATCTTTTCCACCGGCGCCATGGTGAAGCCGCCTGCAAGGTGGATCGAGGCCCAGAGCGCGGGCACCTGATGGTAGAAGGCCTCGACCTTGGCCGAATCCGACAGGTCGACATTATGCGCCAGATGCACGCTGGCATGGGCTGCGTAAGGAAAATGCGGCGGGGCCGCCGCATGGGCATTGGGCACGTGGCAGATCGCGCCTTGCTCCAGCAATCTGCCGACAACCGCGCCGCCGAGCGCCCCAGTACCGCCCGTCACCACGACATGCCTGCCATTAAGCGTTTCCGTCATCCTTCGACCGCTCCTGTCATTTTTTTGATTATATCTTGGGTTATGCCGCCCCAGTCTCGAACGTCGCGCCTTTCGCGTCGTCACTCAATTGAAATATCGACATGGCAGGCGCAGCGTCTTTGCATGCGTCGGAACTTGGCAGGCGACATCAATCTGCCGGCGCCGGAACGGGCCTACCGGCAGACGTGCCAGTCTTCAGTCGACGGTGATTTCGATGACGCGCGGCTCGCCTGCCGCCCGGGCGCGCCTCAGCGCCTCGGCAAGACCACCGGTCCCGGCCAGCCGCTCGGCCTCGATGCCGTAGGCCTCGGCGAGCTTGCAGAAATCCGGCGGAGCCGGTGAGACGCCGACCGGCTCGACGCCGACATCGAGCATCGAGGTCTCGATCTCGCGATAGCCGCGGTTGTTCCAGACGACGAAGATCACGGGCGCTTCGGCGTCGAGCGCGGCGCCGATCTCCGGCAAGGTGAACTGGAAGCCGCCATCGCCGGTGAGGCACACCACCGGCGCCTCGGGCACCGCAAGCGCCGCCCCGATCGCGGCCGGTGGACCGTAACCCAGCGCGCCGAAGCCCGTCGCTGCGTTGAACCAGCCGCCGGGACGGTCGTGGTCGTAATAGAGATTGGCGGCATAGATCGGCTGGGTCGAGTCGCCGACGATGATGGCGCCCGGCAGCGCGTCGCGGATCGTTTCCACGGCGTGAACCTGCGCCAGATAGTCGGGCTTCAATTCGGCTAGCGCTGCCTTCCGCGCGGCGGCCGCACGAGCCTCGCCATCGCTTGCCGCAGCATGGCCGAGCCCGATCGCCGCAAGCAGAGCCTCGATCCCGTCGGCGCAATCGGCCTGGATGCCGACCGTCACCGGCCGGCGCGCGATCTGGTCGGCGCCGATATCGATACGGATCAGGTTCTTTGGCAGCACGAAGCCGCCGTCGCCATAGCCGTCATAGTCGGTCGGGCCGAATTCGGTACCGGCGGCGATCACCAGGTCGGCATCCGCCATCAGCGCGCGCACGGCCTTGAGGCTGGGGCTCGCCGGCACGCACAGCGGATGGCCATGCAGCAGGCCGCGCGCATTGGCGGTCTCGACGACCGGAGCGCCAAGCGTCTCGGCCAGGCGCCGCAGCGCCGCATCGGCCTTCCTGGCGCCGCCGCCCGAGAGGATCAGCGGTCGGCTGGCGGCCCCGATTAGCTTCGCCGCTTCAGCGACCGCCGCGGCGTCCGGCACCGGTGGCGCCGCGTTGCTCAGCGCCGCCGCTATGCCGTCGGCGGGCTTGACCATCACATCGGTGGGAATCTCGATATGAACCGGCCCCGGCCGCGCCGACGAAAACAGCGCGAAGGCGCGGGCGAGAGCGCCCGGCAGCTGCCCGGCTTCGGTGACACGCTCGGAAAACAGCGCGACCTTTTCCATCATGCCGCGCTGGTCCGGCAGTTCATGCAGGAAGCCCAAGCCCTTGCCCAGCGTATCGGTTGCGTTGACGCCGGAGATCACCAGCATCGGCACAGAATCGGCGCGCGCCTGGCCCATGGCGGTGATGGTGTTGGTCAGCCCCGGTCCGGTGATGACGAAGGCGACGCCCGGCCGGCTGCCGGCGCGCGCATAACCATCGGCCATGAAGCCTGCCCCCTGCTCGTGGCGCGGCGTGACGTGGCGGATCTTCGAGCGCGCCAGGCCGCGATAGAGCTCGACCGTATGCACGCCTGGAATGCCGAAGACGGTGTCGACGCCATGCGCTTCGAGCAGGGTGATGAGCGCTTCGCCGATGGTGGTCATCGCATTTCCTTCCTTTTGTTTCTCATGCAATTGCGGACGGAAAGTTACGGCGAAATGGCCGAACCCAACCGCTTCTCATTTTTCCTGGAATTGCTCCAGCGCCGCGAGGCCGAGTTCGGCCTCGACGGCCTTGATGCCGATCGCCGCCAGCTCGCCGGGCGAGAACATCTCGCCGGCCAGGCAGCCTTCGATCCAGAGCCCGTCGATGATCGCGTTGATCGCTATGGCATGGTGGCGCAGCCCGCTTGCGTCCGGCTTGCGCCGTTCGGCGGCGAGCACTTCGGCCACGACCGCTTCCACCTCGTTGCGAAAGCCGAGATAGCCTTCGCGATGGGCGCGGGCGAGCGACGGATCCGCGCCGGCGCGGCCGAGGAAGGTTGCCCAGAGCGAAAACACCCGCTGGTCGATGATCGGCGCATTGAGGTTGGCGGTGACGAAAGCCGCGAGGCGTTGGCGCGGAGAGGCGTCTTCCATGACCAATGCCGCTTTCGCCTGTTCGGTCATGCGGCCGACCAGCGCCGTATAGGCTTCCTGCAGCAATTCTTCCTTGCCGGGGAAATAGTGCCGGATCAGTCCGGCGGTGACGCCGGCGCGCAAGGCGATGGTACGCAAGGTGGCGCCCTGAAGGCCATGTTCCGCCACGCTGTCGAGCGTCGCATCGATCAGGTCCTGCCGCCGCCGCTCCTCGCCCTCGCGGCGGAACTTGCGGCGCGCATTCATTGGCGCAGGATCGGCCGCGTCAGGCATGTCGGCCCGCCTTCGCAGGCGATGCAGAGCGCGTCCGCCTCGAATATCTCAACCGTGCAGCCGGCGGCTTCCATCGCGGCTTTGGTCTTGGGAAAGCCTGCAACGGCGATGACCTTGTGCGGGCTGGTCGGCAGCACGTTCAAACTGAGGCCGTTGGAAGCGGCGAACTCTTCGGCGTCGCCTTCGACCAGCCGGATGCCGCGCGCCTTCAGCATCTGATAGAACGGGGCCGGCAGAAGCGGCGAATAGACCAGGGCAAGGTCGTCGGCCAGCGGGCTGATCACCGACATCAGATGCAGGCACGCCTCTTCGCCCTGCCACAGCGGCAGATCGAAGCCATAGACGGAAACGCCCAGCGGCGTCAGCAGGTTGGAAACCTGCTGGATACCTTCCTGGTTGGAGCGCACACCGCGCCCGATCGCCAGCGTGCGGGCATCCACCCATACGCAGTCACCGCCTTCGACCTGACCAGGCGCCTCGACCCGGCCGAGGACCGGAATGCCCAGTCTCTTGTAGGTTTCCTCATGCAGCGAGGGCTCCCGGGCGCGCAAGGGCTTGCCCATGGACAGGATCAGCGCGCCGCGGTCGGTCATCAGCGACGGGTCATGCGTGAACACCGAATCCGAAAGGCCGTCGGCCGTGTCCTCGATCCATTCGATTTCGGCGCCGGAAGCCGCCACCAGTTCGGCAAGGAGCGCATGCTGCGAAGCGGCCTTCGCCGGGTTGAATCCCGGGCCATAGTGCCAGGCAGCCCTGTCGGCGTCGCGCATGGCGTTGGCCGCCGACCGCATCAGCACGCGCCGCAGCGGCGCCGCCATGGACTGTGATCCGAAAGCGCTCATCGATGTCCTTTTAAGATGAAAAAAATCGTGAAAATTTCATGAAAGGCTATTTATACACTTGCGCAACAAGGCCGCAAGTGCCGTAATGAGCGGGATTGACGGGCTCGCGCTGTCGGGTCCATGCTGAAGTCTGGAGCGGGCAATACAGCGTATGTTGATTAGCCGGATGGACGTTCGACGACCTGCCTTCGACCATAGAAAGGTCGCCCGGTGAGCGTGGCGGACGCTGCCGCAGTCCAGTCAGGCAAGGCGCAGAATGGCGCCGCCGAAGCCATCCATGTCGAAAACCTGCATAAGAAATTCGGCCAGTTGCACGTGCTGAAGGGCGTTTCGCTGTCGGCGCGCGACGGTGAGGTGGTTGCCATCATCGGCGGCTCCGGCTCCGGCAAGTCGACCCTGCTGCGCTGCATCAACTGCCTGGAGAACCCGACCAGCGGCATCATCCGGGTCAATGGCGAGGAGATCAGGCTCAAGGCCGACAGTCACGGCCATACCGTTCCGGCCGACCGCAGGCAGATCGAGCGTATCCGCTCGAGGCTCGGCATGGTCTTCCAGAATTTCAACCTGTGGAGCCATATGACGCTGATCGAGAACGTCATCGAGGTTCCGGTGCATGTGCTAGGCGTCAAGCGCGACGAAGCGATCGCCCAGGCCGAGAAGCTGCTTGCCCGCGTCGGGCTGGCGGAGAAGCGCGACGTCTATCCGGCCTTCCTGTCCGGCGGCCAGCAGCAGCGGGCCGCGATCGCCCGCGCGCTGGCGATCAACCCGCGCGTCATGCTGTTCGACGAACCGACGTCCGCACTCGATCCCGAACTGGTCGGCGAGGTGCTGAAAGTCATCGGCGACCTGGCGCGCGAGGGGCGCACCATGGTGCTGGTGACACATGAAATGAAGTTCGCCCGCGAGGTCGCGACGCATGTCGTCTATCTCTACAACGGGCTGGTCGAGGAAGAGGGTCCGCCGGAACAGCTGTTCGGCGCGCCAAAATCCGAAAGGCTCAAGCAATTCCTCCGCAATGTCGGCTAGGTGCCGGCATCAAGCGGAGCGAAAAACCGGGAACAACAACAAACTGGGAGTCCTGAAATGAAGACTGTTCTCAAGACATTCGCCGCCGCGCTGCTTCTCGGCGTCGCGGCGATGGGTGGCGCGGCCAAGGCCGAGCAGGTCAAGATCGGCGTCGCCGCCGAACCCTATCCGCCCTTCACCTCGCCCGACGCCTCGGGCAAATGGGTGGGCTGGGAGATCGACTTCGTCGACGCCGTCTGCGCCGAAGAGAAACTCGACTGCGTCATCACGCCGGTTGCCTGGGATGGCATCATCCCGGCGCTGACCACCAAGAAGATCGACGCCATCGTCTCTTCCATGTCGATCACCGACGAGCGCAAGAAGACGATCGACTTCTCGGACAAGTACTACAACACCCCGACCGCGATCATCGGACCGAAGGACCAGAAGTTCGGCTCCACGCCGGACGATCTCAAGGGCAAGGTGATCGGCGTCCAGGTCTCGACCGTGCATGCCGTGTACGCCAAGAAGCATTTCACCGGCGCACAGGAGATCAAGGAATACCAGACCCAGGACGAAGCCAACCAGGATCTGGCCGCCGGCCGTATCGACGCGGTGCAGGCCGACTCGATCGCGCTCGGCGAGTTCCTGAAGTCGGACCAGGGCAAGGCCTGCTGCGACCTGAAGGGCATGGTGGCCCCGGACGATGAGGTGCTTGGACCGGGCGTCGGCGCCGGTATCCGCAAGGAAGACACCGGGCTCAAGGAAAAATTCAACGCCGGCATCAAGGCGATCCGCGCCAACGGCAAATATGACGAGATCTCGAAGAAGTATTTCGACTTCGACATCTATGGCGGCGCCACGCAGTCGAACTGAGTCCTCTTGCAATGAGTGAGGGCATGGCGTCCGCGCCATGCCCGACCTTGCCACGCATGCGCGCCGCCGACCTTGCCCTCGGTGGCTTGCCAGCAATCCGGGGGCGAAGCTGATCGACGTCTTTCTTCCGGCCTCCGCGGCCGGCTTCATGGAACTCCTGTCGCCCGTGGCGCCCGGCTGGGGCGGCACGCTGCTGGTCGGCCTGCTGCATTCGGTCGAGATCGCCATCGGCGCCACCTGCCTCGGCCTCATGATCGGCACCGCCGGCGCCTTCGGCAAGCTCTATGGCGGCCCGGTGACGCGCGATCTGCTCGCGGTCTACACGACCGTCGTGCGCGCCGTGCCGGAACTGGTGTTGATCCTGCTGCTCTATTACGCCGGCACCGACCTCATCAACCAGGTGCTGACGGCGATGGGCTACAGCCGTGTCGACATCAGCGGGCTCGCGGCCGGCATTTTCGTGCTGGGTTTCGTCCAGGGCGCCTATTCGACCGAAGTCATCCGCGGCGCCATCCTCGCCATCCCGCAAGGTCAGATCGAGGCCGCCCGCGCCTACGGCATGTCGCCGGGCCTGATGCTGCGACGCATCACGCTGCCGGCGATGCTGCCCTTCGCCATCCCCGGCCTGGCGAATCTGTGGCTCATCGCCACCAAGGACACCGCGCTGCTTGCTGTCGTCGGTTTCTTCGAACTCACCCTTGCAACGCGCCAGGCGGCCGGCGTGACCAAGGCCTACCTTCTTTTCTACCTTGCGGCCGGCGCGCTCTATCTAGCGCTCTCGCTGTTCTCCAACCTGATCATCGGCCGCGTCGAGGCCTGGTCGCGGCGCGGCATGCCCTCCGTCAGGGAGGCGCGCTGATGTCGGCCGAAGCCTCCGCGATCAACATGGCGGCGCGCGCCTCGATCTGGCTCAAACCGCACCGCATCGTGCTGATCCTGATCGCGCTGGCGCTGGTGCTCTGCGCCGCCTTCTTCATGCGCTGGGACTGGCTGCCGCAATATTGGGAAATGGGCCTGATGGGCATATGGCGGGCGCTTTGGATCCTCGCCGTCACCTGCGCGCTGGGCTTTGCGCTGGCCGTGCCGCTCGGGCTGGCCCAGGCAGGCGGACCGATCTGGTTCTCGGCACCGGCGAAGGTCTTCTGCACCATCATCCGGGGAACGCCGCTGCTCCTGCAGCTCTGGCTGCTCTATTACGGCCTCGGCTCGATCTTTCCGCAATATCCGTGGATCCGCGAATCTTGGCTTTGGCCGTATCTCCGGCAGGCCTGGCCGTATGGCGTGGTGGCGCTGACCTTGTCTTTCGCCGGCTATGAGGGTGAAGTGATGCGCGGCGCCTTCGCCGGCGTGCCGCGCGGACAGTTGGAGGCCGCCCGCGCGTTCGGCATGAGCCGTTGGAAAATCTTCCGGCGCATCTGGTTGCCACAGGCCTTCTATCGGGCGCTGCCGACGCTGACCGGCGAGACCGTGCTGCAGCTGAAGTCGACCCCGCTGGTGGCGACGATCAGCGTTATCGATATCTTCGCCGTCTCCTCCAAGGTGCGCCAGGACACCTACCTGACCTATGAGCCTTTGCTGCTCTTGGCGCTGATCTATATGACGATCACCGGCATCCTGGTCTTCGTCTTCAGTCGGATCGAGGCACGGATTCCGGTCAAGATCGGGTAAGTGAGTCGTGAATAGTGAGTGGTGAGCAGTGGGCTCCTTGCTGGTTTTCCCCTACTGACTACTCCCTACTTTTCTACTCACTCAGGAGCAGCCCTGATGCAACTCACTCTCGACCAGGCAACAGGCCTATGCCGGATGGCGGCGCTCGGCGCCGGCGCCAACGAAGAAGCGGCGCAGTCATTGACCGCCTCGATCATCGCCGCGGAGGCCGAAGGCCTGTCGGCGGTGGGGCTGTCGCATTTCATCGATTATCTGGAAGCGCTCGAAGCCGGCCGCATCGACGGCAACGCCGATCCGGCGATCACCCGACCGGCGCTCGCCGTCTATCTTTCGGATGCGCGTGGCGGACTTGCCCATACCGGCTTTGACCGCACGATCGACGATCTGGTCAAGGCAGCAAAACTGTTCGGCGTCTCGATCTTCTCGCAAAAGAATGCCTATACATGCGGCGCGCTCGGCTATTTCACCGGGCGGCTGGCGGAACAGGGGCTGGTTTCCTTCGCCGCCACCAACGGGCCGGCGGTGCTTGCCGGCTCGGGCTCGGTCAAGCCGGTCTATTGCACCAATCCGATGTCCTTCGCGTCGCCCGCCGCCGACGGGCCGCCGCTGGTCATCGACCAGTCGTCGAGCGCGACCGCCTTCGTCAACATCCGCAAGGCGGCCGAGGACGGCAAGACGATCCCCGAAGGCTGGGCGCTGGATGCCAGCGGCAACCCGACCACCGATCCGGCGGCGGCGATGAAGGGTGCCATGCTTGCCTTCGGCGGCCAGCGCGGCGCCAACATCGCCTTGATGGTCGAGGTGCTGGCGGCCGGCATTTCGGGCGCCAACTGGTCGCTCGACGCGCCCTGGTTCACCGGCGGGCCGGACAGCCCCGGCACCGGACTTTTCGTTCTCGCCATCGAACCCAAGCTGCTCGACCCGGAATTCGAGCAGCGCATGAAGGACCAGCTCGACCGGCTGCGGCGGCGTTATGGCGTGCATATCCCCGGCCGCTCCCGCGCCGAAGCCGCCGAGAAGGCAAAGGCGCGTGGCATCACCACGTCCAGGGCGGTGGTGCAGCGCATTTCGGAATTCGCCGAGCGTTACTCGGCCTGATTTTCCTCTCCGCGAGTGAACCTTTTCTCGCCCTGCAACGACCAATCTCCGGGCATCCCACGCCGCGAGCCGTCCGGTTGGCTTCGTTTGGCTCGCGGTTGGCGGCGCCGCGCCGAGCGTTTAGGGCGGGGCGTGCGTGCTTGCTTCGCGCCACCTTGATACCGTCTCAGGTCTGGCCGCCTCGTTGGACCCTGTTTCGGCGCGGACGCTGCCCGGAAAACCCCGCTTCGGCGGGGTTTTGCGTTTTCTTCGAACGCAGCAGGAGGGGCATTCTGGGCAAGTCCGAAAACAACGCAATGGCGACCTCCGGTCGCTCTTTGCCTTTGGCGAGAAACGGATTAAGAAACGGCTTCAGCCAAGCACTCGCGCGGAGCCAGTCATGACCGAAATCCTGCAGACCCCCAAGCTCGTCGTCGTCTTCGGCGGCTCGGGCTTCGTCGGTCGCCATGTCGTGCGGGCGCTGGCCAAGCGCGGCTACCGCATCCGGGTCGCCTGCCGGCGGCCCGACCTTGCCGGCCATGTGCAGCCGCTCGGCAATGTCGGCCAGATCCAGCCGGTGCAGGCCAATGTGCGCGTGCGCTGGTCGGTAGACCGCGCCGTGCAGGGCGCCGACCATGTCGTCAACCTCGTCGCCATCCTGCATGAGACCGGCCGCCAGAAATTCGGCGCCGTGCACGATTTCGGGGCGCGCGCCGTCGCCGAAGCCGCGCGCTCGGTCGGCGCCGGCCTCACCCACATCTCGGCGCTCGGCGCCGATCTCAAGTCGCCGTCCGACTATGCCCGCACCAAGGCGCTCGGCGAAAAAGCCGTGTTCGACACGATCGGCGATGCCGTCATCTTGCGGCCGTCGATCAATTTCGGGCCGGAGGACGGTTTCTTCAACCGCTTCGCCAACATGGCGCGTTATTCGCCCGTGCTGCCGCTGATCGGCGGCGGGCAGACCAAGTTCCAGCCGGTCTATGTCGGCGACGTCGCCGAAGCGGTGGCGCGTTCGGTCGACGGCAAGATCGAGGGCGGCCAGATCTACGAGCTCGGCGGGCCGCAGGTGCTGACCTTCAAGCAATGCATGGAAGAGCTGCTGATGGTCGTCGAACGCCGCCGCCTCCTGGTGCCGGTGCCGTTCTGGGTGGCGAACATCCAGGCCTCGATCCTGCAGCTGCTGCCCAATCCGCTCTTGACCAAGGACCAGGTCATGCAGTTGCGCGAGCACAACGTCGTTTCGGACGACGCCGCCAAGGCCGCCAGGACCCTGACCGGCCTCGGCATCCAGCCGCAGGCGATCGCCACCATCCTGCCCAGCTATCTCTGGCGCTTTCGCGCCGCCGGCCAGTTCCAGCAGCGCCGGCCTATCGCCGATCGCTGACAAAAGCTCAGGCGCGGCGGGAGACCTGCATCGGCAGGCCGCCCTGCGGTTGCGTGGTGAGCTTCTGCACCGGCCATGGCCGGGTCTCAGGAGTCACGTCGAACCGGAAGCGCGACAGCAGGATCGCCAGGGCGATGATCGCCTCCTGCATGGCGAAGCTGGCGCCGATGCAGACGCGCGGCCCGGCGCCGAACGGCAGGTACTGGAACCGGTCGATCCTGTCGCGGTTCTGCGGATGGAAGCGCTCCGGCAGGAAGGCGTTCGGCCTGTCCCAGAGCTTGCGGTGGCGATGCACGACCCACGGCATCACCAGCACGGCGGCGTATTTCGGAATGTACAACCCGTTCCAGGTCTCCGGCTCGATCGGCTCGCGGTTGATCGAAGGTGCCGGCGGGTAGAGCCTCAGCGCCTCCTCGAAAGCGGCGCGGGTGAGCGGCATGGCATCCAGCCATTTGGTCGGATCCGGTTCGCGCGCCAGCACGGGGTCGATCTCCCGCTCGACCTTGTCGCGCTCCCAGGGCGCCCCGGCGAGGCAATAGATCGTCCAGCCCAGCGCCCGCGCGGTCGTCTCATGGCCGGCGCCGATGAAGGTGATGATGTTGTCCTCGACTTCGGCGCGGGTCAGCCCGTCCGGCCCCTCGGCGCGCAGCAGAAGCGTGAGAAAATCCTGCGGCACGCCATCGGGATCGCGCTTCAGCCGCTCCTCGCGCATCTTCACTGTGTTGGCCACGATATTGCGGAAATAGGCCATGGTCTTGCGGCCGCGGATGCGGGTTAGCCGCGGCAGCCATTCCGGCGCGCGCAGAAGGTCAAGCGGGTCGACACGGCCCATGGTCTCGAACAGGCGGTCGATCTCCTTGGCGAAGCTGCCGGGCTCGCCGGCGATCTCGCCGGAAAACAGCGTTTCGGCGAGGATGTCGTAGGTGAGCAGCGTCATGTCATGCGCGACATCGGTCATGCCGCCGGCCTCGTAGCGGGTGACGAACTCCAATGTGCGTCTCAGCATCGGCTCGGCGAAGCCGAAGATGTGGCGCGGCGTGAACACCGGTGCCATCGCCTTGCGCGAGCGCCTCCACACCTCGCCCTCTGCGGTCAGCAGCCCGTCGCGCAGGATCGGCCGCAGCACCAGCTGGCGCACGGTCGCCATCTTGTAGTTCCTGGCGTTGTCGACCAGCACATGGCGGATGAGGCCCGGGTCATTGGCGACCACCAGCGGCCCGCCGACGCCGGTCACCGAAATCCAGGGCTCGTTGTAAGTGTGCTCGCCCCATAATTCGAGCGGGTTGCGGTAGATGATACGCATCATCTCCAGCGTCGAAGGCGGCTTTGTGCGCGGCGTCGGCGCCGGCGGCACGAAGGGGGCGGGCTTGGTGTCCATGAAGCGTGCTCCGCTGACAGCGCCGAATGTAGTGTCCGACGAAGCGGACGTCCATGTGACCGAGCGGCCCGGCGCCTCGCCGGAATGTGAACGACGTCCGCCGATGCCTGCTTGTTGTGGGTGGAGGCTTGCTTTAGTCACCAACGGATACCGTCAAGCAAGGAGCCCCAAGTGAAGCAACGCCTGGACATCATCATCGGCAGCACGCGGCCGGGACGCGGCGGCCCAATCTTCGGCGAATGGCTGGAGGGCTTCGCCCGCGAGCACGGCAAGTTCGAGCCGGTGCTGACCGACATCGCGGCGTTCAACTTGCCGATGCTGGACGAGCCGCACCATCCGCGCCTGCGCAAATACGAGAACGACCACACCAAGGCCTGGTCGAAGGCGATCGATGCCGCCGATGCCTTCGTGTTCGTCGCGCCGGAGTATAACTACTTCGTGGCGCCTGCGATCGTGAACGCCATCGACTACCTGGTCCATGAATGGCGCTACAAGCCGGCGGCGATCTTCAGCTATGGCGGCGTGTCCGGCGGCCTGCGCGCGGCGCAGGCCTTGAAGCCATTGCTCGCCTCCGTCGGCGTCATGCCGATCCCGGAGGGCGTGGCGCTGCTCGCCTATGCGACGCTGCTCGACCAGAACCGTGCATTTCAACCGAGCGAACAGGTGCAGGGAGGCGCCAGGACGATGCTGGACGAACTGTCCCGATGGGGCGAGGCGCTGAAGACGTTGCGTGCCGCCGGATAGGCGCGAGGCTCCCCGCAAAGACACTTGCGAGGCCGCGCTTCGGCACGGCTTTCACTGTCGGACGCCCCAATGCGCTCGCCAGCATCTCGCGCGGACGTGACGGGGTCGCTCGCCAAGCCGGCAAAATGGCCGCAAACCTTGGAAAAGCAACCGTTTGCGCCTATATCTAGGACATCAAAACGGCGCGATTCGGGGCCATTTTTCGGCGCTGTACCAGCGGCATCAATCAGACAGGTTTTCATGAGCGACCAGATCGAAAGCGCCAATGGCGCGGAAGCCGAGTACGGCGCCGATTCCATCAAGGTTTTGAAGGGGTTGGATGCCGTGCGCAAGCGGCCGGGCATGTATATCGGCGACACCGATGACGGCTCGGGGCTGCATCACATGGTCTATGAGGTGGTGGACAACGCCATCGACGAGGCGCTGGCCGGCCACGCCGACCTCGTCTCCGTGACGCTCAACCCCGACGGTTCCGTCACCGTGATCGACAATGGCCGCGGCATTCCGACCGATATCCACCCCTCAGAGGGCGTTTCGGCGGCCGAAGTGATCATGACGCAGCTGCATGCCGGCGGCAAATTCGACCAGAACTCCTACAAGGTCTCGGGCGGCCTGCACGGCGTCGGCGTCTCGGTGGTCAATGCGCTTTCGGCATGGCTGAAGATCAAGGTCCGCCGCAACGGCGAGATCTTCGAGATGAGCTTCACGCACGGCAATGCCGACGCACCGCTGAAGGTGACCGGAAGCTACGAGCAGGACAAGCGCCCGGGCACCTATGAGGGCCGCAGCGGCAGCGAAATCACGTTCTTCCCGTCGGCCGAGACCTTCACCATGGTCGAGTTCGACTACAGCACGCTGGAGCATCGACTGCGCGAGCTTGCCTTCCTCAATTCCGGCGTGCGCATCGTGCTGACCGACGCCCGCCATGCCGACATCGTGCGCCATGAGCTGCATTACGACGGCGGCCTGGAGGAGTTCGTCAAATATCTCGACCGGGTGAAGAAGCCGCTGATCGAGACGCCGATCGCCATCCGCGCCGAGCGCGACGGCATCACCGTCGAAGTCGCGATGTGGTGGAACGACAGCTACCACGAGAATGTGCTGGCCTTCACCAACAACATCCCGCAGCGAGACGGCGGCACGCATCTGGCGGGCTTTCGCGCGGCGCTGACCAGGCAGGTCACCGGCTACGGCGAATCGTCCGGCCAGACCAAGAAGGAAAAGGTATCGCTGACCGGTGACGATTGCCGCGAAGGCCTGACCGCGGTCCTCTCGGTCAAGGTGCCGGACCCGAAATTCTCCTCGCAGACCAAGGACAAGCTGGTCTCGTCCGAGGTGCGCCCGGTGGTGGAAAGCCTGGTCAACGAGGCGCTCGGCACCTGGCTGGAAGAACATCCCGCCGAAGGCAAGGTCGTGGTCGAGAAAGTGATCCAGGCGGCCGCGGCGCGCGAGGCCGCGCGCAAGGCGCGCGACATCACGCGCAAGAGCTCGCTCGGCGTCACCTCGCTGCCTGGCAAGCTTGCCGACTGCCAGGAGCGCGACCCGGCCAAGTCCGAAATCTTCATCGTCGAGGGTGACTCGGCCGGCGGCTCGGCCAAGGGCGGGCGCTCGCGCCAGAACCAGGCGATCCTGCCGCTGCGCGGCAAGATCCTGAATGTCGAGCGCGCGCGCTTCGACCGCATGCTCTCCTCCGACATGATCGGCACGCTGATCACCGCGCTCGGCACCTCGATCGGCAAGGACGAGTTCAACGCCGACAAGCTGCGCTACCACAAGATCATCCTGATGACCGACGCCGACGTCGACGGCGCCCACATCCGCACGCTGCTGCTCACCTTCTTCTTCCGGCAGATGCCGGAGCTGATCGAGCGCGGCCATCTCTACATCGCCCAGCCGCCGCTCTACAAAGTGACCCGGGGCAAGAGCTCGCAATACCTCAAGGACGAAAACGCCTATGAGGAATACCTGATCGAGTCCGGGCTGGACGAGGCTTCGCTGACGCTCGCCTCCGGCGAGGTGCGGACAGGCCAGGATCTGCGCAGCGCCATCGACGACGCAATTGCCGTGCGCCAGCTGATCAACGGGCTGCACACGCGCTACAACCGCAGCGTCGTCGAGCAGGCGGCGATCGCCGGCGCGCTCAACGCCGACGTGCTTGCCGATCTCGGCCGCGCCAATGCGATGGCCGAGCGCGTCGCCGGGCGGCTCGATATGATCGCCGAAGAGACCGAGCGCGGCTGGACCGGGCGCCTGTCGGCCTCCAATGACGGCTCCGGCGGCTATGTGTTCGAGCGCACCGTGCGCGGCGTGAAGGACGTGGCGCAGCTCGATGCCGGGCTGATCGCTTCGGCCGATGCGCGCCAGCTCGACCGCTATGCCTCGCGCCTGGCGGAAGTCTATGGCGAGCAGCCGACCTTGCGCCGCAAGGAAAGCTCCGAGCTGCTTTCGGGACCACTGGCGCTGCTCAACGCAGTGTTCGCTACCGGCCGCAAGGGGCTGACCATGCAGCGCTACAAGGGCCTTGGCGAGATGAATGCCGAGCAGCTCTGGGAAACGACGCTCGATCCGAATGTGCGTTCGCTGCTGCAGGTCAAGGTCAATGACGCGACCGACGCCGACTCGCTGTTCTCGCGGCTGATGGGCGACGAGGTGGAGCCGCGGCGCGAATTCATCCAGGACAATGCGCTGTCGGTCGCCAATCTGGATATTTGAGACCGTAGCGATGCTCTAAAGGAGCTTGCCAAAGCGGCGTTCAGCAGCGCCGCCTGACCACGATCCACTCCGACGATATAGCTCGTGAAATTGGTCGCACCGTTGTTGCGCGAGCCGGCTGCCAGGGGCTCCAGGCGATGAAATAGCCTCATGGCCTCCTTCCGGCTGTCTGTTCCGGCCACCGATCCGGCAAGTGGTCCTCTATTCCGGCATTCCAAGGCTTCTCAGCGCGTTTTCGTGTCGGTCGAGAATTTCAGCTCTAAAGGGCATCGAGTCGCGAACCGTCCGCAAGGTGAGCTCCGGATATTCGCGCTGACAACGCACCATTTGCTGCCGGGCTTCGTCGAGGCGTCCCGCTTCGACAAGGGCCGGCATCAGCGTACGCAGTATCCACAAGGCATTCGGATGCTCCGCCAGGATACGCAGATACAGGTCCGCCGCCTGACCGGGCCGCCTGGCGCTGAAATGCACGACAGCCAGGCCCAAGTGACAGGTATAAACCATGGGATCGAACGGCCCCAGTCGCAGCGACCGCTCGAAGCATTCCGCCGCCCGCTCGACCTCGTCTCTGTAGGCTGCAACCCACCCGCTCCTGTTCCAGGCGAAGGCCGAATTGGGATCGATCGAACACGCCTTTTCAAGCAGCGCGCCTGCGGTGACGAAATTGCCCGACACGGTGTGGGCAGCGCCGAGCACGGCCAGGGAAAATGGATCGTCACCGTTGAGTTCGGCAGATCGCTCCGCCAGCCCCAGCGCACGGCGCCGGTCGGCCTCTGGCGAGGTCGACCAACTGTAGATCTTGCGCTGCGCATGACACCAGGACAGCAGGGACAGAGCCAGCGGATAATCGGGATCGCCCAGCAAAGCCTTCTCAAGCGTCTCGATGGCGATCGCATTGTCCTGGCGACCGAGCGCCCAGACATGCGGCAGACTGCGCATCACTAGATCGTAGGTTTGCAGGTCGCCCGGCCGCTTGCGGCGCGCACGCTCGATTTCCGCCATCTGGATTGACGGCAGAATCGCGCCTGCGACACCCGCCGTCACATTGTCCTGCAGCGCGAACGCATCCGCGATGTCACCTTTGAAACCTTCCGCCCAGATTAGACTGCCGGTCTCTGCCTCGACCAGCCGCGCCGAGATGCGGATCTGGTCGAGATGCCGGCGCACGCTTCCTTCCAGCACATAGCGGACGCCGAGCTCGCGGCCGATGCGCGGCAGATCAAGCGCCTGGCCTCGGTAAGCAAAGGCCGAGTTGCGCGAGATGACGAACAGGCCGCGAATGCGCGCTAGCGCCGCCGTGATCTCCTCTACCGTGCCGTCGGCGAGGTAGGATTGCTCGGGGTCCGATGACAGGTTCTCGAATGGAAGCACGACGAGCGACGGCTTGTCGGGGAGCTGAGGCGACGGACGTGCATCGACGGCTGGCGGTCCCTCCAGCACTTCGCCGGGGAACATGTAGCCGCGGCGCGGCATGGTGCGGATCAGCGTCTGCGCTTTGTCGCCTAGCGCGCGGCGGATGTCGCTGATGCATTGGGTGAGCGAATCTTCGGTGACGATCACGTCGCTCCACACCGCATGCAGAAGCTCGTCCTTCGGCACCAGCCGGCCGGCGTTGCGGATAAGAAAAATCAGCAGATCGAGCGATTTCGGTCGCAGCGCGATCTCGCCCGAACCGTCGCGCAACACTCCGGCGCGCGTGTCGAGGCTGAAGCCGGCGAAGCTGTAGATCGGCTGTGGCTCGACGTTCATCGCGACTGTCTGATCCTCAGAATTTTCAGAGCTTCGTCAGTACTCTTTCAGGCCGCTTTCCGGACAAGCATCTCGAAACGGCGCAATCTCGCACTCAACGATGAAGGTGGCAAGAAACCCAAGCCGCAACGCGTGGGCAAGATCGCTGCAACCGGTGCGCAGGCCAAGGCCGCGCCGAATGCCCGCGATCGCAACAGGAGGCAACCATGTCGAGCACGGAGACAAACGCCGTGACAACGACCGATCATTCGATTGGTGCCGAAACCGGCTACCGGCGGCACGCTCTCGTCTCGCTTTTCCGGATGTACGAGGCGGTGAAATGGACGCTGTTGTGGCTGCCACGGTTCTGGAAGGCGCGCAGCCAGCTCGCATGTCTGGCCGCCATGAGCGAATGCGAGCGTCGCGATATCGGCCTTACCAGCTGCGATCTCGAGAACGCCTTTGCCTTGCCGGTCGACCGCGACCCGACAGAAATGCTGGCGCAGGTGGTGACAGACCGCCGCCTTCGCCGCGAACACTGATTGGAGAGCGGCCAGGCTTCGGCTGCGCCTTGAGCATTCGCCACGGAGGAGACCTGAGTGTCTGCGCCGTGGGCAGTTCGTGACGCATCGGCACCGAGGCCATCCGATCAACGAAAAACCACGGCCTGTCGCTGCCGGGCTTTTCTGTTTCGGTCAGTCGGCCACAGTCGCCTCAGTGATCAAACGCCTTGACGATTTCCTCGGTCATCTTCTTGGCGTCGCCCAATAGCATCATGGTGCCGTCCTTGTAGAACAGCGTGTTGTCGATGCCGGCATAGCCGGAGCCGAGCGAGCGCTTGACGAACAGGCAGGTGCGGGCCTTGTCGACGTCGAGGATCGGCATGCCGTAGATCGGCGAGGACTTGTCGTCGCGCGCGGACGGGTTGGTGACGTCATTGGCGCCGATGACATAGGCGACGTCGGCCTGCGCGAACTCGGAGTTGATGTCCTCCAGCTCGAACACCTCGTCGTAAGGCACGTTGGCCTCGGCCAGGAGCACGTTCATGTGGCCGGGCATGCGGCCGGCGACCGGGTGAATGGCGTATTTCACCTCGACGCCGGCGGCCTTGAGCTTGTCGGCCATCTCGCGCAGCGCGTGCTGCGCCTGGGCGACCGCCATGCCGTAGCCGGGCACGATGATGACCTTCTGCGCGTTCATCATCAGATAGGCGGCGTCATCGGCCGAGCCCTGCTTGACGGTGCGCTCGATGCCGTCGTCGGCAACCGCGGCCGTCTCGCCGCCGAAGCCGCCGAGGATGACCGAGATGAAGGAGCGGTTCATGCCCTTGCACATGATGTAGGACAGGATCGCGCCGGACGAGCCGACCAGCGCGCCGGTGATGATCAGCGCCAGATTGCCGAGCGTGAAGCCGAGAGCCGCAGCCGCCCAGCCGGAATAGGAATTCAGCATCGACACCACGACCGGCATGTCGGCGCCGCCGATCGGGATGATCAAGAGCACGCCGAGCACCAGCGAGGCGGCGACGATCAGCCAGAAGACGAGCTTCGATTCCGTGGTGACCAACAGCACGATCAGCACCACCAGGGCGATGCCGAGCGCGATGTTGATGAGATGTCGGCCGCCGATCATGATCGGCTTGCCGGACATGCGGCCGTCGAGCTTGAGGAAGGCGATGACCGAGCCGGTGAAGGTGATGGCGCCGATGGCTACGCCCAGGCTCATTTCGACCAGCGCCTGCGCATGGATGTCGCCTGCCGTGCCGATGCCGAAGCTCTCCGGCGCGTACATGGCGGCAGCCGCCACCATCACGGCGGCGAAGCCGACGAGCGAGTGGAAGGCGGCGACCAGCTGCGGCATCGAGGTCATGGCGATGCGGCGCGCGGTGACCGCGCCGATGCCGCCACCGATGGCCAGCCCGAGCACGATCCAGCCGAAACGGCCGACCGAGGGAGCCAAAGGCAAAGCCAACGCCAGCGTGGTGGCGATAGCGATCGCCATACCGATCATGCCGAAGAGATTGCCTCGCCGGCTGGTGGTGGGATGCGACAGCCCGCGCAGCGCCAGGATGAACAGGATGCCGGAGACGAGATAGAGGAAGGAAGCCAGATTGACGGTCACGTCACTTTTCCTTCTTCTTGTACATGGCGAGCATGCGCTGGGTGACCAGGAAGCCGCCGAAGATGTTGACCGAGACCAGCACCAGGGCGACGAAACCGAAGCCGGCGGCGAGCCCGGAGGCCGAGATGCCGACCGCGAGCAGCGCGCCGACGACAATGACCGATGAAATGGCGTTGGTGACGGCCATCAGCGGTGTGTGCAGCGCCGGCGTCACCGACCAGACGACATAATAGCCGACGAAGATCGCCAGCACGAAGATGGCGAGTTGGAAGACGAAGGGATCGACGGCGCCACCGGACAGCGCGTGCGCCGCGTTACCGGCAGCCTCGCCTGCGGGCGCGTTGGCAAGATCCTGCACCGCAAGGCGAACGGCGGCAGTCGCCTGATCGAGTTGGTCGAGGGCTTTCTGCAAGGCGTCCATCACGCGGTCCCCTTAGGCTTGGCTGCGGACTTCTTCTTCGGCGCCGGTCTGGCGTCGGCGACCATGCTCGTCGCCGGAATGGCCGCCGGCTCGGTGCGCGGCTGCTCGACCGCCTTGGCGAAGTTCGGATGCACCACCTTGCCGGCGTCGGTCAGCATCGTGGCCTTGACCAGATCGTCGTCGCGCTTGATGGCAAGCTGCTTGGTCGTCTTGTCGACCATGGTCTCGAGGAAGGCGTAGAGGTTCTTGGCGTAGAGCAGCGAGGCGGAGGCGGCGACACGGCCCGGCACGTTGAGGTGGCCGACGATCTTGACGCCATTCCCGGTCATCACGACCTTGCCGGGCACCGCGCCCTCGACATTGCCGCCGCGCTCTACCGCTAGATCGACGATCACCGAGCCAGGCTTCATCGAGGCAACCATGGCGGCCGAAACCAGCTTCGGCGCCGGACGGCCGGGGATCAGCGCGGTGGTGATGACGATGTCCTGCTTGGCGATATGCTCGGCGGTGAGCGTCGCCTGCTTGGCCTGGTATTCCTTCGACATTTCCTTGGCGTAGCCGCCAGCGGTCTCGGCCGCCTTGAATTCCTCGTCCTCGACCGCGAGGAATTTCGCGCCGAGCGACTGCACCTGCTCCTTCACCGCCGGCCGCACGTCGGTGGCGGTGACGACGGCGCCAAGACGGCGCGCGGTGGCGATCGCCTGCAGGCCGGCGACGCCGACGCCCATGATGAAGGTCTTTGCCGCAGGCACGGTGCCGGCCGCCGTCATCATCATCGGCAGCGCGCGGTCATATTCGGCGGCGGCATCGATCACCGCCTGGTAGCCGGCGAGGTTGGCCTGCGAGGACAGCACGTCCATCGATTGCGCACGGGTGATGCGGGGCATGAACTCCATCGAAAAGGCGGTGATGCCGGTCTTGGCCATCGCGGCCACCGCGGCATCGTTGCCGTAGGGATCCATGATGGCGATCACGGCGGCGCCCGACTTGTAGCCCTTGAGCTCCGCATCCGTCGGCCGGCGCACTTTCAGCACGACATCGGCCTTCTTGGCGTCGGCCGCCGTTCCGATCGCACCGCCGGCAGCAGTGAAGTCCTGGTCGGGGATGCGGGAGCCGAGGCCGGCGCCCTTCTCGACGATCACGTCGAAGCCGAGACCCGCCAGGCGCTTGACCGTCTCCGGCGAGGCCGCGACGCGCGGCTCGTTCGGGTCAACCTCACGAGGGATGAATACTATTTGTCCCACCGGATGATCCTTTCGGCTGGAACCTTGATTGCGCAAGGCGTCGGCCGGACGTCCGGCGACGTCGAGGGCAATGGGCTTGGGAAGTCTACCGCAGAATGAGAGTGCCGACGGCCATGATCAGGATGAACAGGACGGTCGCCGAGAAGAAGCCGCCGACGAAGAAGCCGAAGGCCATTGCGATAAGGATGGCGGCACAGAACAGCGAGCAGTATTTGGCAAGACCGAGGAAGCCCTTGTAGGTACGGTCGTGCTCGGCATAGTCCATTTGCGCGCCCAGCTCGACAGGACCGGTCGGCGTGTGATCAGCCATGGAAGTACCCCTTCGAAAATGCCTTTGAGGCACATAGCGAAAAGCCGAACCAAGAGCAATGGCGCTATTGCCGCACAGCCGGCGACAACAGCCTCAAACGAAAGTTGAAATTGAATGCCGCGGCCGTGTCCACGCGGCCGGCGCGGGATTTCAGCTGGCGAGATGGGGAAAAAGGCCGAGCAGACCGACAACGATCAGGTAAAGCGCGACGATGTAGTTGAGGAGCCGAGGCATCACCAGGATCAGTACGCCGGCGATCAGCGAGATCAGCGGCGTCAGCGCGAGCGAGTGGATGGTCATGCGGGGATCCTTTCGTGTGACAGGCGCGATCGCCTGGCAGACCGTGGTGCGACCTTGATAACGGCGCAGCCGGCGAAAGGTTCATGGCCTGAGTTCAGGCAGCGGCGCGATAGTATTTCGCCGTCGGCAGAATGGAGAGGGGCGTCAGCCGGTTGATGGCCGGATTGCCGAACATCAGCCGCTGCTCCATCGGCGTCGAATTGTAGAACGGGAACCGCTCGAGCGTGCGGCGCATATTCTCGCCGGCAGGGATCTCGAACAGCGCGATCGGAGCAAGAACGCCCGGGAACTGCTTGGCTTCGCTCTTCTGCACGGCATTGAAGAACCGGGCATAGAAATGAGAATGCTCGACCTTGACCGGGGTCAGCACCGAGTCCTGGCCAAAATAATTGGAGGCCACCATGGCGATCCTGAGCGTCAGGAAAGGCAGAACGCCGGGCGCCGGCGCGGCATCGGGATCGGTTGCGAAGCGGGTGCCGTCGATGAAGGTTTCCCCCCGGGCGAGCCGCGGAAGCAACACTTCCGGATAGGCGTCCACCGAAGGTGAGTATGGCTGTTCACTGGAAATATAGTGAAAGCGCAATGTGCTGACCAATTCGCCATAACAATAGACGCCGAAGCGGTAGGAGTTGGGAAGATTATCCCAGCGATCCTCGAACATCCCGCTGGCGATCGGACCGCACATGCCTGATTTGAGGTAGGACTGATATCGAAGCCGGTAGATCGCTTCCAGATCCTCACCCCCGGTGATGAGGCGATATTCGACATGCTCCAGGAGCTGCATCATCGTTCGGTTGAGCAGGGAATCAGCTTTTGAGCTGGCGCCAGCCGACGCACCCTTAGCCGCAGCTTCCATTATTGTCCGTCCTCGAATTCCGCCTGTGGACAAGCTATTCGAGTTGAAATGAGACACAAGCTGAAAATTCGAGATTGCTGATTTACCGTCTGTTAACCTTAATAGCTGCGATCGTTTTCATCGATCTTACACGCGAAAAAACAAACACCGCAGCCAGCGATTGTCTGATCCGGCCTGACGGCGGGTCATCAAGATCAATCCGTATCCAGAGCTTGAAAGCGTCAGTGCATCACAGAATTATACTACGCCGGAACGGCTATCGTTTCACGGAGCGCATATCCGCTCCAGACGGAAACCCGGATTCCATTTTTTCTGCGATTGCTCTCTATTTCAGCGCAGTTCCGGACGGGAAACCACTTCGCACTTTTCCTGGATTTTCTCTTGTTTGACGCAATTCCGGACGGAAAACCGCTTCGCACTTTTCCTGGATTTGCTCTTGTTTGACGCAATTCCGGACGGAAAACCGCTTCGCACTTTTCCTGGATTTGCTTCTTAGCTGGCTGTTCTTTTGCCGGCGATGTGAAGGTCCGCGGCAAACGGCCATGTGACGCTCGACATCGTCTCGATGCCGGACGCGCTGAGCGCGGCGCCGAAGAGAAAGCCCTGCACGAAGTCCGGCTTGACCAAATGAACCAGCGTCTTCAGTTGCTCGAAGGTCTCAACCCCTTCGATGGTGACCGAAAGACCCAACGTCCGGGACAGGCTGACGATGCCCTTCAGCAGATCGAGCGACTGCCGGTTCTGGTTCACATCGACCAGGAACGAGCGGTCGATCTTGATCTTGTCGAGCGGCAGCTTGTGGAGATAGCTCAGGCTGGAGTAGCCGGTGCCGAAGTCGTCAAGCGCGATGCGCACGCCGAGCGCCTTCAGTTCCTCGATCGACTCGCGCGTCAGCGACTTGTCGTCGAGCAACGCGGTCTCGGTGACCTCGATTTCGAGCCGGTGCGCCGCCAGTCCCGACTTGGCCAAGGCGTCCCTGACCTTCTGGACGATGTCGCGACTGCGGAAATCCTTGGCCGACAGGTTGACCGACACGCTGGTCTGGGCCGGCCATTTGGCGCATTCGGCGCACGCGGCCTCCAGCACGAAAGTGCTGATGTCGGAAACGATGCCCATCTCCTCGGCGAGCGGGATGAAGACGCTGGGCGAGATCGGGCCGAGGTCGGGATGATCCCAGCGGCAGAGCGCCTCGCAACTGGCGATGCGCATGGTGCTGACAGCCACGATCGGCTGGTAGACGACGCGCAATTCCCTGGCCTGCACGGCATTGCGCAGGTCGGCTTTCATCAACTGGCGATTGCGGAAGGCGGCATCCATGGCCGCCTCGAACAGCCGCCAGCTGTTCTTGCCGAGTTCCTTGGCCTTGTAGAGGGCAAGGTCCGCCTTGACGATCATGGCGTCCGCGTCAGTGTCCTTGACCCTGGAAAGGACCGCGCCGCCGCTGGTCTGGATGCGCAACCCGTGGCCGGCAACGTCCACCTCGCCCTGCAGGTCCGCGAAAATCTGGTCAAGCAGGGTGCTGAGATGGCTCTCGTCCTCGACACGGTCGAAGAAGATCATGAACTCGTCGCCGCCGAAGCGGCTGACGGTGATGCCCGGTCCGGCAATCGCCGCGAGGCGCTCGGCCACGGCATAGATCAGCCCGTCGCCGACTGGATGGCCGAGCGTGTCGTTGACGCTCTTGAAGTCGTCGAGATCGAGCACCGCGAGGCCGCACAGCCGGTCCTGGTCGCCAGAGGCCATCGCCTCGCCGACCAGTTCGTGGAAATAGGCGCGGTTCGGCAGCCCGGTCAAATTGTCGTAGCGCGCCATGAAGCGGATCTTTTCCTCCGCCTCGACGCGGGCCGTCACATCCTCGAAGGTGATGACGCCCAGTTCCTGGCTGCCTTCGCGGGCGGAGAATTCGTAGTGCTGGCCGTTGGCCAGCGAAACGAGCACCTTGCGGTCGCGGCCTTCGCGCAAGGCGCGCGTCAGCTGCGCCTCGATGTAGCGGCAGTCTTTCGGCGCCAGCATGCCACCGGCGACGCCGCGCATCAAAAGACCGTGGATCGAGCGCCCGAGCAAGGCATCGCCCGATTTCAGCGACATCAGGCGGGCGGCTTCGGCATTGGCCACCGCGACGCGCCCGTCTGGCCCCAGCATGACCAAGCCGTGCGACATGGTGTTGAGCGCGCGATCGAACCGGCGCGTCAGATTCCTGGCCTGCTTGTGTCCGATGACGGCGGAGAAGAGCACGTTGCGGACATGGTCGGCGCTGTTGATGGTGATGAAGGTCAGCGGGATAATCATCAGGCCGAGCAGGACCGATGGGAAATCCATGCGCAGCAGAAGTCCGAGCGCGGCCGGACCGATGAAGGTCACGGAGAAAATCCGCACCATCTGCGGGGAGCCGTAGTTGCGGCCGACAACCGTGACCAGGGTCGCGATCGTCAGCGACGTCGCGGCCAGCTCGGCGAAGGGATCGGGGTAAACGTAGATCGATATGAAGCACAGCGAACCCAGGCCCAGGCCCTGCAGGCTGCCCTTGAGGATATAGATGCGCTCCCACCGCCTGGCCTCTTCGACATTGGCTATGGTGCCGCCTGTCTTCAGGAAGGTGCGAATGCCGAAGTAACGGAAAAGGCTGATGGAGAGCAGGCCGAAAGAAAAGGCCAGAAACAGCGGATTGTGCGTCCGCCAATAGATCATGAATCCGAGGATCCAGTAGCAAACGCCACCGATCACCAGCATGTGCGCGTTGTCGAACAACGACCGCACAAACTGGATATAAACATCCGCCGGGATGTTCTCGGTCTTTGTTCTACCCATGCCGTTGGCCCAACACTACGCCTTGTCATGCCACACCTGCCTTAAGAAAGGCTTAGAACGGCGCCCCACCCCGGTTGCAGAGGATTGCGGCAGACGGGACAGATCGGAAAATTCAGGGGGTTTGGCGCGGCGTCAACGCGCTGGCGCGATCATTCCGCTGCCCGAAGCGCCGGCTCCGCCGGAGCCTGAGCCAGACGCTCGATCAGTCGCGAGCGCTCGCCCGCCGCCTTGTCGGCGCTGGCCTGCCGGACGTGGCCGTAGCCGCGGATGAGCGCCGGCACGGAGGCCAGAGCCGTCGCGGCTTCCACCCTGCCCGGCGCCAGCGCGCCGGCGATCAGGTCAAGATCGGCCTCGTACTGCCTCAGCGACTGCCGCTCGATGCGCCGCTCGGCCGTGTAGCCGAAAAGGTCGAAGGCGGTTCCGCGCAGGCCCTTCATCGCCGCCAGCAGCCGGAAACCCTTCATCATCCATGGGCCGAAGCTCGATTTCCGGGGCTTGCCGTCATTGCCGCGCCGCCCGAGGATCGGCGGCGCGAGATGGAACTCGAGCTTGTCGTAGCTCTGGAACTGCTTGGCAAGGTCGGCGGCGAAAGTGCCGTCGGTGTAGAGCCGCGCCACCTCGTACTCGTCCTTGATCGCCATCAGCTTGAAGAGGTTCCTGGCGACGGCCTCGGTCACCACGGACGAGCCGGGCACGGCCTTGGCTTCGGCGGCGCGCAACGTCGCCACGCGGTCGGCGTAGCGCCTGGCATAGGCGGCGTTCTGATAGGCGGTAAGGAAGGCGACGCGGCGGGCGATCACATCGTCCAGTGTCTCGGCCGGTTTTGACGCCGGCTTGCCGGTTTGGGCGACCAGGCCACGCACGAAATCGGGCTGATGCGCGGCGCGGCGGCCCCAGCGGAAGGCGGCGATATTCATCGCCACCGCTTCGCCGTTCAATTCTATCGCCTTTTCAACCGCTTCCGCCGAAAGCGGCAGGCCGCCATGCTGGAAGGCGAAGCCGAGCATGAACATGTTGGCGCCGAGCGAATTGCCGAACAGCGCGGTCGCGGTGCGGGTTGCGTCGAAGAAATGCGCCTTGTCGTCGCCGGCAGCCGCCCGGATCGCCTTCTTCAGCCGCTCGACCGGCAGAGAGAAGTCGGCGGAACGGGTGAATTCGCCAGGCATGATCTCGGCAGTATTGGCGAGGAAGATCGTGTGGCCCTCGCGCACCGCGCCCAGCACCTTCTTGGCGCCGGAGACGACGAGGTCGCAGCCGAGCACGAGGTCGGCCTTGCCGGCTGAAACGCGAATGGCGTGGATGTCTTCGGGCGTCGGGGCGATGCGGACATGGGTGAAGACCGAGCCGCCCTTCTGGGCGAGGCCCGCCATGTCGATCATGCCGCAGCCCTTGCCTTCCAGATGCGCGGCCATGCCAAGCACCGCGCCGACGGTGACGACGCCGGTGCCACCGACGCCGTCGATGATCGCCGCCCAGCCCTGGTTGCCCATGCGGAACTCAGCCGGCGCGGGCACGCCGTCGAGAGGATCGGCCCTGCCGGCAATGCCTTCGGCCTTCCTGATCTTGCCGCCATGCACGGTGACGAAGGACGGGCAGAAACCGTTGAGGCAGGAAAAATCCTTGTTGCAGCTCGACTGGTCGATCCGGCGCTTGCGGCCGAATTCAGTCTCGACCGGCTGGATGGAGACGCAGTTCGACTGCACGCCGCAATCGCCGCAGCCTTCGCAGACCAGTTCGTTGATGAAGACGCGCTTGTCGGGATCGGGAAAGGTGCCGCGCTTGCGGCGCCGGCGCTTTTCGGCGGCACAGGTCTGGTCGTAGATGAGCACCGAAACGCCCTGCACGTCGCGCAATTCGCGCTGGACGAGATCGAGGTCGTCACGGTGATGGATGCTGATGCCGGCCGGGAAATCGGCCTTGCCGGCATATTTGTCCGGCTCGTCGGTGACGACGGCGATGCGGTCGACGCCCTCGGCGCGCACTTGTCTCGCGATCATGTCGACGGTCAGGCCACCCTCATGCGGCTGGCCGCCGGTCATCGCCACCGCGTCGTTGTAGAGGATCTTGTAGGTGATGTTGGCGCCGGAGGACAGCGCGAAGCGGATCGCCAGCACGCCGGAATGGTTGTAGGTGCCGTCGCCGAGGTTCTGGAAGATGTGGCCGCGCTTCGAGAACGGCGCCTGGCCGACCCATTGCGCGCCCTCGCCGCCCATGGCGGTGAAGCCGACGGTGTTCCTGTCCATCCACAGCGCCATGAAATGGCAGCCGATGCCGGCGGCGGCGATCGAGCCGTCCGGCACCTTGGTCGAGGAATTGTGCGGACAGCCCGAGCAGAAGAAGGGCGTGCGCGAACCGATATCGACGGTGTCGGCGAGCATCGCCTGGAACTGGCGCAGCTTCGCCACCCGCGCGGCGATCTCCTCCGACGGGCCGATGGTGCGCAGGATGCGCTCGCCGAGCGCGATGGCGATCTCGTTGGGGTCGAGCGCGCCCTTGGCCGGAAACAGCCAATCGCCGCGCTCGTCCTTCTTGCCGACGATCACCGGCTGGGTGGCGGTGCCGTAGAGGTTCTCGCGCAGCTGGACCTCGATCAGCGAGCGCTTTTCCTCGACGACGACGATGGTGTCGAGGCCGCGGGCGAACTCGGCGATATGCTGGAAATCGAGCGGCCACGGGCAGCCGACCTTGAACAGGCGGATGCCGATGCGGTTGGCGGCCTGTTCGTCGATGCCGATATCCTCCAGCGCCTGGCGGACATCGAGATAGCTCTTGCCGATGGTGATGATGCCGAGCTTGGGATTGCGGCCGCCGGAATAGACGACGCGGTTGAGACCATTGGCCTGGATGAAGGCCGAAGCGGCGGCGCGCTTATATTCATGCAGCCGCTCTTCCTGGCCGAGCATGTCGATCTCGTGGCGGATGTTGAGCCCGCCCGGCGGCATGTCGAATTCGGGAATGACGATGCCCAGACGCTCGATCGAGGCGTCGACCGAGGCCGTCGATTCGATGTTGTCCTTGACGCATTTGATCGCCGCCCAGGTGCCGGCAAAGCGCGACATGGCAAAGCCGTAGAGGCCGTAGTCGATGATCTCCTGGACGCCGGCCGGATTGAGGATCGGCACCATGGTGTCGACGAACAGGAATTCGGTGGCATGCGCGTTGGTCGAGGATTCGGCCATATGGTCGTCGCCCATCAGGGCGAGCACGCCGCCATGCTTCGACGAGCCGGCTAGATTGGCGTGGCGGAAGACGTCGCCGGAACGGTCGACGCCCGGCCCCTTGCCGTACCAGACCGAAAAGACGCCGTCATGCGTGCCCTCGCCCAGCAATTCTGTCTGCTGCGAGCCCCAGCAGGCGGTGGCGGCGAGCTCCTCGTTAAGGCCGGGCTGGAAGACGATGTCGGCTTGCGCGAGCTGCTTCTTGGCCCGCCACAGCTGCATGTCGAGGCCGCCAAGCGGCGAGCCGCGGTAGCCGGAGACGAAGCCTGCCGTGTTGAGGCCGGCGCGGCGGTCACGCTCGCGCTGCATCAGAAGCATGCGCACGACCGCCTGCGCGCCGGACAGGAAGACGCTCTCCTTGCCAAGGTCGAACTTGTCGTCGAGCGCGACGTCGTGCAGCGTCATCAGGTATTTCCTCTGCGGAGGCGCGCCTCAAATCAGGCAGCCAACGTCGGAGTGGGACGCCGCAGTCTTTCTTCCCTTGCGGGAGAGGTCAAACAAAATCGCAGGAGCCAGATAACACGCAACAAACGGTCTGGCGAGTGGCCGGCGGCGCATACAAGATCATGCTAACCGCTTCCTGAGGAATAAAAATTTCGCGCGAGCGCCGGCGTTTCAGGTCGCTTTCGAGCAATCCGGCTTCGGTTCGCCCGGCAGCCTGCCGTCGGGATGGCCGGCCAGATCGGAATTCAGCTCGTAGTTCGGCCCGATCACCAGCGGCCGGTCCGGCAGCATGGTCTGGTCCTCCGACGAGGTCATGGTGGTGTCGATGCTCTGCAGCAACGTGCCGCTCGCATCCTCAATGCGGATCGAGACGCTGTAGGGCTTGTCCTTGACCACGCAGGAGAGCGGTGGACTGGTGAGCGTGATGTGGGGCAGCTTCGGCCAGATCTTCTGGTTGACGACGAGCGGGTCGCCGCCGGCCGGGTTCTGGAAGCTCACCACCGCGACCTGGCCGTCGGCCATCGGGCGCAGCGGCTTCAGCGTGATGACATAGGTGGCGATGGCCAGCCGGTAATTGAACTCGAACAGCTTGCCGGAGATGGCAAAGAGCTGGTCGTTGCCGGTGTCGCGGCAGGCGCCGAGCGCGAATGCCGCGATCAAGGCGGCGCCGACCAGAGCCGAACGCGACAATTTCCTAAGCATTGCTGACCTCCCTAGCCGCTGTACGGCGGCGGTAATAGCGGTTTGCCTTCTGGCGGTTGCCGCAAACGGCCATGTCGCACCAGAGGCGGCTGGCGTTGCGGCTGCGGTCGACGAACAGCCAGCTGCAATTGGGACAGATCCTCAGCCTCGCCACCGTTTCGTCGCGCAGCAGCGACAGGGCCGAAACGGCCAAAGCCGCCTCGAAGGCGATCGGCGTTTGCGGATCGCCGAAAGGCTGGCCAGGCGTTCCGATCTCGGTCTCGCTGCCGGACAGGCCGCTTGCACAGGCCGTGAGGAAATCAGGCAGGTGGCTGGTCGCAAGCGCGCCGTTCGACACGGCGTGGCGAAACAGCCGATCGGTCGTTTCGCGAATCGAGATGACGGCTTGCTTTATCTCGCCCGGCTCCGGTGCCCGCAGCCGCCGGCCGCCGAGCTCGGCGGCGCGAAAGCCGCTCGCCGCCTCGGCGAAACGGGCGATCTCGGCCGGGTCGTCGAAACGGTCGAAGGTTTTTTCCGGATCGTTGCGCAATACGACGGTGTTCGCCGTATCGAGCGCAAGGATGCCACCGGTGAAACGGTGCGGGGTCCAGGAGACTGTCATGCGCGGGAATCTAACCGATAAAACGCATTTGACAAGTTAGATTCCGAATGCAACGGTCCATGCAGGGCCGCGTCATGCGACCCGTGGGATGCCGCATGCTCTATTTCTTCCAGCAGGTGCTGAACGGGCTGCATTCGGGCGCGCTCTATGCGCTGCTCGCCTTCGGCTATGTGCTGACCAACGGCATCCTGCATCGGACCAACCTCGCCTATGGCGCGCTGTTCGCCTTTTGCGGCCAGACGATGATCCTGACCGCCGCTTTCGGCTACCAGGCGCTGTGGCTGACGCTGGCCGCCGCTGTGGCGCTCGGCGTGGTCGCGGTTGTTCTCTATGCGGCGCTGATCAGCCACGTGTTGTCGCGCAGCGTTTTCGAGAGGCTCGCCGACCGCTCGCCCAACGCCATCGTGGTGACGACGCTCGGCATCCTGCTCTTCCTGTCTGAGGCGAGCCGCATCGCCGCCGACACGCACGATCTCTGGCTGCCGCCGATGCTCGCCAACCCCGTGATCTTCGCTGAGGGCGACGGCTTCAAGGTCACGCTCACCGTCATCCAGCTGCTCGATTGCGCGGGCGTGATCGCGGTGGTGGCGCTGGCGGCCTGGCTGTTTTCGCATTCGCGCTTCGGCCGCGCCTGGCGCGCCGTCTCCGACGATCCAAAAGCGGCGGCGATGTGCGGTGTCGATGTGCGCGCTGTGTTCCGCCTTGCCGTGCTGTTCGGCGGCTTATGCGCCGCCCTGGCCGGCGTGCTTGCCGGCCTCTATTACGGCAATGTCTCCTTCGGCACCGGGCTGATTTACGGCCTTAAGATCCTGTTCGTGACGGCGGTCGGGGGCTATCTGTCACCGCTCAAGGCGGCTCTTGGCGCCGCGGCTTTCGGCATGGCGGAATCGCTTTGGGCCGGCTATTTCCCGCTCGAATGGCGCGACGCCTGGATCTATCTCTTCCTCGTCGCCATGCTGGTGCTGATCGGCGCCGGGCGCGACCAGGCCAAGATCGCCTGAACCATCCGACTTTGGTTGCATGACGTTCGGTGAGCCTGTGGGGTTTCCGCCGCCGTGCCCGCTTCGTCCTGCCTGTCATGTTGACCTGCCGGACCACGCACTGCATACCGTTGGGCCAAGCGACGCGACACCGGAGGGGGAATCGGGCGCGCCGCATGGCCAGGGAGGATATGCATGGCAGGGCTGCTCGCTCTATCCAGGACGATCGACCGCATCAACGAGTTCATCGGCCGCTGGGTCTCCTGGCTGATTCTGCTCGCGATCCTGGTGAGCGCCGGCAATGCCGTCATCCGCAAGATGTTCGACACGTCCTCCAACGCGTGGCTGGAGTTGCAGTGGTACCTGTTCGGCGGCGCTTTCATGCTGGCCGCCGCCTACACGCTGAAGCAGAACGACCATATCCGCATCGACATTGTCTACGGCATGCTCTCGCGGCGCGCGCAGCACTGGATCGACCTCCTCGGCCACCTGTTCTTCCTGATGCCCTTCGTGGTGCTGATGGTGATCTATTTCGTACCCTATGTGTCGCTGTCCTTCCGCAGCGGCGAGATGTCGACCAATGCCGGCGGGCTGATCGTGTGGCCGGCCAAGGCCATCCTTCTGGTCGGTTTCTTCCTGCTCGCGCTGCAAGGAGTTTCCGAGATCATCAAGAAGATCGCCATCATGCGCGGCGACATGGACGATCCCAATCCCTTCGTGTCGGCGCATGACCAGGCCAAGCTCGAGGCCGAAGCGCTGGCCGAAGAAGCCAAGGCGATCGCGGGCGAGGTCCGTCCGTGATCGAATTCATTGCGCAGAACATGGCGCCGATCATGTTCGCCTCGCTGGTCATCTTTCTTTTGATCGGCTACCCCGTCGCCTTCTCGCTCGCCGCCAACGGCTTGCTGTTCTTCTTCATCGGCGTGCTGGTCTCGCCCTATTCAGGCGGGTCGATCAACCTTGCGTGGCCACTGCTGCATGCGCTGCCGGACAATTTCTACGGCACCAGGGTGATGTCCAACGACACGCTGCTGGCGATACCCTTCTTCACCTTCATGGGCATTGTGCTCGAACGGTCCGGCATGGCCGAGGACCTGCTCGACACGATCGGCCAGCTGTTCGGGCCGATCCGCGGCGGGCTTGCCTATGCGGTGGTCTTTGTCGGCGCGCTGCTTGCCGCCACGACCGGCGTGGTCGCCGCTTCCGTCATCGCCATGGGACTGATCTCGCTGCCGATTATGCTGCGCTACGGCTATGACCGCCGCGTGGCTTCCGGCGTCATCGCCGCCTCCGGCACGCTGGCGCAGATCATCCCGCCATCGCTGGTGCTGATCGTGCTCGCCGACCAGCTGGGACGCTCCGTCGGCGACATGTACGCCGGCGCGTTGATCCCTGGCCTCGTGCTGACCGGCATCTACATGCTCTACATCCTGATCATGTCGATCGTCCGGCCGAACTCGATGCCGGCGCTGCCGCTCGAAGCCCGTACCCTCGGCCACGGCGTGATATCTCTGCTGGTCGCACTTTTGGTGACGGGCGCGATTTCCTACGCGGCCTATCGCTACCTTGCGCCGAATCACGGCGACAATGCCGATATCCTCGGCTTCGCCGTCGGCGTCATCGTCATCTATGTCGTCGCCATCGCGGACCAGCGGCTGGGACTCAACCTCATGTCCAAGCTGGCGCAGCAGGTGGTGATCGTGCTGATCCCGCCGCTGGCGCTGATCTTCCTGGTGCTGGGCACGATCTTCCTCGGCATCGCCACGCCGACCGAAGGCGGCGCCATGGGCGCCGTCGGCGCGCTCATCATGGCAGCGATGAAGGGCCGCCTGACGATGGACGTCGTCAATCAGGCGCTGGCTTCGACAACCAGGCTTTCCGCCTTCGTGCTGTTCATCCTGATCGGCGCGCGCGTGTTCTCGCTCACCTTCTACGGCGTCAACGGCCATATCTGGGTCGAGCATCTGCTGACCTCGCTGCCGGGCGGCGAGACCGGCTTCCTGATCGGCGTCAACATCCTGGTCTTCGTGCTCGCCTTCTTCCTCGATTTCTTCGAGCTCGCCTTCATCATCGTGCCGCTCTTGGCGCCGGCCGCGGACAAGCTCGGCATCGACCTGATCTGGTTCGGCGTGCTGCTCGGTGTCAACATGCAGACGAGCTTCATGCATCCGCCCTTCGGTTTCGCGCTGTTCTACCTGCGCTCGGTCGCGGCCCGCGTGCCGTACCTCGACAGGATCACCGGCAAGCAGGTCGCGCCGGTTACCACCGGCCAGATCTATTGGGGCGCCGTGCCGTTCGTCCTGATCCAGGTGATCATGATCGGGCTCACCATCGCCTTCCCGCAGATGGTCATGCGCTATAAAAGTCCCGCGATGGAGCCAAGCACCATCGACCTCAAGCTGCCCGACATGCCTTCGCTGTCGCCGCTCGGCACGCCGCCGGCGGACAATGGCGCGGCTCCGGCCAAGGGCGGCGCGCCGGCGGCGCCCAGCACGCCCGACCTGTCACAGCCGCCGAGCTTCGGCGACGCGCCGGCCAAGCCGGCCCCCGCGCCCGATCTCTCGCAGCCGCCCAAATTCAATTGAGGTTATCGCCATGAGAGCCATACGGTTGGAGGCAGTGGGCAGCATAGGGTTGCGAGAGGTCCCCAAACCCGTTCCCGGGCCGGAAGACGTTCTCGTGCGCATCGAGGCCTGCGGCGTCTGCGGCACCGACCGGCACCTTTTCCATGGCGAATTTCCCTGCACGCCGCCGGTGACGCTCGGCCATGAATTCTCCGGCATCGTCGAAGCCGTCGGCGAGGCGGTGTCAGGCATTGTCGTCGGCGACCGCGTCACCGGCGATCCCAACATCGCCTGCGGGCGCTGCGCCCACTGCCATGCCGGCCGCGTCAATCTGTGCAGCAATCTGAGCGCCATCGGCATCCACCGCGACGGCGGCTTTGCCGACTATGTGCTGATGCCGCAGAAGCAGGCCTTCCGGCTGCCGGCAAATCTCAAGCCAACGCATGGCGCCTTCTGCGAACCGCTGGCCTGCTGCCTGCACGGCATCGACCTTGCCGCGATCCGGCCGGGTTCGTCGGTGGCGGTGCTCGGCGGCGGCGTCATCGGCCTGCTTGTCGTTCAGTTGGCCAAGCTCGCGGGGGCGACGACCATCATCCTGTCGACCAGGCAGGCCTCGCGCCGAGCGCTGGCCGAACAACTTGGCGCGACCGCGACGATCGATCCAAGCGCCAGCGATCCAATCGCGGGCGTCGCCGGGCCGAACGGCCTGGCGCCCGGCGGCGTCGATGTGGTGCTGGAATGCGCCGGCGTGCGCGACACGGTGGAGCAGTCGCTGCGGATGGCTCGTGCCGGCGGCACGGTCGTCATCGTCGGCGTCGTGCCGCAGGGCATGAAGGTGGAGATCGAGCCGTTCGATCTGCTGTTCAGGGAATTGAAAGTGCTGGGTTCCTTCCTCAACCCGTTCACGCATGGCCGGGCGGCTCAGCTGATCGCCTCCGGCGCGATCGAGATCGACCGGCTGATCTCGAAGCAGGTCAGTCTGGAGGAAGCGCCCCAGGTGATCGCCAACCCGCCGGCGCCGGGCGAAGTCAAGGTGCTGGTGATGCCGGGCCGAGGGTAAGACCTTCCATCGTTTGTGCCCCCAGCGCCTCTCTCCAGGGGGAATTTCTAAACTGCCGAAGCCAGCGCCGCCCCTCATCCCCTGCCGGGACCTTGTCCCCGTATAGTGACGGGGACAAGGGATTGGGCCTACAGCTTGCCGTTGCGCTGCTGCACCATCATGAAGGTGTCGTAATTGTATTCAGCGACCTGGGCCCAGAGATAGTGCTCCTTGCGGAAGGCCTTGATCGATTCCCAGATCTTCTTGAACGGCGCATTGTTGGATTCCATCTCGGCATAGACCTCGTTGGCCTTCTCGAAACAGGCGGCCATGATCTCCTGGCTGAACGGCCTGAGCTTGGCGCCGCCAGCCACCAGCCGCCGCACCGCCGGCGGATTCACATAGTCGTATTTCTGCAGCATATTGGCGTCCGCGGCCTGCGCCGCGGTGCGCACCAGCGATTTGTAAGTCGGCGAAAGTTCTTCGTATTTTGCCTTGTTGAAGAGCAGGTGGACGGTCGGGCCGCCTTCCCACCAGCCGGGATAGTAGTAATAGGGCGCGACCTTGTAGAAGCCGAGCTTCTCGTCGTCATAGGGGCCGACCCATTCGGCGGCGTCGATGGTGCCCTTTTCCAGTGCCGGGTAGATGTCGCCGCCGGCGATCTGCTGCGGCACCACGCCGAGCTTCTCGACGACCTTGCCGGCAAAGCCGCCGATGCGCATCTTGAGGCCCGACAGATCGGCGACGCTGTTGATTTCCTTGCGGAACCAGCCGCCCATCTGGACGCCGGTGTTGCCGCCCGGCAGGCCGAACAACCCTTGCGCCCCGAGGAATTCGTTGAACAGGTCGATGCCGCCGCCATGATAGTGCCAGGCATTCATGCCGCGCGCGTTGAGCGAGAACGGCACGGCGGCACCGAGCGCCCAGGTGGGATCCTTGCCCCAGTAATAATAGGCGACCGTATGCGCCGCCTCGACGGTGCCGGCGGCGGCAGCGTCGGCGGCCTGCAGGCCGGGCACCAGCTCGCCCGAAGCGAAGACCTGGATCTGGAAATTGCCGTCGGTCGCCTCAGACAGCATCTTGGAGAAGACTTCAGCGCCGCCATAGATCGTGTCGAGCGACTTCGGGAAGGATGACGCAAGCCGCCAGGTCACTTTCGGGTTGGACTGGGCAATGGCCGGCGTGGCAAGTGCCGCGGCCGCTGCGGCGGCGCCCACGCCGGACGCGCCGGCCTTGCGAATGAACGAACGACGATCCATTAAGTTTCCTCCCTTGCGGATCAGCTGACCGATGCGAGGGCATCCTCGGTGCCCGGATCGGTTGGGGGAGAAACATACACAGGCAAGAAGTCGAGTCCAGCGCCGCGGGCCGAGGTTGCCGCCATTCCGCAACCGCCTGCAACTATAGTCTAACGTTCTCTTCGCTGGCCTATGCGAGGCGGCCAAACTTGCCATGGAAAAGCCGCGACGGATCGCTTATTTTATAGGCAGAACAATTCCTTGGCCTGATGGAAACCAAACCCAAAATGCAGCAGCCGCTCGTCGCCGTCTCGACCGACGTCCGCCAGTTCGACAATTACACCTGGCACGCAGCCCCCCAGCAATATCTGGAAGCCGCAGTCGCGGGCGCCGGCGTGTTTCCCTTGCTGGTGCCGTCCTTCGGCGATCGGCTCGACCTCGACGAATTGCTGTCCTCGGTCGACGGCGTCATGGTGACCGGCTCGAAGTCCAATGTGCATCCCTTGCTCTATGGCGGGGACCCGAGCGAGGCCAACGGTCCTTACGATCCGGCACGCGATGCCACCACGCTGCCACTGATCCGCAAGGCACTCGAGCGCGGCGTGCCGCTTTTAGCCATCTGCCGCGGCATCCAGGAGCTGAACGTCGCGCTCGGCGGCACGCTGGGCACCGAGATCCAGGAGCGCGAGGGCTCGCTCGACCACCGCGCGCCGGTGAGCGACAATCAGGACGAGCGCTTCGGCATCCACCAGACGATTTCGATCAAGCCCGGAAGCTGCCTTGCCGGCGTGTTCGGCGCCGGTGAAATCAAGGTGAATTCCCTGCATCGCCAGGCGATCGACCTGCTAGGCCCCAGGCTCCAGGTCGAGGCTTTGGCTAGCGACGGCACGATCGAAGCTGTCTCCGTCAAGGATGCCCGCGCCTTCGCGATCGGCGTGCAATGGCACCCCGAATACTGGGTGAAGTCGGACAGCAATTCCGCCAAGATCTTCAAGGCTTTCGGCGATGCCGCGCGCCTGCATGCGGCAGCAAGGGCAGGCGCCCGCGCCGCAGCAGAATAGAGATAGCGGCGCTTGAAGCGCCGCCTTCCACCATTCAGATCAGAACTTGTAGCTGAAGCCGACGCGCACGGCGTTTGTAGTCACATGCGTCGGGTACAGGAAGCTGCTATCGGTTGCCGGATTGTCGGTGAATTTGCCGAAATCGCTGTAGCGATACTCGACGCGCGTCGTCCAGTTCGGTGCGAATGCATATTCGACGCCAGCGCCCATCGTCCACCCGGCCTTGGTGTTGGATGAGCTGTCAGTCGTTCCGCCATCATCATATTTGGTGTCGAAGTGAGCGACGGCGAGACCGCCCGTGGCGTAAAGGAGGGCCGGCCCCATCGCATAGCCAAGGCGCGCTCGCAGCGACCCCTGCACGTCGATCCTGGTCTTGATGTTGCCTGCAAAGGCCGAATCCACCGAGCCGCTCATTCCCGAGGCTTCGATGTCGGCTTCGGCGCCAAGAACGAATTGATCGTAAGCCTGGTTGTAGCCGACATGAATACCGCCGAGGACGCCGTTGCTGTTCCAGGAGTCGGCCCAGTCGGAAGCGCCAGTGGCTATCGAGGAATCGTGACTATCGACTTTTCCCCAGCCATAGCCGAGTTGAACACCGGCATAGAAACCGCTCCACTCATAAGCTGCCGGAGCAGCAGGAGAAAGCACGTCGGCGGCGAAAGCGCTGGCCGGAAACAAGGCGATAATGGTCGAAGCAAGAAGAAAGGACTTCATTTAAGCACCCCAAAGCCACGACGAACTTATTCCACTTTGGTTGCATTGCAAGACAGGCAAGCACATCGGGGATGCTTTCCTATCCGAAGTTGCAAAAAGACCACGCCTTGGGATTACCGGCCGTCACCTGTCAGCGCCAGAAGCGGCGCGGCCGGCGCGTAGGATTCATAACCGTCGCCATCGGCAACGCCGAAGGCGACGATCGGATCGATGCCGTTCTCGCTGAAGGCGACCGAGCCGTCGGTCTGTTCGCGCCAGAATTTCGCGTGCTCGATGCCAGGCATCAGCTTGCGGCAGTTCGGGGCGACGGAAAGCAACGACAGACCGTCCGAGACTTCGGCGCCGCGGTGGATGGCGCAGGCCGCCTCATCGCCATTGGCGGTCAGCCGGTAAGTGTTTGTCGGGGCAACTTCCGTGGCCACGCTTTGGCCGTTGCCGCCATGCAGGAACTGAACGCCCCCGAACAACGCGACCGACGCCACCAAGCCAACGAACAGCTTCACCCTGTCTCTCCGCACATAACCAGATATGCAGAATCATTCCAAAGGGTTAACTGGGCGTTAATAGATGTGGCGACGTGTGCGGATTGGAGCAATTCCAGGTCGGGTTTCCGTCCGGAATTGCACCAAAACAAAGAGATAGGCCGTTCGCCGTTTCCATGAAACGGCGAAACGCTTCAGACGCGCGCCTTGACGTTGAGCGTCTCAGGCACCGACGTCAGCGGCCGGCGCTCGGTGAACCAGGCGACGAGATTGTCGACGCACAGATCGGCCATGGCGCGGCGGGTGTGGTCCGACGCCGAGCCGACATGCGGCAGAAGCGAGGTGTTGGGAGCGTCGAGCAGAGCCTGCGGCACGTTCGGCTCATCGGCAAAGACGTCGAGCCCGGCGGCCGCGATGGTGCCGCTCTCGAGGGCGGCGGCCAGCGCCGCCTCATCCACCGTCGAGCCGCGGCCGATGTTGACCAAAACGCCGTTCGAACCCAGCGCCGACAGGATCGCGGCATTGATCGCTTTCTCCGTGGCGGCCCCGCCCGGGGCAATGCAGATCAGCGTGTCGACGGCTTCGGCGAGGCCTTTCAGCGTGGCATGATATTCGTAAGGCAGGCCTTCGACCTTGCGGCGGTTGTGGTAAGCGATCGGCAGGCCGAAGGCTTCAAGGCGACGGGCGACGGCACGGCCGATGCGGCCCATGCCGAAAATGCCAATGCTGCGGCCGCGCAAGGTAAGCCGGCTCAGGCGATAATTGCCCTTCTCCACCCAGTCGTCATCGCGCAGCCATTTCTCCGCGGCGTAGAGCTCGCGCACGGTGTTGATTAAAAGGCCGATGGCGGTGTCGGCGACCTCCTCGGTCAAGACGTCGGGCGTGTTGGTGACCATGACGCCGCGCTTGGCCGCGTGATTGGCGTCGACCGAATCATAGCCGACGCCGAAGCTGGCGATGATCTCGAGATCGGGCAGCGCGTCGATCATCGCCGCGTCGATGCCTGCATAGGAGGCGATGCCACGCACCGTGGCGCGCATCTCGTCCGTCACCAGCCCAGGGTCGGCGCGTTCGATCCGCACAAGCTTGAACGCCTTGTCGATGCGGCCAACGGCATGGTCGTTGAAATCGCCCGGCACCAGGATGGCGACCGGCAATTTTCCTTCGGCCTTGGTCATGCACGCTCCACCGGCTTGCCGGTCGACTGCCGCACGTGCAATTCCGGCTTGATCAGCTCCTGCGAGGGCCGCACCGCCTGCCCGTTCAATTTGTCGAGCAAGGCGCTCGCGGCGCGGCGGCCGACCTCGCGCTGACCGTTCCAGACCGTGGTCAGGGCCGGCGTCGCGATCGCCGCCTCCTCGAGATCATCATAGCCGGTCACGGAGATATCGACGCCCGGCACAAGGCCGGCGCGCGCGATGCCGTTCATCAGCCCGATCGCGACCAGATCATTCCAGCAGCAGGCGGCGGTGGGCCTGTCCTTCAGCGCCAGAAACTGTCCCGCGGCCTCGAACCCCGCCTGCTTGGTGCGCGGGCCAGGGATGCGCCAGGACGGCTTCACTTCCAGGCCGGCCGCCTCCATCGCGTTGAGATAGCCCTGGTAGCGGTCGCGGCCGGTCGAGGTCTGGTCGGTGCCGCCGACCATGGCGATGCGCTTGTGGCCGAGCGAGATCAGATGATTGGTGGCAAGTGCGGTGCCATAGGCATCGTCGCCGCGGAACACAGGCACGTCGGCGCCGGCGACGGTGCGCGCGATCAGCACCGCCGGCAGGCCGTTTTCCTCGGCCATGATGATGTCCTCGGCCGGCGTGCCGATAGCCGGCGACATGATGACGCCGTCGGCGCCGAGCTGCAGCAGCGTGTCGATGAAGGTGCGCTGCTTTTCCAACTGGTCGTAGTGGTTGGACAGGATGAAGGTCTGGCGGCTGCGGTCGAGCTCGCTTTCGATCGAGCGCAGGATCTCGGCGAAGAACGGATTCATGATGTCGTGCACGACGACGCCGACGATGCCGGAGCGCGAGGTGCGCAGCGAGGCGGCGCGGCGGTTGTAGATATAGCCGATGGCGCGGGCGTGCTCCTTGATGCGCTCGCGCGTGGCGCCGGCGACCAGCGGGCTGTCGCGCAGCGCCAGCGATACCGTTGCCGTGGAGACGCCGAGCGCATCCGCGATCGTCGAAAGCTTGATCTTCTGTGCCAGTGCCCTTCGCTCCCCAGGGTCCTTGGATTCAAAATCTTTAAATTTTTTAAAACGGCCTTATGCCACCGGATTCGGCGTAAATCAAAGTTTTTTCGCCAGCGCCTCGGCTTCGGTGTCGAGCGAGGCGGAGTTGCGGACGCGAAGCCGGTGCTCGCGGTGGATGATGTAGAGGCCGCTGGCAACGATGATGGCAGCACCCAGCAACGTCCAGCGATCGGGGAACTGGTGGAAGATCAGCCAGCCGGAAATGATCATCCACACCATCTGCGAATAGGGATAGGGCGCGAGCTGCGTCGTGGTCGCCAGACGATAGGCCCGGACCAGCAAATAGTGGCCGCCCGCCCCGAAGACGCCCAGCATCAGGACGACGAACCATTGAAAGCCGCCGTGCGGCAGCGCAGGCGAGAAGGCAAGCATCGGAGCCAGCAGCACCGACGGCGCCAGCGCCGAGAACAGGATCAGGCTTTCCGACGTTTCCGTCGCCGACATGCGCCGCGTCATGATGACGTAGAAACTGTTCGACAGCATCGAGCAGAGCGCGAATAGATGGCCGATGCCGAACACGCCCACGCCGGGCCGGGTGATGATCAGAACACCGACAAGGCCGGCGAGGATCGCCAGCCAGCGCCGCCAGCCCGCCCATTCGCCGAGCAGCGGCCCGGCAAGCGCGGTGATGACCATCGGGCCGAAGAAATAGATCGACGTGGTCTCCGCCAGCTGCAGCGTCTTGAGTGCCAGGATGTTGAACATGGTCGAGCCGAAAAGCATGCATCCGCGCAAGATATGCGCCGGCAGGTTGTTGGCGCGAAAACGTGCCGGCTCGCGCCAGCCGCGCAGGAAAAGGCCGACCAACAGCACATGCACGGTGAAACGGGTCCAGGCGACGATCAGCGCCGAGACGCCGGCCAGCACCAGATATTTGCTGGAGGTGTCGAGAAAGGTGAAGCAGACATAGACGCAAAGCATCAGAAGCATCGCTGCGGGCGGCGTTGCGCTGTCGTCTTGGGTTCGGGAAACAGACAAATTCAGGCCGAAAGGAAAACAAAGGCGGAAGCCCACCTTTGCGGCAATCAAAGCCTGCCGGCAAGGCAATTGTCCGACGTGGCCGGACCAAAAGCGGCCACTGCAACAACGCCCCGGCGTTCAGCCATGCATGCGGGCGCCCTTGGTTATCTTGTCGACGAGCTTTTTGTCGCCGCGCAAGGCGATGCCGACGATCTTGGCATCGTCCGGCGCGAATTCGGCGAAGACGGCGCGATTGGCGACATCATGGCCGGTCGAAAACATCTCCTCGACATAGGCGGACATCGTCACGCCGCGCTCCAATGCCCGGCGATGGATCGTGCCCAGCGTCGCCGCATCGGCGGAGAGGACGATGACCGGCTGGATCGACATCGGGTTGTAGAGGTTGCCGGCGCGGTCGCGGTAAGCCTCGCCGATGATTTCGGGGAACTGCGCGACGATGCCGCTGGTCAGGAACGCGGTGACGTTGAGCTTCTGCCACACCGGCAGGTCCTCTCTCAGGACAATTGCAATTTTCGTATCGAACACCAAGATTGAGACTCCGAGACGGCCCGTGACAGGCGGGAAAGGCGATGGCGCAGGCTCTAGGCGAAGAAGCGAAAGCAGGTCTTGAACGTTCGTGCGCGGATGCGGCCAACGGCGATCGCATCGTTTCGGCGCCGGGCGGCTCGGGCCTCGAACGCATCGAGGCGCGCTTCCACGGCAATGCCTTCGAGCTGCACCGGCACGACACCTATG
Organism: Mesorhizobium sp. B3-1-6; assembly: GCF_006439555.1. NCBI lineage: Bacteria > Pseudomonadati > Pseudomonadota > Alphaproteobacteria > Hyphomicrobiales > Phyllobacteriaceae > Mesorhizobium > Mesorhizobium sp. B3-1-6. The sequence goes on along the minus strand of NZ_VFTM01000012.1, from coordinate 4,137 downwards.
CCATTGGCGTGACGTTACACGGCGTGCAGCGCTTCCATTATCGCGGCGCGCTGCAACACAGCCTGCCGGGCCAGGCGATCGTGCTGCACCCGGACGAATTGCACGATGGCGGCGCCGGAACGGAAGACGGCCTGCGCTACAGGATCCTGTATCTGGAGCCGTCCCTGCTGCTCGACTGCCTCGGCGGCGAGCCGCTGCCTTTCGTCCGTGACGCCGTGGTCGACGATCCGGCGCTGCGCGACACGCTGTTGTCGGCGCTGGCGCCGCTGGACGAAGCACTCGGCGACCTGTTCGTGGCGGATTTCGTTGCGCAGCTGGCGCAACAGCTGAAACGCCACGCCGGACAGCCGGCAAAGTCGACAGGCAAGACCGCATGGCGCGCCGCCGCGCTTGCCCGCGACTATCTGGAGGAAAATGCCGAGCGGCCGGTGCGCTCCGATGAGCTGGAAGCCGTCACCGGCCTCGACCGTTACGCGCTGTCGCGCCATTTTCGCGCCACCTATTCGACCAGCCCGCATCGCTTCCTGCTGATGCGGAGACTGCAAAGGGCGCGACGGATGATCGCCGAAGGAGAGGCGCTGGCGGAGATCGCCGCTGCCGCCGGCTTCAGCGACCAGAGCCATTTCAACCGGCATTTCAAGAAGGCGTTTGGATTGACGCCAGGACGCTGGGCGGCGCTGGTAAGCGCGTAAGCGCGATGCGCAGCATCGTCGCTCAACGGCGAGACGTCCGGTGATGGCCCTCAGGCGCGATGCGCAGCATCGTCGCCTTTCCGCTAAGCCGCCGATGCTTGGGTGGTGCGTGGAGCGACGATGCTGTGCATCGCGCTTAGGTCGCTCGAGACGACGCTTGCGCGTCGCTCGTTAATGGGACCGTCTCGCGGTTGAGCGACGACGCTTACGCGTCGCGCTTATTCATCCAACTCCGCGTCGTCGTCCATAAGCACCAGGTCTTCGTTCGACAGGTTCGCCTCGATACGGGCGAGCAGCTTGAACAGCGCTTTCTGGTCCTTCTTGTCGAGGCCCTTCAGCGCCTGCTTCTCGGTCTTCTTGACCGACTTCTCGATGGCGCGGATGGTTTCGCGGCCGGACTCGGTGAGGAAGATATGGGCCTGCCGGGCATCGGCGTTGGAGGCGCGCTTTTCGAGGAAACCCTGGGCCTGCAGCCGGTTGATGGTCTTGGTGATGGTCGGCGGGCGCACGCCGAGCCGGCCGGCGAGATTGCCTGGGGTCTGGCCGTCCTCGCGGTCGAGCGCCAGCATGATCTGGTCCTGGCCGGCGTAGAAGCCGTGCGCCAGAAGCCGCGCGGCGAGCGCCGTGCGCGCCAGCCTTGCCGCCGAATGCAGCCGGCTCATTGTCGCTGTCTTGTCCGCCTTGGCCATGGTCGTTCCCTCTTCGGCCGAACCGGCGCGGGCAAGCGTAGAGGCTGTCCGACGGCTGGCAAATGACGATCTAAAGAGTCCGGCTTGCAGAACGCTTTGCCGGCAAGCATTGCGGTGCCCGCGCAGGTGATGCCAGATGTTTATTTCAGTTAGATGACAAACGACTTTTGCGCCGGAGAGATTCACAGCGGACGCTGGTGAAGGCCATTGGGCGCCCGCGCGGCTCCTGAGTTTGGCCCGCCTCGGCCGCCGCTGATCCGCGCTTGGCGCCATCCCGCCTAGGGGCCGGCCTGGTCCATCGGTTTGGCGCGTGCAAAAGCGCGGCACCCATCCTATATGAGGCCGACAATCCAAGATTTTCGAGGCCAAGATTTTCGAGGCAAACCATGAGCGACACACAGACGCAAATCCCCGTAACCGTTCTCACCGGCTATCTCGGCGCGGGCAAGACGACGCTGCTCAACCGCATCCTGTCGGAGAATCACGGCAAGCGCTACGCCGTCATCGTCAACGAGTTCGGCGAGATCGGCATCGACAACGACCTGATCGTCGAATCCGACGAGGAAATCTACGAGATGAACAATGGCTGCGTGTGCTGTACGGTGCGCGGCGACCTGATCCGTGTCGTCGAAGGCCTGATGAAACGGCCTGGCCGCTTCGATGCCATCGTCGTCGAGACCACCGGCCTCGCCGATCCGGTGCCGGTGGCGCAAACCTTCTTCATGGACGACGACGTGCGCACCAAGACCAAGCTCGACGCGGTTGTGGCGCTGGTCGACGCCAAGCACCTGCCGCTGCGCTTGAAGGATTCCAAGGAGGCCGAGGACCAGATCGCCTTCGCCGACGTGGTGGTGCTGAACAAGACCGACCTCGTCACGCCCGAAGAGCTGGAAAAGGTCGAAGCGACGATCCGCGCCATCAACCCGGCGGCCAGGATCCATCGCACCCAGCGCTCCGGCGTGGCGCTTAGCGAAGTGCTCGACCGCGGCGCCTTCGACCTGTCGCGCGCGCTGGAGAACGATCCGCACTTCCTCGACGCGGACGACCACGATCACGACCATGAATGCGGGCCGGACTGCGACCACGACCATCATCATCATGACGGCCACGATCATCACCATCACCACCATGCCTCCGACATCCACGACGTGACGGTGAAGTCGGTGTCGCTGCGCGGCGGCGAGATGGACCCGAAGAAATTCTTCCCCTGGATCGAGAAAGTGACCCAGATGGAAGGGCCTAACATCCTGCGGCTGAAGGGCATCATCGCGCTGAAGGGCGACGAGGACCGCTATGTGCTGCAAGGCGTGCACATGATCCTCGAGGGCGATCACCAGCGCGCATGGAAGGACGGCGAGAAACACGAAAGCCGGCTGGTCTTCATCGGCCGCGATCTCGACGCCGAGCGGTTGCGCAAGAGTTTTGAAGCCTGCCAAGCGGCTTGATTTCCTGACTTTCAGGCGCTAGCGCTGCCCCTTCGTCCTTCTCTCCTTGTGGGAGAAGGTGGCCTCGCGAAGCGAGGTCGGATGAGGGTGCTCCAGCTTGGCAGCGACGGCGATCCGTCACCCACCCCTCATCCGTCTTGGCGCTACGCGCCAATCCACCTTCTCCCACAAGGGGAGAAGGTGGAACCACACCCAGCCGCGCTGGCTAATCTCGAACGGACCGCTTGCATGCCCACAGTCGCCCCGCTTGATCTCGAAGGCCATTGCGTTGCGGCCGTGTTCCTCAACGACGTGCCGCATTTCGCTTTGGCCGATGGCGCGATCCACCGGTTGGACAATGGACAAAAGACGGTGCAGGCCAATGACGGCCTGCTTGCCACCTTCCACGACGCGGCCAACGACCGGCTGATCACCGGCGGCGAGGACGGCAAGGTGTTTGCCGTGAAGGCCGGTGGCGAGGTGGACGAACTGGCCAGCGCCGGCAAAAAGTGGATCACCAGCGTCGCCTCGGGGCCGCAGGGCGCTATCGCCTATGCCTCGGGCAAGACCGCCTTCGTGCGTTTCGCCGACGGCAAGATCAAGGAATTTAACCATCCGCGCTCGGTGGAGGGGCTCGCCTTCTCGCCCAAGGGCATGCGTTTCGGCGTCGCCCGCTACAATGGCGCGACGCTGCATTTCCCGGCCGCCGAGGGCAAGCCGGTGGAGCTCGAATGGGCCGGCGCCCATACCGGCATCATCTTTTCGCCGGACGGCGCCTTCCTCGTCACCACCATGCAGGAAAACGCGCTGCATGGCTGGAAGCTTGCCGACGGCAAGCACATGCGCATGAGCGGCTATCCGGGCAAGGTGAAAAGCCTGTCCTGGAGCGTGAAGGGCAAATGGCTGGCGAGCTCGGGCGCGCCGGCGGCGATCGTCTGGCCCTTCGCCAGCAAAGACGGGCCGATGGGCAAGGCGCCGCTGGAGCTCGGCACGCGCGGCAACACCATGGTGACATGCGTTGCCTGCCATCCGAGCCAGGATGTCGTGGCGATCGGCTACGAAGACGGCATGGTGATCGCGGCGCGCTTCGCCGACGCCAAGGAAGTGCTGCTGCGCCGCCCCGGCAAGGGCGCCATCACATCCATGATGTGGGACAAGGAAGAGCGCCGCATCGTGTTCGGCAGCGCGGCCGGCGATTGCGGGGTCATCGATATCGCTGCGTAGGCAGTAGGGAATAGCTTAGGGACGACGGCACCTACTGCCTACTGCCTACTGCCTACTGCCTACTGCCTACTGCCTACTGCCTACTGCCTACTGCCTACTGCCTACTGC
>NZ_VFTM01000011.1:0-167500 GCF_006439555.1 Mesorhizobium sp. B3-1-6 | reverse complement strand
CTTATTGGATTGAACGGGCAGCGGAGCGGTTCCAGGAAATAGCTCCTCCTTATAGACCGTACCCGAAACCGACACTGGTGGTCAGGTAGAGTATACCAAGGCGCTTGAGAGAACTATGCTGAAGGAACTCGGCAAATTGCACGCGTAACTTCGGAAGAAGCGTGACCCTTTTCTGCGCAAGCAGAGGAGGGTGGCACAGACCAGGGGGTAGCGACTGTTTATCAAAAACACAGGGCTCTGCGAAGCCGCAAGGCGACGTATAGGGTCTGACGCCTGCCCGGTGCTGGAAGGTTAAGAGGAGGGGTGCAAGCTCTGAATCGAAGCCCCAGTAAACGGCGGCCGTAACTATAACGGTCCTAAGGTAGCGAAATTCCTTGTCGGGTAAGTTCCGACCTGCACGAATGGCGTAACGACTTCCCCGCTGTCTCCAGCATAGACTCAGTGAAATTGAATTCCCCGTGAAGATGCGGGGTTCCTGCGGTTAGACGGAAAGACCCCGTGCACCTTTACTATAGCTTTACATTGGCATTCGTAGTGGCATGTGTAGGATAGGTGGTAGGCTTTGAAACCTGGGCGCCAGCTCAGGTGGAGCCACCCTTGAAATACCACCCTTATTACTATGGATGTCTAACCGCGGCCCGTTATCCGGGTCCGGGACAATGTATGGTGGGTAGTTTGACTGGGGCGGTCGCCTCCTAAAGAGTAACGGAGGCGCGCGATGGTGGGCTCAGAACGGTCGGAAATCGTTCGCTGAGTGCAATGGCATAAGCCTGCCTGACTGCGAGACTGACAAGTCGAGCAGAGACGAAAGTCGGTCATAGTGATCCGGTGGTCCCGCGTGGAAGGGCCATCGCTCAACGGATAAAAGGTACGCCGGGGATAACAGGCTGATGACCCCCAAGAGTCCATATCGACGGGGTTGTTTGGCACCTCGATGTCGACTCATCGCATCCTGGGGCTGGAGCAGGTCCCAAGGGTATGGCTGTTCGCCATTTAAAGCGGTACGTGAGTTGGGTTCAGAACGTCGTGAGACAGTTCGGTCCCTATCTGCCGTGGGTGTAGGAATATTGAAAGGATCTGTCCCTAGTACGAGAGGACCGGGATGGACGGATCTCTGGTGGACCTGTTGTGGCGCCAGCCGCATTGCAGGGTAGCTATATCCGGACGGGATAACCGCTGAAGGCATCTAAGCGGGAAACCCACCTTGAAACGAGTATTCCCTGAGAACCGTGGAAGACGACCACGTTGATAGGCCGGGTGTGGAAGAGCGGCAACGCTTGAAGCTTACCGGTACTAATAGTTCGATAGGCTTGATCGTTCTCATTACTTATATCCATCAAGGCGCAATCCGAAGGATTGTCGCCGGCACAGAAAACAGCTTCTCGATTTGAACGTGCGTTTTGCCGACCTGGTGGTTATGGCGGAGCGGCTGCACCCGATCCCATTCCGAACTCGGCCGTGAAACGCTCCAGCGCTGATGGTACTTCGTCTCAAGACGCGGGAGAGTAGGTCGCTGCCAGGTCTGCCAAGCGCACGTTCATCTCAACATCCGGATCAAACAAATCCGGATGAAAGACAATCTTCTCCTTACGATTTTTAGGCCCGCCAAACGGGATCATGGGCCGCGCAAGCGGCCCTTTCATTTGGTGGTCTCTTGATTCCGGTAAGTTAAACCTTACCTCAAAGGACGCAAGCAGACGCTTGCTCGTAGGTGACGCGGGGTGGAGCAGCCCGGTAGCTCGTCAGGCTCATAACCTGAAGGTCACAGGTTCAAATCCTGTCCCCGCAACCAAACGCAAAACGGCCCGCTCAACGCGGGCCGTTTTGCGTTGGACTGGCACGTAGTCACCGATTCGGCACTCGTTGTGAGGCACATTCCTGCTTGCCGCTGACAAACGAGGTATTTGCGCGCTGTTGTCATCGAGCGCTGGATCTGTCCCGGCTGTAAGTAAGCGATAACGCCAACGTACTTTCCTGCCGGTGCCAAGACACCGAAATGCCATTTACTAGCCCTCAACCAACGACTTCGATGTCGACGGCGAATGCCTCGCCTTTGTGAGTTCTGTGGCGTCGTGATCCGTCAAGAGTTGACAAGAATCCTCGTCTGGCTGTCCCAAAGCATCGGGCAAGCGTAGCCGATCAGCGATCATCGGCGTACCGTCACACGATCAAATTGTCGCCGCTCATTTTCTAAGCCCGCTTGCGCATCGACGCCTGGTGGACCAGCGACGACCAGCTGTTGGAGGAGGCGAGGTGGCAATAGATCATCGCCAGCGCGCCGGATCTGCGGAGGTCGAGGAAAGCCTCGTCGCCAAGCTTGTTCAGCGCAACCTCGTCGATGGTTTGGAAATCGGTGAGATTCAGGGTCTCGCCGCCTTCCAGCGTCACCTTGCTCTGCCGCGCCGCGAACAGGCCGTGCGCGTCGATCTTCTCGACCATGGCGCGGGTGGCGTTGAAATCGTTCTGGAACTGGCTGCAAAAGGCGAGCGCCTGCTTGGTCGCTTCGGTCGGCTCGGTGCCGTTGAAGAACAAAGCGAGCTTGCCGCCATCGTCTCGGAAGGGAGCGGCGAGTTGATCGACGACGCGGTCGCTGGCTCGGTCGATGCAGAGTGTCAGCCGGCCCGTTGTCGCCGACTCATCCGCCAGGATGAAGGGATAGCGCCGCACATAGGCCGGGATGTAGTGGGGTTCGGTCCAGCGGCCGTCGTGATCGACGAACAGGTTCTCGTTCTGGCGCAGGCCAGTGATGATCACCGGCGCCTTGGCCGGGCCTATGAAGACGATCGGATAGGAGCGCATGGCGCCCGGCATTTCTGAGGCCGCCACGGGGATGGAATGCGCCGCGCGGGCAAAGCCGAAATCGGCGCGCGCGATCAGCCCGAGCGAGCCATGGCGTATCGGGTTGAGCGCTTCGGGATTGCTATAAAACACCGGCAGCGCATTGCCGGAGCCGGCTAGCACCGGCGCCTTCTCGGTCTTCGCTTCAGCCATGTTCAGCCTCCTCCAAAAAGCCATGCAATAGCGCAGCTATAAAGGGTTTAGGCCAGCACAAGGGCTGGCGCAACGGCTTCCCGGCACGCTATGAACAGCATGGCGCGCCGGTATTGGCGGCAACCGGTAGTGATTGAAGGTGGACGGGAATGGCATCGGCTACGCAATTCGAGCAGGCGGTCGGGCAGACATTCGTCGTCGAGGCAGGCGGGCAGATGGTCGCGCTGGAGCTCGCTTCAGTAAAACGCGTCGCCAACAGTCCGCGCGCCGGCGGCGGCTTCTCGGCGCTGTTCAAAGGGCCGCGCGAAATGCTTTTGCCCCAGGCGACCTATCGCTTTGTCGGCAGCGAGATCACGCATGACATCTTCATCGTGCCCATCTCCGGCGACCAGGCGGGCTATATCTACGAAGCGGTCTTCAACTGAGATCGGCCGGGCGTGGTCGACTATGTCACAATCCCCAAAGTGCTGGACAAAGCGACCTGTCGCGCGTTGTGCTCGGAAATTCGCGCAGCCACCGGCGAGGCTGCCGGCCTGCTCGGCCGTTCCGATCAGAAGCCGCAATGGTCGCAGGTGCGTCGGACCAGACGTGCCGAAGTTTCGCTTGCCGCGCAGGCGCTGATAGAGCGTCTGCTGGAGCAGCAAAAAACGGTGCTCGAACGGCATTTCGCAATCGCGCTGGGCGCGTTTGAGAAACCGCAGTTCCTCCACTACCAAGAGGGCGATTTCTTCGTGCCGCACCAGGACGGCAACACGCCGATCATTCGCGACGAGTCGCGCTTCCGGAAGATTTCGATGGTGATCTTTCTCAACGGCCAGTCCGACGAGCCTTCGCCGGAGGACTATTCCGGCGGTTCGCTGGTCCTGCACGGACCTTACAGCGGTCCGGAGCTGCGCGTCGCGATGCCGGCATTGCCGGGGTCGGTGGTCGCGTTTCGCTCGGAAACGACGCACGAAGTGACGCCGGTTACGCGCAACGAACGCTTCACCATCGTCTCCTGGTATCGCGGTGCGTGATGGTTGCGGCGCTCACGGGGCCGGACGCAGCATCAGGTCGTAAACGCCCTTGTCTTCGGCCACGGTGAAGCCCAGCCGCAGGTAAAGCCGCATGGCCGGGTTGTGCTTCTCGACATGGATCGAGACCGCCTTGCCGATGGCTGCGGCTTCGTCGATGAGGTCGCTGAGCAGGGCCGAGCCGAAGCCCTTGCCGCGAAACGCCGGCAGGAAGGCGATGTCGATGATGCGGTGCTCGCCTGCCCAGCGCTCGATATAGAGCCGTCCGATATCGCTGCCGGCACGCGTGACCACCAACCAGTCGGCATCGGGGTAGTATTTGCGGTAATGCGCGTGCTGCGCCTGGAACTGCATGTCGAGAAACGCGGCCTTCTGCGCCTCGGCCCAGGATGTCACGGCCAGCTCTTCGAGGCGGGTCGAGGCATAGAGGTGCAACAGAAACGGCAGATCGGCATCCGTTGACCCGCGGAATGTGAGCCCAGCACCCGCCGCGCGCATCCAGCCGGCCGCCCCGCGAAAATGGTTCATCGGCAAATCAGGGGCGTGGTGGGAAGACGCCCTGAAGCGCGATGCAGAAATAGCAGGTGAGATAGGGTTGCATGTTGTTGTGCGGCTGGTCGCCGCCGACTGGTCGCACCGCCTGATCGTTGAGCGGCGTCAACGTGGCTGTCGCCGAGTAAGATTGCCCTGGATTCGTGCGCGCATAGGATCGTGTCGCACTTGGAGCCGCCAGATTGGCTGGATTGATATTCCCCATCAGCGTGTGCCCGTGCTGCGGCATCTCCGATATCAGCAACTGCACCGTCTCCGATCCGCCCTGCTCACCGAGATCGTGCAGCGACAGCCCCGGTCCCTGCCCCGGATGCATCGGCGCGCGGCCCTGCAAATCGGGCAAGCCAAAGTTGGACTTGCCATTGCCGCCATAGGTCGTGCCGAGCAATGAGAACAGCGCGGTGTTCTGCGATATTGGCAGCAGTTGACCGTCGCACCATGCCCAGCCCTTGGGCGCGAAGTTGAACGGAAAGATGCGGATTTCGGCGACGAACGGATCGGCCATGACGTCCTCTTCAAGTCGGCGACGGGAAGATACCGAACAGCGAGATGATGAAATTGATGCAAAGATACGGCTGGAAGTTGGTATGCGGCAGACCGCCGCCGGTCTGCCCGGCGGTCTGCGGGGACATCGGCGTCGTCGCCGGCGCTTCACGGTAGATCTGCGAGGCGCCAACCTGCCCGGTCACATTGCCGGTGGGCGTATTCGCCGCTGCGTTGTTCAACGAGGCGACAAACGGGTGCGTGTGTGAGGGGATCTGTTGGGTCGTCAGCGTGACTTCCTCCACGCCCCCGGTCTCGGCAAGGATGAAACTGTCGCCCTGATGCAGCGGCAGCCGGCCCCTCAGGTCGGGCAATGCGAAGGTGCTCTCGCCGTCGCCGCCATAAGTGGTGCCGATCAGGTTGAACAGGGTTTCATACTCCGAGATCGGCAAGAGCTGTCCTTCGCAGAACATCCAGCCGGCAGGATTGAAATTGCCGGCAAACATTCTCACTTCGCCAACATAGGGTTGTGCCATAATTGCGTTTCCTCAGGTCGGCGACGGGAAAATGCCCTGCAGGGCGATGCAGAAGCTCAGTGTCAGGAACGGCTGCATATTGATATGCGCCTGGCTGCCGCCGACCAAGGCCAGCGTACCGGGGTCCATCGTCGTAGTGGGGTTCGCTGGCGGCGTATAGACGTTGGCGACCGTTGCCAGCAGGTTGCCGGCGGGAGCCGGCACATCGGCATTGGCCGTGGTGGCCATCTCGGCATGGCTATGGACCGGCAGTTCCGAGATCGAAAGCGTGTGCGCCTGCTCGCCGCCCCGTTCGCCCAGCACATGACTGCCGCCGACATGGATGGGGACGCGCCCGCGATAGTCGGGCAGGGCGAAATTCACCCGGCCGTCGCCGCCGAAAGTGGTGCCCAGCAACGAGAACAGCGGCTGGTTCTGGTTGATCGGGAGCAATTGCCCATTGCAAAGCGCCCAGCCTTTCGGAGGGAAGGCAAAAGACATGATTCTGATTTCGGAAAGAAATGGTTCCGCCATCGCACCCCTCCTTGCTGTAAGCATACATTAGCGCAGTGCGATTACATTACGCAACGGCAATAAGGCGTGTAATAAAAAAATCTTTTAACTTCACTTTTACTAAAGTTACGCCCAGCGGCGAAAATGCCACCATCAAGGCACATGCAAGGCAGGACTTAGGGCGCCACTACCGGCGGAAGCGTCGGCAAGCTGTTGACGAAGGTGATGGTCCCGCTGCCACCCGTCGTATCGACCGTTTGCACGCCGGTGTTGTCATCCTGGATGACGCCGAGCGCCGTGCTCTGGCCCGAACCATTCCGCGACAGGTTGAGGTGCGTGCTGGCGTTGAAATTGCTCAACGAAACATCGACCGCATAGTTGGGTGAATGGGTCAGCGTGTTCTTGCTGCCCGCGCCGCCGGTGCCCGAACCGATGACGACATTGGTCGTGCTGGTGTCGGTGGCTGTGGCGCCATTGTCGACCAGCAGCGCGGCAAACGGGAATGAGCTCGTTGGCGACGTCACGCTGTTGCCGTAGATCGTGGCATTCAACGTGGCGCTGCCATCGTTGTTCTGGAGATGGATGCCGTTGTTGCCGACGCCGGTGATGGTGTTGTTTTGGATCAGGGTCGTCATCGTGCCAGCGCCGGCCACGCGCACGAAAATGCCATCCGAATTGGAGTTCACCTTGGCCGGGCCGATCTGGTTGCTGGCGATCGTGCCGGCCATGGTGCCGTTGTCCTGACCCTTGGCGACGAAGATGCCGACGGTATCGAAGGCATTGGCGCCACCGTCGGTCAGAACGTTGTGCGAGATATCGAAGGTGGTCGTCGCAGCGGAGGCAAGGCCGCCCGAGCCGCTGCGGATATCGACCGCCGTGCCGCCGCCGGGGATGATCGCCTGGCCGTTGTGGAACGTGTTGCTGCGCACCACGGCATCCATAGTGCAATTGTTGTTGGCAAGGAACGCGATGAAGTCGGCGCGCGTGCCGGCGAAGGTGCTGTTGGTCAGCGTGTAGTTGGCGGTCGCGCTGTTGTAGACCTGTCCGCGAACATTGTCGTTGCCTCCCGTCGCATCGATCAGGCCGAACTGGATGTTGTCCATGGTCAGCCGGGTCAGCGTGCCGCTGGTGTTGTAGAGGTCGACGTTCTGGTTGTAGCCGCCCGATATGCTGGAGTTGGTGATCGAAGAGGTGCCGAGCAGGTTGTCGAAGCGGATCGAGCCTTCTTCGCGGTCGCCGGCATTGTTGTTGCCGTTGACGCCGTTGATGGTCATGCCGGTCATCGTGAAGTTGGTGACGGTGTTGCCGTAGACGGCGAAGTTCGAGAAGTCGTTCAGCTGCATGTTGGCGAACGATACTCCGGAGGTATTCCTCAGGAAGATGCCGGTGCCGGCACTTCCGCTCACGGTCTGACCGCCGGCGTCTGTGCCGGTCAGGATATCGGCGCCGGTCTTGCTGGAAATCGTGCCGCCCGAGCCGGCCGAGCCGGTGCCGGTTACGGTCAGCCCGCCGCTAGAGCCGGTGCCGTCGAGCACGATGCCGGCGGCGGTGCCGCCGCTCGAGGAGATGCTCTGGAACTTCAGGCCGGAGGCGCCAATCGTCGTGCTGACGACATTGAGCGCGGTCGCCTGGCCCGAATTGATGGTGCTGCCGGAGGCGGTCGCGCTGACCGTGCCGCCGCCGGTCGCGTTGAAGCCGATCGAGTTGCTGCTCGAGGTGTCGATGGTCAGGGCGCCGGTGAAGCTGATGGTCGAGCCGGTGTTGGCGTTGAGGAAAACGCCGTCGCTCGAGCCGGTCGAGGAAACCGCGCCGCTGAGTGTCACCGTGCCGCCAGTGCGGTTCTGGATATCGATCGTGCGGCCGCCGCTGGTCTTGGTGATCGAGCCGCCATAGGTGACGGTTGCCGTGCCGCCGGAGCCCAGGAAGGCGACGCCCGACGCGCCGGTCAGCGAACCGGTGCCCAGGTTCACCGTGCCGGTGACATTGGTAAGCGCGACGTTGTTGGTGCCGCCGCCGGAGGTGGTCGAGGTGAAATTGATGCCGGCCGCGATGCCGTTGAGGTTGACCGCTTGGGCGGCAGTCGTGCTGATCGAGCCGGTGGTGACATTGAGCGCGCCGCCGTTGGTCGCCGTAAAGGCCGTGTTGGCGCTGCCCGTCATGAGGGCGAGGTTGGCGAAACTGACGGTCGAGGCCAGGCCGCCATTGTTGATCGACACACCTGTGCCCGCGGCGTTGAAATTGACCGCGCCGCTGAAGTTGACCGTATTTACGCCGGTCGCGCCGGAGATGACGATGCCGCTGCCGCCAATGGTCGACGTAACCGTGCCGGCAAAGCCGAAGCTGCCGCCGGTGCGGTTGGTGATGCTCACGGCGGTGCCGGCGACGTTGGCGATCGAGCTCGCGCTGTCGAAGGTGAAGGCCGCACTGCCACCGACGACGGACACGCCGCTGCCGCCTGTCGTGTCGACATTGGTGCCGGTGACCGTTCCGGAGGCTGCGCCAAACTTGATGGCAGTGCCGCCAGCACCGGTAGACAAGAGGGAGAGATTGGTCAGCGTCGTGGTGCCGGCAGCGCCGGTGCCGAAGTCGATATCGGTGGCCGTGACGTTCCTGATCGTCATGTTGCTGATCGTGGCGTTCGCCGTGCCGGAGCCGCTGATGCCGATCGCGGCATTGGCGCCTGTGCCGTCGTTGCCATTTATCGTAAAGCCGTCGATGATGTTGCCGTTGCCGGCCAGGGTGACGATGCTGCTGCCATCCGCGCTCGTCAGCGTCGCCGCGCCGTTTGGCGTCTGGTCGACGATCGAGATGTTGTTGCTGGCCAGCTGGATCGTCGACGGCACCGTCAGCGCCAGATCGATGTTGCCGTTGCCGAAGCCGCGCACCTGCTCGTTGGCCGCGAGTGCCAGCGTGTCGTTCCCGTTGCTGCCCGCCGCCGTGATGACGCCGCCGTCGTTGACCAGCACGATGATGTCGGTTGAAACCGCCGCCGCTTCCGCAGTGGTCAGCGTCGCCAGATTGTTCTGGTCCTTGCCGCTGCCGTCGCCCGTGGCGCTGGCGCCGACGAAGTAGATCCTGCCGACGCCGAAGCCGAGGCCGGGACTGGCGGCGAAGTTGACATCCTGGAAGTCGTAGGTGCCGGAGACCGGCGCGCTGGAGGCGTCGATGCCGACATTGGCGCTGATGGTCGAGGCTTGGTCAATCGCCTGCTCGCCGTCGCCATAGATGAAGTTGAGGTTGCTCGCCGAACTGAGGAAGACGCCAGTGTTGACACCGGCGATGCTCGAACTCGCGCCGTTCGGGTCGGTGTCGCCGAGACGCACGGTCTGGCCGCCGGTGGCGCCGCGCAGATCGACGCCGATCGAGGTCCCGGCCGCGGCCGCATTGGTGACGTCGAAATCGTTGGCGGTAACGGCGGCATTGATCGTTGCGCCGTTGAGATCGAAGGCCACGGCGGCGCTGTTGTTCAAGCCGATATCGAGGTCGTTGAAGGACAGCGCCGCGCCCAACGTGGCGGATACATCGACACCACGCGACGTGATGCCCTGCAGGTTGACCGTGCCGAGCGCGATCGTGCCGCCGCCCGACGAGGCTATGTTGGCAAGCGAAACGCCGCTCGCGGCGCCGTTGGCCGAGACGGTCGAAAAATTCAGCGATGTGGCGCCCACCGTCACGCCGCTGAGGTTCAGCGCGGTTCCCGAGGTCGTGGCGATGGTGTTGGCGCTACCGCCGGTGCCGACATTGACCGTCCCGCCGCCCGTGGCCGTGAAGCCGGCGCCGCTTGTGGCGGTGATCGCCAGCCCGCCATTGGTGAAGTTGACCGTGCCGTTGGTGTTGCCGGTCAGGCTGACCGCGTCGTTGGTGCCGGAGCTGATCTGCTTGCTGGCGCCGGAGAAGGTGATGGTGGCCGCCGTGCCGTTGTTGATGTTGGCAACGACGATGTGGCCGCCATTGGTGGCGGAACCGTCCGTCAGATTGCCCGACAGCGTCACCGAACCGCCGGTCAGTTCCTGGACCGAGACCGCCGCGCCGTTGCCGTTGGAGGCGATATTGCCGGCATAAGAGATCGTCGCATTCCCGCCGCTCTGGTCGGTGGCCGAGCCGACATTGAAGGCGGCGCCCGAGCCGGTGTTGGTCAGCGTGCCGTTGCCGAGATCGAGCGAGCCCGCCACCTGCTGCAGGTTGATGCCGTTGGCCGCGCCCGAGAAACTGGCGTTGACCGAGGTGAAGCCGCCGCCGAGGGTGGCCGAAGTGATGTCGACGGCGGTTCCGTTCGAGGTACTGACGCTGCGCGTGCCGGCACCCGTCACATTGACCGTGGTGGCGGCCGGCGGGGCGCTGCTTGCGACGCGGAAGCCGCTGCCCGTGGATGTGGTGATGCCCAGCGTGCCGTCGAAGGTGATGGTGGTGGCGCTGGCGGCGTTCTCGATGTTCACGCCACGGCCGGCCGAGGCCGAATTGTCGATCGTGGTATTGCCGAAGATGTAAGTGCCGCTCGAATTGAGAACCTCGATGCCGGCGCCGCCTGAACCGGCGACGTTGACGGCGTCGAGATCGACATTGCCGCCGCTGGCGCCGCTGATCAGCACGCCCTGGGCGGCCGCATTGGTCGAGGTGACGCTGTTGAAATGGACGCCGCCAGCGCCGATCGCGCCCTGCAGCGACAGCGCCGTCTGGCCGGTCGCGTTGATCGTCGTCGAGCCCGCATTGGCGACCGTGAGCAGGTTCAGGCCCGAGAAATCGAGGCCGGTATCGGCCGAGGTGGTGATGTCGAGGCCGCCATTGAAATTGACGGCGCCGGCGGCGGTGCCGCCCGAGATCGACACGCCGTTGCCGCCGGTGATCGTCACCTGGTCGGTGAAGGTCACCGCGCCGCCGGTGCGGTTGGCGATGTTGATGCCGCCGCCGATCAGCGTGCCGGGCGTCGCGCTGTTCGTCAGGATGCCGCGCGACACCTGGATGGTGCCGGAGCCGCCGTTCACGTCGAGCAGCGTGCCTAAAACGTCGATGTCGTTGTTGATGACCGAGAGATTGCCGGTCAATCCCGCGATCTTGATGACCGTCTGGCCCGCCGCCACATTGCTGATGGTGACGCCTTCGATGGTGATGCCGCTGGCATTGCTGAAGCCCGGCGCGCTCTGGTCGATCAGGAAAGCGGAGCCGCTGGCGCCGCTGAAATCGAAGGCGGTGTGGCGGACGGCGTTGTCGCCGAGCAGGTGCATGAAGTCGCCGGTGCCGGTGACCACGGCCTCGTCGCCGGTGATGTTGCCGCCGGTGGCTCCGAGGTTGCCGTGGACGTTCACCGGCTGGATGGTACCGATCGAGACGACGTTGCCATTGCCGAAGCCGGTGATCGTCTGGCCCGAATCGAGCGTGAAGGCGCTGGCGCCGACATCGATCGGACCGACGAAGGCGAAGTTCTGGGCGCCGGTCAGCGCATCGGCGGCGGCAAGCGAAATGGTGCTGACGCCCATGCTGAGATTGCCGGTCGTGCCGGCATTGATGAAGCCGCCCGACTGCGAAACCAGCGTGACCGCGCCAGGCGCCGAGGCCAGATTGGCGCTGCCGGTGAAGAACACGTCGTCGAAATCGTAATCGCCTAGAGTCGGATCTAGGCCGACCGCGTTGACGGTGTAGCCGTTCGTCGCCGCGGAGATCGAGGATTCCAGCCCGTCGGTAGAATCGCCGTCGCCGAAGGTGAAGGTGGCGTTGGCCGAGGTGGCGGTGGTCTGGCCGGACGACAGATCGACGCCGACGCCGACATTAGCGATCGAGGACCCCTGGAAGAAGGTGATGACCTTGTTGCCGGTCGTCGAGGACAGGTCGATGCCGCGCGAGGTGAGGTCGCCGAGGCCAGTGATGATGGCGGCGAGGCTGAAATCGGCCGCAGTGGACGAGCCGCTGAAATCGATGCCGGTCTGGTTAGCGCCAACATTGCTCACGGTGGTCGTACCGAACAGGACGTTGGCATTGGTGCCGCTGAAATCGATGCCGGCCGTGTTGGCGGCCAAGCCCATCGTCACAGTGGTGCCGCCCGAGAACGTCACCTGGCCGTCATTGTTGGCGATCTCGATGCCGTTGCCGCCCGCGCCCGAGATTGTGACGCTGCCGAAGCCCAGGTTGGCGCCGCTTGCCACGTTCGAGACCGAAAGGCCGTTGCCGGTTGCATTGGTGATCGACAACAGCGCCATGTCGTTGAATGTGGCGTTGCCGGCAAGCCCGCCGATCACCGCGCCGCCGCCGCCGGTTGCCGTCAGCGTCTTGCCGAGGCCGAAGGTGATCGCCCCGCCCGTCGGCGCCGTCGTCGTGCCGATGGCGAAGATATTGCCGGTGCCGGTCGAGGTGACGTTACCCGTGAACGCGACAGAGCCGCCGGTGGTGCCGTCGACCTTGATCGCCGTGCCCGGCGCGCTTGCCGAGCTGGAAATGTTGGCCGAAACGGTGATCGCCGCGCTGCCGCCGGACACCACGACGCCGTTGCCGGTGCCGGAATTGGTGATGGTGCCGCCGATCGAGATGGTGCCGGTGTTGTTGGTCAGGTTGACGTCGTCGCCGGAAACGCCGGTGGTGAAGAGGTTGCCGACGTTGACGGTGGCAGCGCTGCCCTGAACGACGAAACCCGGGCCATTGCCGACGACGGTTGCGATCGTGGTCGTGCCGTTGAAGGTATAGGTGCCGCTGGCGACATTGGTGAGGCGGATGGCGTCGCCATTGACGCGGCTGATGTCGACGCCGCCAAAGGTGACGTTGCCACCGCTGGTGTTCTCGATGACGATACCGGTCGGCACAGTACCGCCGGAGCCGTCGACGGTGACGCTGTCGAAGGTCACCCCGCCGGCGCCGATGGTGAGGCCGCTGGCGCCGCCGAGCTGGATACCCTTTTCGGTGACGCCGCCGCCCGTGGCGATGGTGTTGGTGCCGGTGACGTTGAGCGTGCCGCCATTGATGGCGCTGAAGGCGAAGCCGCCGTCGGTGGTGAGGTCGAGCCCGCCGTTGAAATTGATCGTGCCGCCGGCATTGCCGGTGAGATCGATGGCGTTGGCCGCGCCGGTGCTGGCTGTGATCTTGCCGCCGAAGGTGGCACCGCCGCCGGTCATGGCGTTGATCTTGACCGCGCTTGCCGCGCTCGTCTGGTTGATCGTGCCGTTATAGGTAACGGTGGAAGTTGCCGTGTCGATGTTGAAGGCCACACCGGACGTGCCGGCGATCGAGCTCGCATTGTCGAAGGTGAGCGCGCCGGTGGAACCGCCGGTGACGCTGACGCCGGTGCCGGCGCCGGTGATGTCGAAATTGTTGAAGGTGCCGGTGCCGCTGAAATTGCTAGCCAGGAGGCCGGTGCCGCTGACGCCGCCCATCGTGGTGTTGGTGACGTTGATAGCGCCCGATGCGCCGGTCAGATCGATGCCGGTGACGGCGCTGGTGATCGTCACGCCAGTGATGGTTGCCGCGTTTACATCCGATCCGTTGATCGCCGAGCCGGAGCCGGAGTTGCTGATGCTGAGATCGGCGACGCGGTTGCCATTGGCGAGGTCGATGGTGCCGCCGGCCGAATTGTTGAGCGTGGCGGCGCCATTGCCGAACGGATCGGCCTGTGTGCCGGAGGCAACGACATTGGTGCCGGTGACATTGGCCGGTGGCCCGCCGAGAGAGACCGTGTTGCTATTCGCGAACGAGACGAGCTGCTGACCATCGGCAAGCGTGAAGCCGTCCGCATCGGTGTTGATGTTTCCAGTGCCGTCGTTGATGAGCACGAAGACTGTGTTCGCGTCGGTGGTCAGGTCGTCGGCGGCAGCCGCGTTGATAAGATCGCTGACGTCCGCGCCGCTGCCGGTGCCGGTGTCGGCCGCGCCGACGAAGATGATGTTGGCAGCATCGAACAGTTGCGGCCCGACGAGCGCCGTGCCGTTGAAGGCATAGGTGCCGCTGCCGGCCATCAGGCCGCGCATGTCGAGCGAGGCGACCGTGCCGGTGATCGAGGCGCCACCGGCGGCACCGAAGGAGAAGGTGGTGTTGGCGGTGGTGCCGGCAGCACCATGCGTGCCCATCTGCACGCCGGTGCCGGCCGTTATGATCCCGCTGCCGATGGTGACAGAGCCGCCGGTGGTGCCGGAGAGGTCGATGCCGGTCGAGGTGCCGGCGCCCGCGATGTCGAGCGTCGTGGCGGTGAAGGTCGAGGAACTGCCGGACAGATCTAGGCCGGTCTTGCCGGTCGGGAGGTTGGTGATGTCTATGTTGCCGAAGGCGATCGTGCCGTTGGTGCCGAAAACATCGATCGCGTTCTGGCCTGGCTGGTCGATGGCGACGTCGCCGAAAGTGACGGCGCCGGAAGTGGTATCGAGAATGATGCCCGAGCCAGTGAGGGCGGTGACGGTGACCTTTCCGCCGAAGCCCACCGTTGCCGAACTGTTCTGAATGACAATCCCGTTCGGCACGCCAGAGATCGTCGTCGTGCCGGTGATATCGAAGCTGCCGGTAACGTTCGAGAGAGCTATCCCGGTGCCGCCGGCAGTATGGGTGAGGCTGGTCAGCGTGACGTCCAGCCCGATCTGCGAGGCACTGAACCCTTGGCCGGAATTGCCGGAAATCGTCCCGCCGGTCGTCGTCAGTTTGCCGGTGCCGGTGGAGCTTGCATCGACGCCGCTGCCGGCATTGTTCTGCGAATTGAGCGTCTGGAAATTATAGGTTCCATCGCCGGTGATCGACAAGCCATCGGCGCCGTTGCTGTTTAGCGTCGTGGTGCCGTTGAAATTGTAGGTGCCGGCCCCCTGCAGGGACAGGCCCGCACCAGTATTGCCGGTCGAGGTCAGGTCGGTGGCAGTGGCGCTACCGGTGCCGTCGAACAGCACACCGGCAAGGCCGGCGCCGCTGACCGACATGCCGGTCAGCGTAACGCCGGTGACGCCGCTGCCATGGATGCCATTGGCGCTGCCACCCGAAATATTGAAATCGAGCAGCGAGCTGTTGTTGGCCAGCGTTACAACGTCGCCCGCGCCGGTGCTGGTAAGCGTCGCGGCGCCGTTGACATCCGAGACAACCTGGTCGTGCTGGACATTGTCGCCGGTGACGTTGATCGGGACGCCGCCGAGCGAGAAGCTGCGGCCATTGCCGAAGGAAGCGAGCGTCTGGCCGGCGCTCAGCGTGAAGCCGCCGCCGGCATCGATCGGCGTGTTGCTGGCGTCGTTGACCAGCACGAAGATGGCGGTGCCGTCGGTGTTGGCATCGGCCGTCGCGATCGAGGCCAGATCGAGAAGCGAGGAGCCGTCGCCTGTTCCTGTCGCGGCAGCGCCGACAAAGATCACATTCTGTGTGTCGAAAAGCTGCGGCCCGCTGAAGGTGGTCGAACCGAAGGCATAGGTGCCGAGCGTCTGATTGAGGCCGCGCGCGTCGAGCGAGGCGGTGATGCCGGCGATCGAACCGCCGCCGAAGGTGAAATTGGCATTAGCCGAATCGGCCGGCGTACCGGCAATGCCGAGGCGAACGCCGGTGTCGACATTGGCAATGATACCGCCATTGGTGATGGTGATGACCGCACCGCCGGCGCTGGGCGAGGTGAGGTCGATGCCGGCGGAGCCGGCCGCGCCGGTACCGGTAAGATTGAGCGACTGCGCGGTGAAATTGGTCTGGCTTCCGGAGAAGTCCAGGCCGGTGCCGGCTCCGAGCCCGGAAATGACGATGTTGCCGGCGACCACAGCGGCGTTGACGCCGCTGAACGACATGCCGTCGGCGCCGGGATTGGTGATGGCGATGTCACCGAAGCGGATCGATGCCGGCGAGTTGGTGATCGCGACGGCCGGGCCGGTGGTGTTCGAAATATTCGTCGCGCCATTGACGGTGAAGCTGCCCGACACCTGGTCGAGGATGACGCCCGACACGCCGCCGCTCTGGGTGATGGAATCAAGCACGACATGGGCGGTGATCGGATCGATGAAGACGGCGGTGCCGCCATTGCCGGAGATCGTGCCGCCGGTGGTGGTGAAGCTGCCGCCGCTCGACGTGCCCTGCACCGTTATGCCGCGGTCGGTGTTGTTCTGGGCATTGACGGTGGCGAAGGTGTAGGTGCCCTGTCCGGTTATATCGAGGCCGTCATCGGAATTGCCGTTGAGCGTCGTCGTGCCGGTGAGGTTGTAGGTGCCGTTATCCTCGATGTGCAGGCCGTCGAGGCCGTTGCCGGTCGCGGTGAAATTGGACGCGCTGACGCTGGTGGAATTACCGGTGAAGTCGGCGCCGTTGCCGCCGGCGCCGCTGACGGTGACATCGGTCAGCTTCGTGCCTGCGGCATTGTTGCCGAAGATGCCGTCGCCGCCGCCGGTGATGGTGATGTTGCTCAGCGTGTTGTTGCTCGCCAGAGTGATCACGGGGCTGGCGGCGTTGGTGCCTTGGATGGTGCCGTTGCTGCCGCCGAAATTGTATGTGCCGACGCTGCCGTCGGCGAGCTTCGCCTGGACGCTGCCGCCGCCGCCAATGACGGTCTGGCCGGCGGTGAGATTGACACCGCCGGTGGTGATGTTGCCGCTGCCGCCGAGCGCGACGATGAAGCCGTTGCCGCCGGCCTTGGTGACGGCATCATCCAGCGTGGTCGGATCGCCGATGGTGCCGAGGCCGAGCGAATTGCCGCCCTCGGCGAAGAAGAAATTGCCGAAGGCCGCATTGGTGGCAGCGTTGATGGCCACCCGCGTCGTCGTGCCGTTGACCCTGTCCTGGTTCTCCAGCCTGACGCCGATGTCGCCGCGCACGCGCTCATTGAGACGCTTGCGCAGGCCCGGGCTGACCGTGGAGACGAGATCGGGATCGTCATCGACGGAACTGCCCTTGCCCGACACGTTGAACGGCACCGTCAGCCGGACGCTGCCGGCGAACTGGGTGTCGTCGCGGTTATCGTTGCGCACCTCGCCGGTGAAGGTCAGCGACGTGCCTTTGCCGACGACGTCGCCGAAGGTGTACTCGATCCCCGCCTTGGCCCCGGTGATCGAATGGTCGTCGCCGTTGGGATCGGCGAAATGGTAGGCGCCGACGTCGAAGCGCAGCGACTGGTTTTCCGGCAGGTCGATCGGCGCCTGGACGCCGACCTCGCCCTCGATGCCCCAGGCCGCATAGGTGCGATGGTCGATCGTCGAAATCTGTTCGAGCAGCTGGTTGCCGACGAGCGACAGCGTCGAATCGATACCGGTCGAGCCGCGGTCCTTGCTGATCGGCAGGTAGACATTGACATGCGCGTCGTATTTCGAGGTGATCGCCTCGAGGCCGAGCGTGGTGGCGACGAACTGGTGGCTGTCGTCGTTCTGGATGTTGAGATAGGCGTAGCCGCCGACCATCAGATCCGGATTGACGATGCGGCGCACGCCGAGGCCGACATCCTGGCCGAAGCCGTTGTCGAAATCATATTTCGAGCGGACGTCGAGGAAGAGGACCGATTCGAGGTTCTGCTTGATCGGCAGGAAGCCTTCGAGCGCCGAATAGCCACTGTTGCTGTTGGCGCCGATGATGGCACGGACCTGCGGCTGCCATAGCCCGGCATCGTCGGCATGCGCGGCCAGGCCCGACAATGCGAGAGCGACAGTGGTCAGCGCGGAGGTGCGCAGCAAAATGCCTGAGCGGCGGGATGCAGCCAATGCTCCGCCGCGTCGCCGCATTTGGCGCTCAGCGGTCTTCCCCCGACGTTCAATCAGCCCTGTGCGCGAGCGCATCTACCCGTCCCGGCTGCCGCCATGCTCTTCCACTGGGATAGCGGATAGCTAATGTATTGCATAGTATTGCACGGCAATTCACGGTGGCGATACGGTATTAACACAGAAATTAGAGTCCTGTTGCAGTAGGGCAACATTGACTTTGCGTCCAACGACTCGGACTCGATTAAGCCGGCTACAAACCGAGAGATGTGACAATTGGAGTATATTAGTGAGATTTAATGTACTTGGAAGGCAAAGATACCTGCCCGTCGGCCTCGGCGCGCTTTTGCTGGCGACCGGCCTTGCCATGGCCGAAGATACCAAGCCGGCAGAGACGAAACCCGCGGACGCCAATCCC
Source organism: Mesorhizobium sp. B3-1-6 (assembly GCF_006439555.1). Taxonomy (NCBI): domain Bacteria; kingdom Pseudomonadati; phylum Pseudomonadota; class Alphaproteobacteria; order Hyphomicrobiales; family Phyllobacteriaceae; genus Mesorhizobium; species Mesorhizobium sp. B3-1-6. The sequence goes on along the minus strand of NZ_VFTM01000011.1, from coordinate 149,409 downwards.
TGGGTGGTCAATTGCTCGTCGGGATCAACGGGCACCGAACTGCAATGCCAAGTTTCGCAGAATCTCACCGAAGCGAAGACCGGCCAGCGGGTTCTGACTGTGACGGTGCGCCGCCAGCAGGGTACCCCAGGCTTTGCCATGCTTTTGGCCCTGCCGCATGGCCTGTTCCTGCCATCGGGAACTTCCTACCAGATCGACAGCGGCAAGAAGGTCACGATCGCTATCCAGACCAGTGACCAGAACGGCGCCTATGCCGCGACGCCGCTGGCGCCGGATCTGCTCAAGGCGATGCGATCCGGAGCGACGTTGAACGTCGGCATGGAATCGGTAACGCGCAAACCGGTGACCATTCCGGTTTCGCTCAAGGGGTTCGGCGCGGCGGTCGACAAGCTCGAAGCGACCAAGTAAGGCGGCGCAAAATTGCCCGGTTGCGAGCTCGAAGCCGGCCGGGGGGCGGCTGCTGGTTCGAGGCTGGCCGCGCCCGTGTGCATCTGGTGTGGAGGCCGCCTTTTGCCCTGCCAAGAAGGTGCACCCGGCGTTTGTGGTTGACGAGCTCCAAAGCTTCGCGCGCGTCTCAACACGGCGGGATTTTGCGTGCAAAGACGACGAGCCGATTGATGGTTTTTACCGGACGTACGTGTCCGATCCGTTTGGCAATCGGATTGAGTTAATGGGAGTCGCGGGACAATGGTGCGGAGCCAGGCGCGGATACTTATGATAGCAGAGGACCGCTACCTCGTGAACTCACTATGGGGGGCGCGCTCTGGGCAGGTTGCCATACAGCGCTGTCACGGAATTCGTTTGCTGAAAGGATCTTCCTTAAGGATCGCCGGCGCGCTTGAATCCAGTCCCCGCAACCAAACTCAAAACGGCCCGCTCAACGCGGGCCGTTTTGTTATTCGGCTGTGAGGGCCGGTCGATTTGAACTCTCAGGGGCCTGCAATAAGGGCAAAGCCGACCCCCCCCCGGGACAGAGAAGCCAAATCCTGGCCTCGCTACCAGCTTCGATTGCAAAACGCCGGCAACTCAAGGAGTCGCCGGCGTTTTGCTTTCGTGGCGCAGTTCCGCTCAGACGGAATCGTCAGGCGGGCTTGTCGTCGGGATGGCCAAGCTCGCAGAACCAGCCGCCGAGATATTTCACCGACGGCTTGTTCGGATCGGGAACAGGGGTTTTGGCCTCGACCGCGGCGCGAAATGGCTCGGCGCTGTCCTGCGGGATGAACCCAAGGTGGTCCGCGCCGCTGTTGTCGACCATCTTCAGCCTGTTGTTGGAAATGCCGAAGGAGATCGTGTGGCCGACGCGCGGCGCGGTCAGCGACGCTTCGACCAGGCGCACGCAATCGGCGAAGGAGAGATATGACCACAGCATGCGCCGGTCGGCCGGTTCGGGGAAGGACGAAAAGATGCGCAGGCACACCGTCTCGATGCCGAACTTGTCCCAATAGAGCCGACTGAGACTCTCGACGAAGTTCTTCGACACGCCATAGAGGCTGTCGGGGCGCACCGGCGCGTCGACGCCGATATGCGCCTCGATCTCGTGATAGCCGATGGCATGCACCGACGAAGCGTAGACGACGCGCTTCACGCCGTGTTTCCGGGCGCCTTCATAGATGTGGTAGGAGCCGCGGATGCTGGAATCGAGAATGGTCTGCCATTCGCATTCGAGCGGCGCGCCGCCGAAATGGACGATCGCGTCGCAATCCTTGGTCGCGGCGATCGTGGCTTCCATGTCGGCGAGGTCGAAGACCGCTTCCTCCTCGTGCGGCGCAAGGTCGCCGAAGGGTTCGCGGCCAGCCAAGCGGATCGTCTTGGCCAACGGCGCCAGCCCCTTGCGCAGTTGCGAGCCGAGCCGGCCGGCGGCGCCGGTGATCAGGATACGTTCGTAATGCGGCATCACTTACTCCACTTGCGCGACGGCGGCGTTGATCCGCGCGATCGCCTCGGTCAGCACCTCTTCGCTCGTCGCGGTCGAGATGCGGAAATAGGGTGACAGTCCATAGGCGACGCCAGGCACCGACGCCACCCGGCCTTCGTTGAGAAGATAATTCGAGACGGCCGCGTCGTCCTCCAGCACGACACCCTTGGGCGTCTTGCGGCCGATCAGGCTGGCGCAGCCGATATAGGCGTAGAAAGCGCCTTCCGGCGGCGACAGCGTCAGGCCGTTGATCTTCCGGATGCCGTCGACGACCAGGTCGCGGCGCGCCTCGAAAGCCTGGCGGAAGCGGGCGACTTCATGCTGCGGGCCGTTGAGCGCGACGACAGTCGCTGCCTGCGCGATCGAGCAAACCGAGGTGCAGGATTGGCTCTGGATGGTCGACATCGCCTTGAGAAGTGGTGCCGGCCCAGCCGCGTAGCCGACGCGCCAGCCGGTCATCGCATAGGATTTCGAAACGCCGTTGACGATCAGCGTGCGCTCCTTGAGCTCGGGGCAGGCCTTGCCGAAGGAAACGAACTCGCGTTCGTCGAACAGGATGTGCTCATAGATCTCGTCGGAAAGGATGAGCACCTGCGGATGCTTCGCCAGCACCGCGCCCAGCGCCTTCAGATCGGATTGCGAATAAACCGCGCCGGACGGGTTGCCCGGCATGTTGAGGAAGAGCCACTTCGTCCTTGGCGTGATCGCCTTTTCCAGCAACGCCGGCGTCAGCCGGAAGCCGGTGGTCTCCGGGCATTCGACAACGACCGGCGTGCCGCCGAGCAGCTTCACCATTTCCGGGTAGGAGACGAAATACGGCGCCGGCAGGATCGCCTCGTCGCCGGTCTCGAGCGTCGCCATAAGCGCGTTGAAGATGATCTGCTTGGCGCCGTTGGCGACGACGATATCATCGGCGGTGTAGTCCAGCCCGTTCTCGCGGCGGAATTTGCCGGCTATGGCTTCGCGCACTTCGACCGTGCCGGCGGCGGCCGTGTAGAGTGTCTGGCCGGCCTTGGCGGCGAAATGAGCGGCATCGACGATGTGATGCGGTGTCGGAAAGTCGGGCTCGCCCAGGCCGAGATCGATCACGTCGACGCCCTTGGCGCGCAGCGCCTTGGCGGCCTGCGAAGCAGCCATCGAAGCCGAAGGCTTCACCGCAGACAGGCGCGAGGCAACATAGCTCATCAGTCGTTCTCCGTGATGTAACCCTTGGACCGGTCATTGGCTCGCGCGGCCGCATTGCGTTTGGCCGGATCGCCATAGCCGCCGCCGCCCGGCAGTTCGAGGATCAGCCGGCGCCCTGCCGGCACATGCTGCCAGCCTTTCGGGCGCATCTTCGTGCCGTCGTCGAGCTTGACGACACCAGCGACGCCCGGCTTGCCGCCGTTGCGTCCGTGGGCCGGATGATTGACGCGGTCGAACATGGCCGAGAAGTCGAATTCATGGCCATCGGTCGCTGCGATCTCGATAACCTGCCCCAAGCCGCCGCGGAATTCGCCGTCGCCGCCGGAGTTGGGCCGCAGCTCCTTGCGCCAGATGACGATCGGCCCGGTATGTTCGGTCGCTTCGATCGGCATGGTGTGGACGCCCGACGGAAAGGCCGTTGCCGACAGGCCATCGAGCTCGGGGCGGGCGCCCATGCCGCCGGAGTTGAACATCAGCACCTCGGCGCGTCGGCCGGATGCGCCGGCAACGGGGCGCGCCGAAATATGGATGTTCCAGAGCGCGCCGGCGCCTTCGGCAAGGATTTTTCCGGGCAGTGCCTTGGAGAATGCGCCGAGCACCAGATCGGGAACCATGTGGCCGAAAATATGCCTGAGCGCCACCGGCGCCGGCCGCACCGCGTTCAGGATGTTGACCGGCGACGACACGGTGAAGAAGGCGAGCGAGGCGGCATTGTTAGGAATGTCGGGCGCCACCATGCATTTCAGCGCATAGCAGGCATAGGCCTTGCTGTAGATGATCGGGCAGTTGATGCCCCACCGGCTCATCGGATCGGTGCCGGTGAAATCGACTTCGACATGGTCGTCGCGGACCGAGACCGTGGCTGCAAGCTTTACCGGCTCGTCATAGCCGTCGGTCACCAGCTCGTTCGACCAGCTTCCCTTCGGTAGCGCCTCGATGCGCTCGAGCATCGCGTCGCGGGTGCGCGAGAAGATGAAGTCGCCGAGCCCGCCGAGCGAGGCCAGGCCGATCTCCTTCATCATGTCGACCAGGCGCCGGTGGCCGACCTCGTTGCAGGCGGCCAAGGAGTAGAAGTCGCCGACGACCTGGTTGGGCTCGCGGACATTGGCGCGCAGGATGCGGACGAGGTCGAGGTTGACTTTGCCCTTTTCCGCGAACTTCATGATCGGGATCTGGATGCCTTCCTCATAGACCGACTTGCCGTCGGCGCCGAAGCCGCGGCCGCCGACATCGACGACATGCGCGGTGCAGGCGAAGAAGGCCACGAGCTCGCCGTTGAGGAAGGACGGCGACACCATGGTGATGTCGTGCAGGTGGCCGGTGCCGAGCCAAGGGTCGTTGGTGACATAGGTGTCGCCTTCGAACATCTCCTCGCGCGGGATTGCGTGCATGAAATGCAGCACCGCCTCGGCCATGGTGTTGACGTGGCCCGGCGTGCCGGTCACCGCCTGCGCCAGCATCTGGCCGCGCGGATCGAACACGCCGGCCGACAGGTCGCCGGATTCGCGCACGGAGGTCGAGAAGGCGGTGCGCAGCAAAGTGAGCGCCTGCTCCTCGACCACCGAGATCAACCGGTTCCACATGACCTGCATGCGGATTTCGCCAATGCTGTTCATGCCTGGGTCGCTCATGCCTGGCTGCCTTTGCGGATCAGGAGTATCGCGCCGTCGCTCTGGACGACGGCGTCGAAGCTGGTGGTGACGACGGTGGACGTCTCGCGCTCCACAATGACGGCCGGACCGACCACGTGATCGCCGGCGCAGAGCGTGTCACGCTCGACAATGCCATAGCTGCGCAGCGCGCCGCTGACCGGATCGAACACCGCGCGCGCCGTTGTCGGCTCGCTGGTCTTCTTGCCGGTGATGAGCTCATGTCTTGCGCCTGCGGGTCGAACATCCGTCGCCTTGACCGACCAGGTGACGATCTCGATCTCCAACCCGTCCAGCCCTTCGATGGCGCGGCCGAAGAAGCGCTGGTAGTTCGCCTCGAAGAGCTCCTTGAGTCTGGCCACGGCATCGTCGCCGAATGGTTCGTCCGCCAGCGGCACGGGGATTTCCCAGCCCTGGCCGGCATAGCGCATGAAGGCGGTGATCTCGCAGACGATTTTTCCGCTGGCGCCGGTGCGCACGAAACCCTCGGCGGAGGCTTTGAGGTCGGCGAGGAGTGCGTTGACTTCGACGGGCTTGAAGCGCGACAGGCGCGTCAGCTTCGACGCCAAGGCTTCGTAGCCGAACGGCGCCTTGAGGAAGCCGATCGCCGACCCGACACCGGCGCCGCGCGGCACGATGCATTGGTCGATGCCGAGCTTTTCGCAGAGCCTCGCGGCGTGAAGCGGGGCGGCACCGCCGAACGCGATCATCAGATTGTCGGAGATGTTCTTGCCGTTTTCGACGGCGTGGACGCGGGCGGCATTCGCCATGTTCTCGTCCACCACCTCGCAGATGCCGAAGGCGGTCGCGATGGCATTCAGCGACAGGCGCTCGCCGACATCGCGCAGGATCGCCTGCTCGGACGCGGCGGTGTCGAGCTTGATCGCGCCCCCGGCAAAATTGTCGGGGTCCAGCTTGCCGAGCACGAGGTCGGCGTCGGTGATCGCCGGACGCTTGCCGCCGTGGCCGTAGCAGGCTGGGCCGGGTTCAGAGCCGGCGCTTTCCGGTCCGGTCTGAATGCGGCCCATGGCGTCGACCCAGGCGATCGAGCCGCCGCCGGCGCCGATCTCGATCATCTCGATCACCGGGATGGAGATCGGCATGCCCGAGCCCTTCGAAAAGCGGTAGGTGCGGGCTACTTCGAAGGTCCGCGCCGTGCGCGGCGCAAAATCCTCGATCAGGCAGATCTTGGCGGTGGTGCCGCCCATGTCATAGGAGACGACCTTTTCGAGCCCGAAGCGCCGGGCGATGTCGGCGGCGAAAATAGCGCCTCCCGCAGGGCCGGATTCGACCAGGCGAACCGGGAATTCCGCAGCGGTTTCGACCGAGATCAGGCCGCCGCCCGAATGGATCATGAAGACCGGGCAGTCGGCGCCCATGTCCCTCAACCGCGTCTGCAGGCGGGCGAGGTAGTCAGCCATCTGCGGCCGCACATAGGCGTTGGCGCAGACCGTGTTGAAGCGCTCGAACTCGCGCATCTGCGGCGAGACCTCGGCGCTGATCGAAATCGGGATGGTGAGTTTCCTGGAGAGGATCTCGCGGGCGCGACGCTCGTGGTCGGGGTTGGCGTAGGCGTGGATGAAGCCGATCGCCACCGAGCCGAAATTGCCGGCGGCGATCCGGTCGGCGATCTCCTCGAGCGCGGCTTCGTCGAGCGGCTGCAGCTCCTGTCCCTCGGCGCCGATGCGGCCCCTGACTGTGAAGCGGTCCTCGCGCGGGATCAGCGGCGTCGGCAGTTGCAGGTTCAAGTCATACTGCTCGAAGCGGTTCTCCGTCCGCATCTCGATCACGTCGCGAAAACCTTCGGTCGTGACCAGCGCGGTCCGGGCGCCGCGCCGCTCGATCAGCGCGTTGGTGGCGAGCGTCGTGCCGTGGATGATGATGCCGATCTCGGCTGCAGAAATTCCGGCATCGCGGATCACCACGTCGATACCGTCGAGGATCGCCTGCTCGGGCGCCGCATAATTGGTCAGCACCTTGGTCGAAAACATCGTTCCCCTGACATCGAGCGCGATGTCGGTGAAGGTGCCGCCAATGTCGGCGCCGAGACGGATGTCGTCTGATCTGGAGGTCATGCCTTGGCCTTCTGCGAAGCGAGCGCGGCGTCGCGCATCTGGGAAAGGGTTTGCCGGGGCGTGAGCGCTTCGGGCGAGATGGCGATGTCGAGGACGGCGCCCGTTGTCGAGGCGAGCGCCCGGTCGAAGGCGGCGGCGAAATCCCCGGTCGATTCGACGCGCTCGGCGTGAAAACCATAGGCCTTCGCCAGCGCCACGAAGTCCGGGTTTTCCAGCGAGGTGCCTGAGACGCGGGCCGGATAGTTGCGTTCCTGATGCGCGCGGATCGTACCGTAAATGCCGTTGTTGATGATGAGCACGATCGGCTGCGCGCCGGCCTGCATGGCGGTGCCGAGCTCCTGGCAGTTCATCTGGAAATCGCCATCGCCGGCAAAGCAGACGACAGTGCGGTCCGGATAGGCGACCTTCGCGGCGACTGCCGCCGGCAGGCCGTAGCCCATGGCGCCGGATTGCGGCGCGAGCAGCCGCGCCTGCGGTCCGAACTTGAAGAACTTGTTCGGCCATACGGTGAAATTGCCGGCGCCGTTGGTGAGGATGACGTCGGCCGGCAAGGTCTCGCGCAGCCAGGCGCTGACCGCGACCATGTCGACCGGGCCGGGCTGTACGGGTGCCGCGAAGGCGCCTTCATAGGCCTTGCGCGCCGCCGCGCGCCAGCCGGCCCAGCCGCCCTTCACCGGCGTCAGGGCCTTGGCGAAAGCATTCGGGCCGGCGTGGATACCGATCGCGGGCACATAGATCTTGCCGATCTCGCGGTCGGAGCCGTGCGCATGGATCAGCTTCTGGCGCGGCACCGGAACGTCGAGCAGCGTGTAGCCGTCCGTCGTCATCTCGCCGAAGCGGACATTGACGGCCAGGATCACGTCCGCATCGCGGATCAGCATCTTGACATGCGCCACCATGCCGACGCCGGCTTCGCCGACGAACACCGGCGAATGGTTGTCGAACTGGTCCTGGTAGCGGAAGGCGGCAACCACAGGGATGTCTGAAGCCTCGGCGAAGGCCTGGAGCGCGGCGCGTCCATCGGTCGTCCAGTTGGCGCCACCCATGAGCAGCACCGGCTTCTCTGCCGCAGCCAGCATCTCAAGCGCCGCCGCGACGGCGTCCCGCGACGGAGCGGCTTCGAAAATCGAAGCAGGGCCGCTGAGCGGCGCGGCCTCGGTCATGGTCGTCAGCATGTCTTCGGGCAGCGCGACGACGACGGGGCCGGGCCGGCCGGTCAAGGCGGTGGTCCAGGCGCGCGCTACGATCTCGGGAAGTCGCGCAACGTCGTCGATCTCGACCGCCCATTTTGCGACGGTCCCGTAGACCGCCCGGTAATCGATCTCCTGGAAGGCTTCGCGGCCTTTCATGTCGGTGCCGACCTGGCCGACGAAGAGGATCATGGGCGAGGAGTCCTGCATGGCGGTGTGGACGCCGATGCTGGCATTGGTCACGCCCGGGCCACGCGTCACGAAGCAGATGCCCGGTGTGCCGGTCAGCTTGCCATAGGCGGAAGCCATGAAGGCCGCGCCGCCTTCGTTGCGGCAAAGCACGTAGTCGAGCTTGCCATGGGTATCGTGCAGCGCGTCGAGGACGGCCAGATAGCTCTCGCCGGGAACGCCAAAGCTCTTGATGGCACCCAAGGCAATGAGGCACTCGACAAGAAGGCGACCGCCATTGCGGACCATGCTTCGACATCCTCTTAAAGCTGGCGGCAAGCGGATCGGGCCCGCCCTTGCAACTATACCTGCACCGCGGCGGGCCGGCGCGAAATCAAGAAATGCGATCCATACGAAAGTTTTTCTTTGCTATGGAATCCGCACCAGAACACCGGGGTTCATCGTGGCCTGCGGATCGAATGCGCGTTTGAGCCGCGCCATCAGGCTACGCTCGGTGGAGCCGCGGTTACGGTCGGCCATGGCGATCTTGGCGTGGCCGAGCCCATGCTCGGCGGCAAAGCTGCCGCCCATGTCGGTGGCTAAGGCAGCCAGCGCCTCGGCGAATGCCCCAGCCTCGCCGTCGAAATCGGCGCGGCCTTCCGGCGGCGACAGATTGTAGTGGATGTTGCCGTCGCCGAGATGGCCGAACGGGTTGATCCGCACGCCGGGAAGAATGTCGTGGCATAGTTTCGCGCCGGCCTCGATGAAGCGGGCGATCGCGCCCGGCGGCACGGAGATGTCGTGCTTGAGCTGCTCGCCCTCCAGCCGCTGGCCCTCCGGCTGCTCCTCGCGCAGCCGCCAGAACTGCGCCCGTTGCGCGCCCGAATTGGCCAGCGCGCCGTCAACGACCAGGCCTTGCTCCATGCCCCATTCCAGCGCCGAAGCCAGGATCTCGTCGAGAGGGACGCGCGTCGAGCCCGACGCCACTTCGACGAGCAGATAGACGTCGCCCCTCGTCTCCAGCTGATAGGCAAGATCCGGCAGATGCTTGAGCGCGAGCGTCAGGCCGACGTCCGAGAAGAACTCGAGGCCGGCCAGGAATTCTCCGGCCTCGCCGCGCAGGAAGGCGCCGAAGGACACGGCGGCGGGGAAGTCGGACATCACCAAGAGCGCGCTCGCCTGCTGCTTTGGCGTGGGATAGAGCCGAAGCACGGCGCGCGTCACTATGCCAAGCGTGCCTTCCGAACCGCAGAACAGCTTGCGCAACTGATAGCCGGCATTGTCCTTCTGCACGGCGCGAAGACCGTCCCACACCGTGCCGTCCGGCATCACGACCTCGAGGCCGAGCACCAGATCCTGCATCATGCCGAAGCGAAACGCCTGGCTGCCGCCGGCATTGGTGCCGATCAGGCCGCCGATCCTGGCGCTGCCTTCGGCCCCGAGATGCATCGGAAACATCAGGCCATGCGGTTCCAGCGCCTCATGCAGCGCGGCAAGCACGACGCCCGCGTCGACGATGATCGATCCGCTCTCCGGGTCCGGTTCGCCGATCGCCGTCATGCGTGAAAGCGAGACGATCGCCGCGTTCGCCCGATCGGCGACGGCGCCGCCGCACAGGCCGGTGTTCCCGCCTTGCGGGATCACCGCCACGCCTGCCTCCCTGCATATGTTTACGACTGCCGCCACCTCCGCGGTGCTGGCAGGCCTGGCAATCCCAAGAGGCGCTACGCCATAGCGGTTGAGCCAATCGCGGTGGTAGGGTTCGGCATCACCACCGGAAAGCCAGCCTTTCGGCCCGAGGATTGCTTGCAATGCGATAACGAGATCAGCCATCTGGGTACCTGAGATGTGGATGAGCCGCGTATAGACAGTAAGGCCGTACGGCTCAATGACCCAGGACCTGCGACAGGAATTGTCGCGTGCGCTCGTTCCGGCAAGAGGTGAAGAACTCCTCCGGCGGCGCCTCCTCGACGATCTCTCCGCCGTCCATGAAGACCACCCGGTCGGCGACACGCCGCGCAAAGCCCATCTCATGCGTGACGCAGATCATCGTCATGCCGTCGGAGGCGAGCGTCACCATCACGTCCAGCACTTCCGATATCATTTCCGGATCGAGCGCCGAGGTCGGCTCGTCGAAAAGCATGATCTGCGGCTGCATGCAAAGCGCCCGCGCAATCGCCACACGCTGCTGCTGGCCGCCGGAGAGCTGGCCGGGAAACTTCATCGCCTGCTCGGGGATGCGGACCTTCTCAAGATAGCGCCGGGCAGTCGCCTCCGCTTCCGTGCGCGGCAGCTTGCGCACGATCATCGGCGCGATCATGCAGTTCTCCAGCACCGTCATATGCGGGAACAGGTTGAAGTGCTGGAACACCATGCCGACTTCGCGCCTGATCCCGTCGATATTGGCGACATCGTCGTTGAGCTCGGTGCCGAGCACGGTGATGCGGCCGCCATCGTGCTGCTCGAGCCGGTTGATGCAGCGGATCATGGTGGACTTGCCGGAGCCGGAAGGACCGCAGACGACGATCCTTTCGCCCCGCCCGACGGACAGGTTCACCTTCCGCAGCGCATGGAATGTCCCGTAGTGTTTGTCGAGGTTCTCGATGCGGACCGCCGGTCCGGAAGCTTTACCCGGATTCATGTCTACCGCCTCCTCACCGTTCACCGACCGACATGCGGCGCTCGAGAAAGGCACCGTAGCGGGACAGGCTGAAGACGAAGACGAAGTAGATGAAGGCGATGAAGGCGTAAACCTCGACATAGGCGAAGCGCCATTCGCCGGTGCCGTAGGCGGCGTTGCCAGAGGCCAGGATCTCGAAGAAGCCGACGATGACCACCAGCGAGGTTTCCTTGAACGAGATCACGAACTGGTTGATCGTCGCCGGCAGCGCGTTGCGCATAGCCTGCGGCAGAAGGATGCGGCCGATGCGCTGCCAGTAGCTCATGCCGAGAGCCATGGCGGCTTCTTCCTGTCCCGCCGGCACGCCTTGCATGCCGCCCCGCACGATCTCGGCCTGGTAGGCCGAGAAGAACAGGGCGGAGCCGAGGATGACCCGATAGAGCTTGTCGCCCACCAGCCATTGCGGCAGCGCGAAGGGCAGGACGATGGCGAAGGTGAACAGGATCGAGATCAGCGGCAGCGATCGGACCCCGTCGATGATGAGCGCGGTGGTCCGCGATATCCAGGGAAGCTCCGAGCGCCGCAGCAGAGCCAGGCAGATCGCCAGCGGGAAGCCGATCAGACAGGTGGTGACGAAGATGAAGAGGGTCAGCGCCAGGCCGCCCCAGGCTTCCTCGCCGACGTAGGGCAGTCCAAGCACGCCGCCCTTCATCAGCACATAATAGAGGGCCGTGCCTGCTCCCCAGACGAGCGCGATGCGGCGGCCCGTCCAGAAGGCCGGGATGCAGCTCAGCACCGTCATCACCACGACGGCCACACAGGCCAGCGCCGAGCGCCACTGCTCCTCGAAGGGATAGAGGCCGAAGAAGATAATGCGCCACCTTGCCGCGATGACAGACCAGCAGGCGCCGGCCGCCGCCTGGCAGGCCTCGGGTCCGCCGCTGGTCGTGAATACGGCCGAGAAGACTGCCCAGCTGAGCAGCTTCCAGACGACGAACGCCATGATCGCCAGCGACATCAGCGACAGCAGCGCCTGGAGCGGCGTCGCGAAGAAGCGGCGCTTCAGGTCTTCGACCTTTCCCGGGGCAGGGGGAGCGACAACGACCATCTCCATCTCTCACGCCCTCAGTTGATTGCCCTTCAGGGCAATGGCTTTGTTGATGCAGTTGAAGATGGCGGCAAGGCTGAGGTTGATGGCGAGGAAACCCGCCATCAGGATGCCGATCACTTCCAGGGTCTGGCCGGAATGATTGATGGTCAACGCCACGATCATGAAGAAGTCGGTGAAGCCGACGGCAATGCCCATGGTCGTGGCCTTCATCAGCCAGACATACTGGTTGGCAAGGATCGGCAGCATGGCGCGCAGCGCCAGCGGCAACCGCACAAGCGTGAACACGCGCCACGGGCTCAAGCCCAGCGAAAGCGCCGCTTCCATCTGGCCTTTGCCCACCGCCTTGAAGCCGCCGCGCACGATCTCGGCGATGTAGGAACCGCCATAGATGGCGATGGCGATCGCCAGCGCGGAAAACTCCGGCGGAATACGCAGGCCTCCCTTGAGATTCAGGCCTTGCAAGGCGGGGAAGTCGAGAAGTGGCAGGTCCGGCAAGCGACCGAGCGCCAGGATGACGGCGGCGGTGGCCAGCGCCGTCGCCGCCGCGGCCAGTTGAATGCCGAGCCGCTCGCCGAATGGTTGGCCAAGGCGCGACGTCCTGCCCAGCCAGACGGGAAGCGCGATTGCCGCGATCACGGCAAGCATCGCCGCCGCAAACGCGATGGCCCCGACATTGGGGATCGGCAAGTAGAGGCCGCGGCTGGTCAGCAGCATGCCGAATGCCTCATGCGCGGCGCGCGGCGTCGGCAGGTGCGTGATGACGGCGTACCAGAAGAAGACCTGGAGGATCAGCGGGATGTTGCGGAAAATATCGACATAGGTGCGGCCAAGCAGCCGCGCCAATTCGTTCGAGGACGTTCGTGCCAGGCCGACGATCGTTCCGACCAGCGTCGCCAGCATCAGCCCGACGGTGCCGAGGAACAGCGTGTTGATGATGCCGATGAGGAAGAACCACCAATAGGGATCGTTGGCCGTGGCGGGCAGCAGCGAGAAGTTCACGTCCCAGCCCGTTGACTTGTAGAGGAAGTCGAAGCCGGAGGTGATCCCTTGCTCGGCAAGGTTGCGCCGGGCGATGACCACGCCGGCGAGCACAAACGCCGCAAGCGCGCCGACATAGAAAACCTGCAACAGCGCGTTGCGGACCTTCTGATTTCTCAGCAGGCTGACCATCGGCCTATCTTTCTCGAATTGCTGCCGGCTCCGCCCGGCGCAAGCCAGGCGAAGCCCAGAGCAGGATAACTTCAGACGCGGATCAGTCGATCACCAAGGGGATCAATCGATCACCAGCGGGAACAGGACGCCGCCATTGTTCCACAGGTTGGTCAGCTCGCGATCCATCTTGTAGGGCGAATCCTTGCCGAGATCGCGATCGAAGATCTCGCCGTAATTGCCGACCTTCTTGATGACGTTGTAGGCCCAGTCGTCGGAAAGCCCGAGACCCTTGCCCATGCCCGGCGTGACGCCGAGGAATTTCGCCACCTGCGGCGAGGTCGGCTTGGCCTTGATCTCGTCGACATTCTTGGAGGTGATGCCTTCCTGCTCGGCGAAGATCAGGGTGCTCAGCGTCCAGTTGGCGATGTCCACCCAATTGTCGTCGCCTTGGCGCATGATCATCACTTCGGGCTCGACCGCGAGCACGTCGGGCAGGATCACATGGTCCTCGACCTTGCTCTTGGCGATGCGGGCGATGGCCAGCGTCGGACCCCACTGCGCGTAGAGATCGCAGCGGCCGGAGAAATAGGCTTGTTCCAGCTCTTCGGTCTTTTCGATCAGCACCGGCTCGAGCTTGATGCCGAGCTTCTGGGCATAGGCGGCGACCTGCTGCTCCTGCGAGGTGCCGGCGGGGATGCAGATCGTGCCGCCATTGGCGTCCTTGAGCGACTTCAGGTTCAGCTCCTTATGCGCCATCACCTTGGTGGTTCCGAGGTAATAGGACATGGAGAATTGCAGGCCGAGCTCGGTGTCGCGGCTGAGCGTGCCGCCCGAGGCCTTGATGATGATGTCGACGTCGCCCGACTGGAGCGACGGCCAGCGCTGCGCCCAGCTGATCGGAACGATCTTCAGCTTCGCCGGATCGCCGAACACGGCTGTGGCCACCGCCTTGCAGAGGTCGATGTCCATGCCCTTCCAGTTGCCCTTATCGTCCACCTCGGCAAAGCCGAGATAGGAGCCGTCATGGCCGGTGCAGTTGAGCACGCCGCGCGCCTTGACGGTTTCGAGCGTCTTGCCGCCGGCGGCTTCAGCGGGTGCGGCCAGATGAACGAGGCCCAGGGCCATGGCGGTGGCCCCCCATTTGATCATTTTCATTTTGATTGTCTCCACTGTTGAGGTTGTTCCGTTTCTTGTTGTTGGAGCCCGTAGGATGTCTTTCGGAGCTCGGTCTCTAAGCCGCTTGTCAGTCGGAAAGCGGGGTCGGTTTCGGCAAGGAGATCTTGAGGTCGCTGCGCCAGTCTTCCTGGCCCAGCCATCGATGGAGCGCTGCCACCGCCTTCACGCGCAGATGGCCGCGCGGTACGACCAGGTAGAAGCCGGGGACTTCTTCCGGCTTCATATCGGCGATGGCGTCGCGGCCGATCGGCGCGACCAGCGCGCCGGAGCGAAAATCTTCCTCGGCGTCGATGACGGAGACGAGGCCGACGCCGATGCCCTGCAAGGTCGCACGGCGCATCGTCGCCGCGTCGTCGAAGCTGATGCTGCGGTCTCCGTCGGTCAGCTCCACGCCGAGGTGCCGCAATATGTCCGGCCACAGGCGCTTCGACTTGACCGTGTCGAGCAGCGTGAAACGCGTCAGGTCATGCGCCGACTTGATCTTCTCGCCGATCGCCGGCGTGCAGCAGATGATCTTGGGGTCAGGCACCAGCAGCGTGACCTCGTAGTCGGGCCAGTTGCCGTAGCCCCACTGTACCGTCATATCGATATCGTCGCGGCCGAAGTCGGGCAGGTCGACCATCGTGGTCAGGCGCAGGTCCGCTCCCGGCAGCATCTCGCGGAACAGCGAAAGCCTTGGCAGCAGGTAATGCGTCGCGAAATACGGGCTCGCATTGAGGTTGATGCGGTCGCGGTAGTTCGACTTGGTGACGCGGCGCACGCCTTCGGAGAACTCGTCGAAGCCCGCCTTGACGTAGTGCGAGAGCAGGATCGCCGACTCGGTCAATTCGATGGACCGGCCCCTGCGCTCGAACAGCGTCACCTGAAGCGTGTCTTCCAGGAGCTTGATCTGCTGCCCGACCGCCTGCGGCGTGACCAGGAGCTCGTCGGCCGCCTGCCGGAAGCTCTTGTGCTGCGCGACGGCGTGGAAGACGCGAAGCGCATTCAGCGAAGGAAGGCGAAGCTTGCCGGTCATGGTAATTCCGCCTCCTTTCGTTCGAGCTCTGTCAATCATGCACTGCCATATGTCCGGCGACGCCAGGCCGCTGGGACGCTATGCGTAGATGTAACCGCCTGAAACAATTACGTTTTCTCCGGTCATGTAGGTGTTCTTCGGGCCGCCGGTCATCAGCACCCATTCGGCGATCTCGCTGGGCTCGGCGCCACGGCCGAGCGGACTTGCCTTGGCCAGTTCCTCGAGGAAGCCGAGTGCCTTGGCCTTCTCGGTGGCCATGCCGGCCGGCGCCACGGAGTTCACCAGGATGCCGTCCTTGGCGGCATAGTGCGCGAAGGACCGCGTCAGGCTGACGACGGCTGCCTTCGTCGCTGCATAATGGGCGTTCTGCGGATGCGCCTTGAAGGCGTCGACGGAAGTGAGATTTACGATCCGCCCGCGCACCTGATCCTTCGGCTCCTGCGCCTGCATATGGCGGACTGCCGCCACCATCATATGGTAGGTGCCCTTGATGTTGATGCCGTTTGAGGCGTCCCACTCGGCGTCGGTGATCTCGAGCAGCGGCCGACGCGGATAGATGGCGGCGCAGCTGATCAGCGTGTCGACGCGCCCGAGCTTGGCCACGATGGCGTCGAAGGCGGCGTGGCATTGCGGACCGACCTGGATGTCGCCAGTCGCCGCCGCGGTCGGCAGGCCCCTGGCCTTCGCCGGTTCGAGCGCGCTCTCCGCGGCCTGCTGGTTGATGTCGATGATGCCGATCTTTGCCGCCCCGGCTTCGACAGCCATCTTGGCCAGGAGCGCGCCGAGGCCGGCGCCGCCACCAACGATCAGAACGGAAAGATCCTTCATTCCAGTTTTCCCTACTTGGTGCCGCTGGGCGAGGTCGGCCAGGTCGGCATGATGTCGAAACGAGTAACGTCGGCCCATGCCGGCAGCGCGAGCACCGCGACGACCATCCTGGCCACGTCATCGGGCTGCACCACCTTGCTGGCGTACATGGCGGCGCGCGCCTTGGCGTCGAGGATGTCCTGGTAGAGCTGCGTCTCGACACGGCCGGCGACGATCTCGGTGACGCGCACGCCGGACGGGGAGAGGTCGGCGCGCAGCGCGGCGGCAAAGCCGGAGATCGCAGCCTTGGTGGCCGCATAGACGGCAATGTTGGAGAATGCGGCGTGGCCGGCAACGGAGCCGGTGAACAAAATGTGGCCGGACTGCCGCTCGCGCATCTGCGGCACGACGAGGCGGGTGAGCAGGATCGCCGCGCTGAGGTTCACCTCCAGCGTGGTGTCGATGTCGGCGATCTTCATGTCGGCGAAATTGCCGAGCGGCGGCATGATGCCGGCATTGTTGATCAGCACATCGATGGTGATATCCGCCAGCACCGCTTCCAGCGCCTCACGATCGGTGACGTCGACGGCGATGGGCACGATGCCCGGGCGCTCGGCCTGCAGGTCTTTCAGCGCCGCCTGGCTGCGGCCGGCCGCATAGACGTCGTAGCCGGCGTCGCTCAGCGCGATCGCCATCGCCCGTCCCATGCCGCTCGTCGCTCCGGTGATGAAGGCTGTCGTCACTTGGGCTTCCCCATTTGCGGCTTCCCCATTTGCCTGGTTTTCAGTGTGCGGCGCGGGCCGACGCCGCGAAACCAAGAAAACCAGCAAAAAGGAAAGATAAACTTTCGAAAGCCTTGCTGCCGACCGGAATATTCCAACCTTCCGGTGCGGCGGAAAATGCAGACAGCCCAAGGAAAACAACGTTTTCAGCGCGCGGGAGCGGGCCATTGGCCGCAAACCGAGAAAAAACACGGCTTTCGCGAACGACTGGCTTGGCGCGCGGCGGCGGGGGCGAACGACATCGAAGCCGGCCAAACTATCCGGCTGTCGGCAAGGGCTTTCTCAGGTCGGTGAAAAGCGAGGCGGCGGCGGCTTTCTGTTCTGCTTCGGTGGCCTCGATGCCCGAAGCTTTCGCCAGCGCGCGCACACGTCCCAGGCTGTTCTGCAGATGCTTGCGCATCGCCTGGCGGGCCTTGCTTGCGTCCTGGCTTTCGATGGCATCGACGATCGCTTTGTGCTCGCTATGGATGCGCGCGTAGTAGCTGTCCTTGAGCGCGGGCTCGACCACGTAGCCGAGCTGGAATCGCGGCACGATCATCGGCCCGAGATAGCTCAAGAAGCCATGGATGAATTCATTGCGCGCAGACTTGGCGATGGCGAGGTGGAAATCATAGTCGTAGTGGATCTGGACGGCGGCGGGGTCCGCATGCCGGGCGTCGATCTCATCCATCATGGCGCGGATGTCGCTTGCCTCCTTGTCGGTCCGCCGTTCCGCGCAGAGCCCGGCGGATTCCACTTCGACGCTCAATCTGAGCTCAAGCAACGCGATGGTCTCCGGCAATGTCCGCAGCGCCTCCTCCGGAATCGAGAAATTGCGCGGCGCGGGCGTTTCGCTGACGAACATGCCGCGCCCCTGTTGCGGCACAACCATGCCCTCTGAGCGCAGCCGCGCCACCGCCTCGCGCACGACGGTGCGACTGACGTCGTATTCGGCGCAAAGTTCCGCCTCCGTCGGCAGTTGAGCGCCGGGAAGCAGCGATCCGGAGCGGATCTTTTCGGACAGGCTCTCCGCCACGACGGTGGACAGCGGCTTGCGCTTCGTCATCAGTCTCCCCTCGAGCAATTCCAGGAAAAGCGTGTAGCGGTTTTCCGTCCGGAATCGCGTAGAAACAAAGAGATAGAGCGGTTCGGCGTTTCCGTGAAAAGCTGAAACGCTCGACCCAGATTCGGGGATGATGCCCGAACCGGCAGGACCATTCAAACCGCCGCGGTGACGATCAGTTCGACCAGCATGCCGGGCTTGGCCATCCGGCCTTCGCCGGAGGATCGCGCCGGCGCGTGCTCCTTTGGCATCCAGGCATCCCAGACCGTGTTGACCTCGTCGAAATCGCGCACGTCGTCCAGCCACATCTGGACGTGGAGGATGCGCGTCTTGTCCGTGCCTGCCTTGGCAAGCAGCGCGTCGATCTTGCCGAGCACCTCGCGCATCTGGTCGGCCGCCGATTGGCCGGGCCGAGCGACCTGGCCGGTGAGGTAGAGCGTCCTATTGTGGATGACGCCGTGATGGATGCGGGTGTCGAAGTCGAAGCGCTGAATGTCGCTCACTTGTTCTCTCTCAGATTGCCGGCGTCTGCCGGATGGGATTGCCTTGCAGGTACTGCGCGTATGGCGCCTGCACGAGCCAGCCGGCATCGACCGGAAGCGTGACGCCGGTGATCGATGCGGCGCGGTCGGAGCAGAGAAACAAGGCAGCCTCGGCGACGTCGCGCGGCTCGACGAAGCGGCGCAGCGCAGTCGTAGCCTGGATGGCTTGCGGGTTGCGCTCGCCCTTGGCGATCTTTGCCTTCAGCCCGTCCGACAGCGTGTAGCCGGGCGCCACGGCATTGACGCGAACACCACGCGGGCCGAGCTCGGCGGCCAGCATTTGCGTCAGCGCCAGGACAGCATGCTTGCCCGGCGTGTAGGCCGGCAGCGACAGTGGTGCGAAAGAGGCAAGCGAGCCGACATTGAGGATCGCGCCGCGCCCGGCGGCCGACATCATCCGGCCGAACACCTGGCAGCCGAGCAGCGTGCCGCGATAGTTGATGCGCCACATCCGCTCGTCTTCGTCGAGATCCTGGTCGAGGACGTGCTTGCCGCTCTGCAGGATACCGGCGCAGTTGACCACGACATGCGGCGTGCCGAACGCATTGCTGACGTCTCGCGCCAAGCCTTCGACCGAGGCGGGATCGGCGACATCGGTTTGCACGAAAATGGCGCTTGGCGCGCCGGCGCTCTCGCAAGCGTCGGCGGCTTCCTTGCCTCGGACAGCATCGCGGCCGGCGACGACAACCTGATAGCTGTCCCCGGCGAAGCGCTCGGCGATCGCGCGGCCTATGCCGGACGTGCCGCCAATGACGATGGCGGTCGGTGCGTCAGCCATTGCGGCGATCCTTGCGCTCGATGTCGAAGAATTCGGCCATGGCCTCGACCTGGAAATCCATCATCGGGCGTCCCGGCTGGATGCGGCAGCCGATCTCCTTCGCCGCCTTCAGCAGCGCCGTTTCGGCTGGCTCCATGATGATGTCGACGACCGTCATCTGCGGCGTCAGCTTGCTGACGTCCATCGGCAATGGATCGCTGGCCTTCAGCCCGGACGGCGTGGCGTTGATCGCCATATCCATGCCGGACGGATCAGGTTCTCCGACCTCGATGCGGCAGTTGGGAAAAGCCTTGCCGACCAGCAAAGCGAGTTTTTGCGCGCGCTCCTTGTCGATGTCGGCCAGACGGATTTCCGCCGCGCCTTCTTCGGCAAGGCAGTAAGTCAGCGAGGCGCCCGCGCCGCCGGCGCCGACCTGGAGGATGCGCTTGCCGGTGATCCGGTGTCCGCCGGCCTTCAGTCCTTCGACGAAGCCGACGCCGTCGAAATTGTCGGCATACCAGGTGCCATCCGCCTGCCGCCGGACGGAATTCGCGCTCTGCACGCGCGAAGCGCGATCATGGGCGGCGGCGCATTTGTGGAAGACCGGAACCTTGTACGGCACCGAGATGATCACGCCCCGGATGTTCTCGGCCGCCGTGATGCCGGCCCAGAACGTGTCGAAATCCTCCGGGCGGCAACTCAGCGGCACCATCAGGCTGTCGAGCCCCTTCTGCTCGAAGATATCGTTGAAGATGCCGGGGCTTTTCGCATGGCCTACGGGATGGGCCAGCATGACGAAGACATCGGCCTTGCCGGTTCCGCGCATCATTATTCCTTTCCGTTTGAGAGTTCGTGATGACTGAGGATTTCGAGAGCTCGAACGAGTGAAGAATGGTCGGCCTCCGCGCCGCCCGCCCGGGCCGAACAGGCATTCATCAGCTGTTGTGCCGTTGCGGTGCTCGGCAAGGCAACGCCGAGCGTGCGGGCGCTTTCCAGCGCAAGATTGAGATCCTTCTGATGCAGCCGGATACGAAAACCCGGCGCGAAGCTGCGGGCGATCATGCGTTCGCCATGCACCTCCAGGACCCGTGACGAGGCGAAGCCACCCATCAGCGCGCCGCGCACCTTGGCCGGATCGCAACCGGCCTTGCTGGCGAAGACCAGCGCCTCGGCGACCGCCTCGATGTTGAGCGCGACTATGATCTGGTTGGCGATCTTGCAGGTCTGGCCGGCGCCGTTGTTTTGCCCGATCAAGGTGATGTTCTTGCCGAGCTTCTCAAAGATCGGCAGCGCCCGCTCGAACTCGGCGGCCGGCCCGCCGACCATGATGGTGAGGCTGGCCGCCTTGGCGCCGACCTCACCGCCGGAGACCGGCGCATCGAGATAGCCTGCGCCTGCCTGCCTTATCTTCGCGGCGAAGCCGGCCGTGGCGATCGGACTGATCGAGCTCATGTCGATGATCAGCTTGCCGGCCGAAATTCCCTCCAGCACGCCGTTCTGCCCGAACAGGACGCGCTCGACGTCTGGCGTGTCGGGCAACATGGTGATGACGAACTCGGACGCCCGCGCCACCTCGGCGGGAGAGGCAACCACCGATGCGTCGAGGGCCTCCGGCAGGGGAGAGCGATTGAGGACGGTGACGATCTCATGCCCGGCATCGGCGAGATGCCGAGCCATCGGCGCGCCCATGACGCCAAGTCCGATGAAGCCGATTTTCATAGGCAACTCCCATGCGGCGCCGAAGCGCCTTGCAGCTCAAGCTAGGCATATGATATAGGACATCATACAAATTTCAATGCACCTTCTTCACGAGTGGAGACCGATCGCATGCAGGAGCGCGTCAATTCGCTGAAGGCGGCCGTACAGGCCGGCCGGGCTCATATCGGCATCTGGTGCTCCCTGGCTTCGGCGCTCACCACCGAAGTCGTCGCAGGCTCCGGGGCGGGCTGGCTGCTGATCGATGGCGAGCACAGCCCGAACGACCTGCGCAGCATCATGGCGCAACTGCAGGTCGCGGCGGCGTTTCCCTGCGAAGCCGTGGTGCGCTTGCCATCCGACGATCCCAATCTGATGAAACAGGCGCTGGATGTCGCCGCCCGCAGCCTGATGATCCCGAATGTGCGCACGGCCGAGCAGGCGCGCGCAATCGTCGCCGCGATGACCTATGCGCCGGGCGGCTTCCGCGGTTTCTCGGTCGGCCACCGCGCCAATGCTTTCGGTCGCATCGCCGGCTACCACGCCAAGGCGCGCGAGCAGCAATTGCTTGCCGTGCAGATCGAGGACGGGGCTGGTGTCGCGAACGCCGCCGAAATCGCGGCGGTGGACGGTGTGGACGTTCTGTTCGTCGGGCCGGGCGACCTCTCCACCAATATGGGCGCGATGGGCAATCCTGGCGCCGGGCCTGTGCAGGAGGCGATATCGTCGGTACGCAAGGCCGCCGCCTCGGCAGGCAAGGCCAGCGGCATCCTGGCTCCCGTGAAGGCCGATGCGGACCGCTACCTCGCCGACGGCTTCACCATGGTGGCGGTCGGTTCCGATCTCGGCTTGCTGGCGCGGGGTTCGGACGCCCTGGTCGCCTCGTTCAATCGGTAGGCATAATCATGGCAATCCCCCCATACAAAGCACCGTCGCGCAACGCCTATGACATCGTCATCGTCGGCGGCGCGGTCGTCGGCTCGTCGACGGCCTATTGGCTGAGCCAGGCGCTGGGCAGCGGCGCTTCGATCCTCGTGGTCGAGCGCGACTCAAGCTACGAATTCTCCTCGACTGCGCTTTCCACCAGCGCGATCCGTCAGCAATATTCCAATCCGATCAATGTGAAGATCAGCCAGTTCGGCATCGAGATCATCCGTGGTTTCCAGGAGCGGATGGCCCCGTTCTACACGAACGAGCCGGCGCCCGATCTCGGCTTCAAGGAGCACGGGTACCTCTATTGCTGCTCGCCCGAGGGTGTGGAGGCGGCGCGCGAACGAGTCGAGCTGCAGCGCAGCCTCGGCGCCCATACCGTCTTCCTCGAACCGGGCGCCTTGAAGGAACGTTTTCCGTGGCTGAATGTCGACGATCTCGGCGGCGGTTCGTGGGGCGCTCGCGAAGAGGGCTGGTTCGACTCCATGGGCATGTTGAACGGTTTTCGCCGCGCCGCTCGCGGCAGCGGTGTCGAATATATCGACAATGCCGTGACGGCGCTGGACGTCGTTGACGGGCGGGTCGTCTCGGTGCGGCTCCCGACGGGCGAGACGGTCGCTTGCGGCACGCTGGTCAACGCGGCAGGTCCGCGAGCCCAGCAGGTCGCCGCCATGGCCGGGCTGTCCATTCCGGTCGCGCCCTACAAGCGCTACAGCTTCGTTTTCGCCAGCGCCAATGCGATCCCGGGCCGCATGCCCAATGTCATCGACCTTTCAGGCACATTCGTGCGGCCGGAGGGCGAGCTTTTCCTCACCGGCAACACGCCGCAGGGCGATGGGCCGGCCGACTACGACGACTTCGAAATGCATTTCGAGGAGTTCGACGACCATATCTGGCCGGCGCTCTGGCACCGCATCCCGGCTTTCGACGCGCTGAAGGTGCAGACGAGCTGGACCGGACATTACGAATACAACATGCTCGACCACAACGGCATTGTCGGCTTCCACCCGCAAGTGAAGAACTTCATGTTCGCCAACGGCTTTTCGGGGCACGGGCTGCAGCAGTCGCCGGCGGTCGGCCGTGCGGTGTCGGAGCTGATCATCCACGGCGCGTTCCAGACGCTGGACCTTTCGCCATTCTGCTATGAAAGGATCGCGCGCAACGAACCGTTCCTCGAGGAAGCGGTGATCTAGAATCATGCAGATTGCCGGATATCGCAAATCTACGGGCAGACAGACAGGGAACGAATTGCAGCATGCCTGAGCGAGGCGTTCGCTGCCAATGCAAGATCGTTACAGCGGGACGCCATCAGATAATCCGCGCGGCCAGGCGCCCGGCCCGGTATTTCAGGATTGCGGCGGTGACCCACGCACCTCAAACACTTTCGAGATAGGTCTCGATCTCGAAGTCGCTGACGTTGAGCGCGAAAGTGTTCAGCTCCTGGCGCTTGCAGGCGATGAAGGCGTCGCGCAGCACGTCCGGGAATATCTCCGCAACACGCGGACCGGTCTCGAAGGCGGCGATCGCCGAGGCCCAATCGGGCGGCAGCTTGGCGAGTGTCAGCCCCTGGCCCTCGCCGCCGGTCGGCTCGCCGGGCGAGAGCTGGCGCTCGATGCCGATCAACGCCGCGCCGAGGATCGCCGCCAGCACCAGATAGGGATTGGCGTCGGCGCCGGAGACGCGATGCTCGATGCGGCGCGCGGCCGACGGGCCGCCCGGAATGCGTATCGCCACCATGCGGTTTTCATAACCCCAGGCGACGGCGGTCGGCGCATAGGAACGCGGCCGCAGCCGGCGGTAGGAATTGAAATGCGGCGCGAACACAAGTGTGCTTTGAGCCATCGCGGCAAGCAGGCCGCCAACCGCGTGGCGCATGGTGTCGGAGCCCTGATCCGAGCCGTCGTCGAAGATGTTGCGGCCGTCCTTGTCGAGGACGCTGAAATGGACATGGAAGCCGTTTCCGGCGCGTTCGCCATAGGGCTTGGCCATGAAGCAGGCGGCGAAGCCATGTTTGCGGGCAATGCCCTTGACGGTGCGCTTGAAGAGCACGGCGTCGTCCGCGGCGCGCAGGGCGTCGGGCACGTGGTTGAGATTGATCTCGAACTGGCCGACGCCGTTCTCGGCGATCGCGGTGTCGACCGGAATGTCCTGCATGCGGCAGGCTTCGTAGATATCGTGGATGAAGGCTTCGAAATCGTCGACCTCGTCGATCGAAAGCGCCGCGTCGGAATCGAGACGCCGCCCGGTTACCGGCGAAACCGGTCCGACAGGCCGCTGCGAGGTCGGATCGACAAGGTAGAATTCGAGTTCGGTCGCGGTGACGGGCGTCAGGCCGAGGGCGGCGTAGCGGTCGAGGATGCGTGCCAGCGCGCGGCGCGGATCGCCGAGGTAGGGGGCGCCGCTGTCGTCCGCCAGCCAGACCGGCAACAGCGCCGTCGGGTGCGCGGTCCAGTTGACGGGCAGTATGCCGCGCCCCGTCCAATGGCAAAGCCCGTCGGCGTCGCCGGTCGAGAACACCTGGGCGTTGCCTTCGATGTCCTCGCCCCATATGTCGAGCCCGATGGCCGAGTAGGGCATGCGCAGCTTGCCTTCGAGCGCTTTGCGCGCCTGCTCGACCGGAATGCGCTTGCCGCGCATGATGCCGTTCAGGTCGCACACCGCCGCCCGCAGGCTCTGGATGTCCTTCCTGCCGTCCAGCCACTTCAAAACGTCCGCAATCGCATCGCTCAATTTCCAGCCCTTTTCTAGGTGCTGTAGCCCTGTCGGCTACGATATCCAATTTTCAGCTTGTGAGTTCGTGAAGGCCAACACGGCTGCTGCCGGGTGGTTTTCCTTCATTTTTTCAAGTCACTAGCTGGGATATCGGGCGGCATTTCGGGTCCAAATTGTGCGATCTGCGATCGCAACATAGCGACCCGATTGGCGAAAGCCAAGCCGGATTCGAGACCGGCTTGCCCGTCAGTGGCGCAGTTCCGGAAATTTCACCTGGCCGAGGATGTGGGCCGCGCCCTCGGCGATATCGCGCACGATCGCGGCGCGCGCCCTTTCGCCGTCGCCGGCCTCGATCGCCGCCACGACCTCCTCGTGATAGTCGATGCCGAGAATGCCGGCCAGGTCATCCTCGAAGCCGATATGCAGGTTTCGCAGGAAGGGGCCGACCTGCATCCATACCGTCTCGATCAGGAAGAGCATCTGCTCGTTGCCGCAATGGCGGTAGATCGAGAATTTGAAGTCATAGTTCTTGCGCAGATAGTTATCGATCCCGCCGCCGCGGGCGGCTTCCGTAAGCTCGGCGCAGTGGCGCCGGATCGCGCGCAGGTTGTTGCCGTTGATGAGTTTCGTCGCGAGCTCGGTGGCCGTGCCTTCCAGGATCGTGCGCACGGCGGTCAGTTGCTGGAAGCGGTCGGCCGAAATCAGCGGTACCTCGACGCTGCCGTTCGGCATCGGGCTCAGGGCTCTCAGCGCCTGCAGCCGCATGAAGGCGCTGCGCACCGGCATGTCGCTGGTGCCGAGCTCCTTGGCGAGCTTGCGCGAGGTCAGCTTCTGGCCAGGCTGGAGTTGCCCCGACATCAAGGCGCGCACGAGCTCCAGATAGACTTTCTCATGCAGGGGAACGGTATCGACAGCGGTCAGTCCGAATTGCGATTTGTCGGCCATTGGCGATGCGTTACTTCATCCGTCCTGAGATCTGTTTCGTCAGCTGACCCGCCGCCGGGATAGCTGGCCGGTCGTTTCGGCCGCACGATAGACGCTCAACGCGAACCGCCGCAAGGGCGGCCGGCGTTGCTATCCGATCCGCGCGTCGATGATCTCGACGAAGCGCGCGAAGAGACCCGCCTGCGACTTGATCTTGAGCTTGCGGTAGATGTTGCGGCGGTGGACCTTCACGGTCCCGGGCACGATCCTGAGCGCTCTGGCGATCGATTCCGTGGAATGACCCTGAAGCACCAGATCGACGACCTGTTTTTCACGTGAGGTCAGCGACAGGCTCTTCCAGATATGCGCGCGATCGAGTTCGTTGGCCGTTGCGATGGTCTCGCCGGAGGGCTGGGTCGAGACCTCTTCGGCAGGCAGGGACGGCCAGTGCTGCCTGCAGAAGCCGATCACCGCCGGCGCCATGTCGCGCAGCAGCCTGGCATCCGCCGTTCCGAACGGCCCGGTGGCGCGCAGCCGCATCAGCGACAGCACCAGCGCGTCCTTGCCGGCCAGCGGCACGAAGAAGCCGACTTCCTCGGCAAGGCGGGTCTGGCTGTAATAGGACCGGTAATATTCGCTGGCATAGAAGCGGTCGGGCGCAAGCTCGCGCATGCGCCAAAAGCCCTCCTTGCGCTCGACGGCGGCGTGATGGAAGGGGTCGAGCAGATAGGGTCCTTCCTGATAGAGCGCGACGAAGATGTGGCTTTCCGTCGGCGAGAAGGTCTCGAACAGGAGCGGCGGCCTCGCGGCGCCGCGATAGCCGAAGATCACGCAGTGGTCGAAACGGACGTGCCCGCGCAGCCAGCCGACGATAGCCTTGCCGAAATGGTCGCCGCCGGTCTCGCGCGACGCGGCGATGACGGTGGCCAAGGCGTTGTAGTCGTCACTGCGGGAAGCGGCCAATTCATACCCCTCTAAACGATAAAATCGGCTAAATATACCACCTGCGAGGTATATACTAGGCGGCATTGCCTCTGCTAGCGTCAGGGCATTGCCTCACGCTGTCGCTGGAGCCCGTGGCTTGACTGCAGTGCCCGATATCGAATTTCGCGCGGTCACCAAGCGCTATGGCGCGGTCACCGCGGTCAGCGGCATCGACCTTGCCATCCCACCTTCCGCCTTCGTCGCGCTGCTCGGCCCCTCAGGCTGCGGCAAGACGACCTGCCTTCGCATGATCGGCGGCTTCGAGCAGCCGAGCGAAGGCCAGGTGCTGATCCGCGGCCGCGACATGGCCGGCACACCGCCCTACCGGCGGCCGGTCAACATGGTGTTCCAGCAATATGCGCTGTTCCCGCATCTCGATGTCGAGGAGAACATCTCCTACGGGCTGCGCCAGGCGAGACCCAGGCTGTCGTCGCGCGATATCTCCTGGAGGGCCGGCGAGGCGCTGGCCATGGTGCAGCTCGCCGGCTACGGACGCCGCAAGATCCACGAGCTTTCCGGCGGCCAGCAGCAGCGCGTGGCGCTCGCCCGCGCCCTGGTCAACAAGCCGGCGGTGCTGCTGCTCGACGAGCCGCTGGCGGCGCTCGACAAGAAGCTGCGCACCGACATGCAGATCGAGCTGCAGAACCTGCAGCGCGAGATCGGCATCACTTTCGTGCTGGTCACCCACGACCAGGAGGAAGCGCTGTCGATGAGCGACTTCGTCTGCGTCATGAATGGCGGCCGCGTTGTCCAGATCGGACAGCCAAGCGAAATCTATGACGAGCCGGCCGATCTGTTCGTGGCGGATTTCGTCGGCAAGACCAATCTCGTCAGCGGCAAGGTGGCCGGGCTCTCAGGCGATTTCGTCGATGTCACGCTCGCCGACGGCACTGTGATTTCGGCGCGCAAGCGGGTGCCGCTCAGCCGCGGCGAGGCCGTCTCCGTCAGCCTGCGGCCGGAATCGCTCAGCCTCTCGACCCCTGGAGAGGGCAGCCTGAACGGCATCGTCCGCAACCGCATATTCCTGGGTTCGACGGCGGAATACGCGATCGAGGTCCCGGGCATCGGATCGCTGCTCGCCAAGGCCAATCACGTGATCGGCCAGGGCAATCTCTTCAAGCCGGGCGAACCCGTCGCCATCGGCTTTGCCGCCGGAGCGCCGCTGGCGTTTCCGCACGCCAACAATAACGGGACCAACCAGAGGGAAGACCAACATGCCGAAATCCTATCGTGACGGACTGCCGATAAGCCCCGATAAATTCGTCGACCAGTTGATGCGCCTGAAGCGCGGCTCGATCAGCCGGCGCGATTTTCTCGGCCTCACCGGCCTCGGCGTCGCGACCGCGGTGATGGCGCGCGAGCTCGGCATCATGCCGACGCCAGCTTTTGCCGCCGAGGACCTCGGCGACCGCATGTCGATCGCCACCTGGCCGAACTACCACGACCCGCAGACCTTCGAGAATTTCAAGGCCGATACGGGCGTCGCCGTCGAGGTCAACGTCTTCGGCTCCAATGAGGAGATGCTGGCCAAGCTGCAGGCCGGCGGCTCGGGCTGGAGCCTGTTCGTGCCGACCAACTACACCATCTCGACCTACAAGAAGCTCGGCATCATCGAAGCCCTCGACATGGCCAAGCTCGGCAATTTCGATGGCAAGTCGGAAGATGCACGCTTCACCGCCGAGGGCACAATCGACGGGACGACCTACGCTGTGCCGAAGAACTGGGGCACGACCGGTTTTGCCGTGAACACCAAGAAGCTCACCAAGCCGATGTCGAGCTGGAAGGAATTCTGGGACACGGCGATGGCCGAAGGCGACGGCCGCACGATGGTGCACGACTATCAGCTGACCACGATCGGCAATGCGCTGAAATATTACGGCTATTCCTTCAATTCGCTGAAGCAGGACGAGCTCGCCAAGGCGGAGGAACTGCTGCTCAAGGTCAAGCCGCATCTGTTCGCGGTGTCGAGCGACTATCAGCCGGGAATGCGCGCCGGCGATGCCTGGATGACGATGTGCTGGACCAATGACGGGGCGCAACTCCATCGCGACATCCCCGAAATCGCCTATGTGCTCGGCAAGGAAGGCGGCGAGATCTGGACCGATTTCTACGCGATTCCGAAGGATGCGCCGAACAAGCCGGCCGGCTACGCGCTGCTCAACTACCTGATGAACCCGAAGGTCGCAGTGAAGGAGCATCTGGCCAATGGCGCGCCCTCGACCGACGCGCGCGTCAACGCGCTGCTGCCGAAGGAAGTGCTGGACAATCCGATCCTCTATCCGGCCGCCGACCTGTTGAAGCCACTGGAGTTCGGCGCCGCCGCGACGCTCACCGATCCGGGCCGCGCCGAGCTGATGGCGCGCTTCAAGTCGGCTTGAGCGGGAACGGCCACAAACCCGAACCAGACAATGCGACCGGCGGACGAATGTCCGCCGGCTCCCAACCGGCTTTATCGATGCGCGGCAGTCTCTTTCGCAAAAACCTCATGACGGCGCTGCTGCTTGCTCCGGCGGCGCTGTGGCTGGTCGTCTTCCTGGTGCTGCCGTTCGTCGCCATCGCCATCTTCAGCGTCGGCGAGCGAGCGCCCGAAGGCGGCTACCAGGCAGCGCTGACTTTTGCGCAATACGCCAACCTGCCGGCGCGGGCGACCGCGTTCTGGAACACGATGGTGCTGGCCCCCGCCGGAGCGCTCGCCTGCCTGCTCGTCGCCTATCCCGTCGCCTATTATCTGGCGCTGCGGGCACCGGATCGCTGGCGATTGATCCTGCTCGCGCTGATCGTCATCCCGTTCTGGACCAGCCTTCTGATGCGCACCTATGCCTGGATGTACATCCTCGGCGGGCGCGGCATCCCGGCCCTGCTCGCCTATGTCGGCATGGAGGATCTGCGGCTGATCAACACGCCGGGCGCGGTTCTGCTCGGCATCGTCTACGGCTATCTGCCGCTGATGATCCTGCCGATCTATGTCAGCCTGGAGCGGCTCGACCGCCGGCTGCTGGAGGCTTCCGCCGATCTGGGTGCGACGCCGCTGTCGACCTTCCTCGGTGTGACGCTGAGGCTGTCGCTGCCCGGCGTCATGACCGGCTTCTCGCTGGTGATGATCCTGCTGCTCGGTGAGTACCTGATCCCGACGCTGCTCGGCGGCGGCAAGGTGTTCTTCATCGGCAACGCGCTGGTCGATCTCTTCCTGCAATCGCGCAACTGGCCGTTCGGATCGGCTATCGCCATCACGCTGGTGCTGGTCTCGGTCGTGGTGCTGATCGTCGCCAATCGCATCTCGACCCGGCTCTCGGGCGCACGCCGGGTGGACCTGATCTGATGCGCGCCTTCGTCTTTGCCGTCTTTGCCTTCCTCTATCTGCCGATCGCGCTGGTCGTGCTGTTCTCCTTCAATGCCGGGCATCATGCCAGCGAGTTCACCGGCTTCTCGGTGCAATGGTACGGCAAGGCGCTGTCCAATCCCTTCCTGGTCGAAGCGCTGAAGAACAGCCTGTTCATCGCCACGACGAGCGCGCTGCTCGCTGCCTTCTGCGGCACGGCCGCGGCGCTCGGGCTGAAGCGCGTCGGCGCGCGGACGCGGGCGCTGTTCGACGCGCTGCTGGGCGCCGCGATCGTCGTTCCGGGCGTCGTCATCGGCATCTCGACGCTGGTGGCGCTGGTGCAGCTCTTCGCCGTCCTCAATCCTTTCCTCGCTTCGCTGTGGCCGACCGACCAGCCGCCGCGGCTCTCGCTCGGCTACGGCTCGATCATCGCCGCGCATGGATTGTTCTCGATGGCGCTGGTGACGATGATCGTCGGCACGCGGCTCAGCAGCCTCGACCGCAATCTGGTCGAGGCCTCGAGCGATCTCTATGCCACGCCGCTGACGACGTTCCGATCGATCGTGCTCCCGCAGATCATGCCGGCGGTGATCGCCGGCTTCCTGCTCGCCTTCACCTTCTCCTTCGACGACTTCATCATCGCCTTCTTCGTCGCCGGCGCGCAGACCACGCTGCCGATCTATGTCTTCGCCTCGATCCGGCGCGGCGTGACGCCGGAGATCAACGCCATCGCGACGATCGTGCTCTGCGCATCCGTCCTGCTCGTGCTGCTTGCGCAATGGCAGCTTGGCCGTCGAAAGCCATCGCCTTGAAAGACCAATCCATGATCCTGAAAGACCGTATCGCCGTGGTGACGGGCGCGGGGTCGGGCATCGGGCGCGCCGGGGCGATGATCATGGCCAGGGAAGGGGCGCTCGTGGTAATCGCGGACCGCGATCCGGCGGCGGGCGAAGCCACCGCCTCCGGCATCCGCGACGCCGGCGGCCGCGCCGAGGCTGTCGCCACCGATGTCGGCAACGACACGGCCGTCGAAGCACTCATCCAGGGAACGCTCGGCAAGCATGGCCGGATCGATATCCTGCACAGCCATGCCGGCATCCAGGTCGGCGGCACGCTGACGGAAGTCGGCACCGACGGCATGGACGCCTCATGGCGCATCAATGTGCGGGCACAATTCCTGGCGGCGAAGACCGTCATGCCGGCGATGATTGCCCAAGGTGGCGGCGTCATCCTCAACACGGCGTCCAATTCCGGTGTCTTCTACGACCGCGAGATGATCGCCTATGCCACGTCAAAGCACGCCGTGGTGGCGATGACCAGGCAGATGTCGCTCGACTACGCCAGGCACAATGTGCGCATCAACGCGCTCTGCCCGGGCTGGGTCGACACGCCGTTCAACGAGCCGTTCATCGCCCAGATGGGCGGCCGCGACGCGATCGAAAACTATGTCCGCACCAAGATCCCGATGGGGCGCTGGGCGAACGCGGAGGAGATCGCCGAAGCGATCCTGTTCCTCGTCTCCGACCGCTCGTCTTTCATGACCGGGCAGGCGCTGGTCGTCGATGGCGGCGAGAGCATCGGCTGATCTGGTCCAGCAAAGCGGGCTTGCGCCGGCGACGATGATCGGTCAAACCATAATTCCACCTTTAGTGAGACCCGTCATGCAAGTTGCAAAACAGCAATACCGCGAAAGGCATCCGATTTTTGCCTGCGGTATTTCGTTTGCGCGCTCGGGGTATCGCTGATCATGCGCTGCTGCCGTCACGAGAACCTGCAGCGCGCGGAGGAGACCAAGGTCGGCTCGCATGTCGTTCGCGACGGCTGGACCGAAGGCGTGCAGGGCGCTCCGCACCCGGCCTTTCGGCCGGTCATCAGGCGGGCGTCCGTTCTCGGATAACACAGCTTAGATAACGCCCTACCCGGAACGGACATGCCCGCCGAAGCGATCTCTCCTTCGTACGGACATGACCAATGCCTGACAATCTGAACACCTCATTCCCCGGCGCGGACACGCAAGGCTGGCTGAAGACGCACGCGATCAACGAAGTCGAATGCTTCGTGCCCGACGGCAACGGCGTGCTGCGCGGCAAGACCTTGCCGGTCGCGAAATTCCTCAAATCGCTCGAGGACCGCTCGCTCTATCTGCCGAGCAGCGCCTTCCTGGTCGCCATCGACGGCCGCTATTCCGGCTCCATCGACGAGGGCTTTGCCTATTCGGACCCCGACATGCGCATGGTGCCGGACACTTCCACGCTGTGCGTCGCGCCCGGCAGCGCTGGAAAGGCCTATGTCTTTGCCGACACCTTCCATATGGACGACCGGCCGTGGATGGCCTCGCCGCGCCATGTGCTGAGGTCCGTGCTCGACCTTTACCGCCGGCGTGGCTGGCGCGCAGTGATGGCGCCGGAGCTCGAATTCTATCTCACGGCGCCGAACCCCGATCCGGATCGCCCGATCACCGCGCCGACCGGGCGCAACGGTCGGCCGGAAAGCGTGCAGCACCCTTACGACATGCAGGCGATGGAGGAGTTCGAAGCAGTGACGCGACGGATCTACGAACATGCCGCCGTCACAGGTCTGCCGCTCGACACGCTGATCCACGAATCCGGCACGGCGCAGCTCGAGATCAATCTCCTGCATGGCGATCCGCTGGTGCTTGCCGACAAGGTGCTGTTGTTCAAACGCCTGGCGCGCCAGGCGGCGCAGGCGAATGGCATGCACGCCACCTTCATGGCCAAGCCGATCGCCGCGCAGGCCGGCAGCTCGATGCATCTGCACATGTCGATCGTCGACGAAGCGGGCGAGCCCTTGTTCGCCGGCGAAGACGGCGAGGACACCGGGATGTTCGCGCAGTTCATCGGCGGCCTGCAGAAATACATCCCCGAAATCATGCCGCTGTTCGCGCCCAACGTGAACTCCTACCGGCGCATCCGACCGAACCACAGCGCTCCCGCCAACATCGAATGGTCGCACGACAACCGCTCCTGCGGCCTGCGCGTGCCGATGGGCGGGCGCGCCGCGCGGCGGATCGAAAACCGGCTGCCGGGGGCGGATGCCAATCCCTACCTCGCCATGGCCGGCTCGCTGATCGCCGGCTATCTCGGCATCGAGGAGAAGCTTACGCGCTCGGAAGAGGCCTTTGGCAATGCCTATAAAAGCAAGAGCACACTGCCAAAGACGATGGAGGAGGCGCTCGACCGCTTCGCGGCCTGCGAGCCCGTGCGGGCGCTGCTCGGCGAGGATTTCTTCCAGACCTATCTGCGCGTGAAGAGCGTCGAGCTCGACCTGTTCCAGAGCGTCGTGACGTCCTGGGAACGCGACCATCTGTTGCTCAAGGTGTGACCATGGCTTCGCGTTCGACAGGTTTCAATTCCGGTCTCGATATCGGCAAGTCCTATTATGTCGCCACCGCCCATCCGGCGCCCGACCATCCCGCACTTGCCGGCGATGTCGAGGCCGATCTGGTAGTGGTCGGCGGCGGCTGCACCGGCCTTTCGGCGGCGCTGCATGCGGCCGAGCGTGGTCTTAAAGTGGTGCTGCTCGAAGGCGGCAAGATCGGCTGGGGCGCCTCGGGTCGCAATGGCGGCCAGATGATCCCGGGCCTGCGCAAGGGCGCCAGGGGCCTGGTCAAGAGCTTTGGGCCGGAACGGGCAAAGGCGCTGTTCGACCTCGCCTTCGAGGCGCGCGGGCTGGTGCTCGACATCATCGAACGTCACGGCATCGACTGCGATCTGCGCCAGACCGGCCATCTGGTCGGCGCCGTCAGCGCTTCGGATGTGCGCGACTTCGAGCAAGAGGCCGAATGCCTCGCCAAGGTGATGAAGTTCACCGATGTCGAGATCCTGTCGGCTTCGCAGGCGCGTCAGATGGTGGATACGCCCTATCAGGGCGCGGTCTACGAAAGGCTCGGCGGCCATATGCATCCGCTGAACTACACGCTGGGGCTTGCCCGCGCCGCGTCCGCCGCCGGCGTCGTCATCCATGAGAACTCGGTGGCCGTCCGGCTGGAACGGGAGCCGTCGATCCGGGTGTTCACCGACAAGGGCTCGGTCCGCGCCAGGCATGTGGTGCTGGCCGGCGATGCGCTGCTCAAGGGATTGGAGCCGCGCGTCAACAGCCGCATCATGCCGGTCGGCAATTACATCGTCGCCAGCGAACCACTGGAGGGCGCACGCAATGTCATCCCGGCCAATGTGGCGGTGTCCGACACGCGCTTCGTCGTCAACTATTACCGGATGTCGGCCGATGGCCGCCTGCTGTTCGGCGGTGGCGAGCGCTACACGCCGTCACCGCCGGCCGACATCGCCGGCTTCGTGCGGCCGCATATGGAAAAGACCTTTCCGCAGCTCCAGGGCTGCCGCATCGATCATGCCTGGGGCGGGCTGGTGTCGGTGACGACGTCGCGCCTGCCGCATGTCGGGCATTATGGCGAGGTCTATTTCGCGCATGGCTATTCCGGCAAGGGCGTCATCCTGTCGACGCTGTCGGGCAAGCTTTTGGCGGAAGCGATCACGGGCGATGCCTCGCGGCTCGACCTGTTCTCGACGCTGACGCCGCTGCCGTTCCCGGGCGGCACGGCGCTGCGCGGTCCGCTCTATGTGCTCGGCATGCTGTGGTACGCCATGCGCGATCGGCTCAGACACTGACGCTGGCTTTCCTGTCCCCGGCATGGCTAATGTCTCCGCGCCGGGGCCTTGAGAGGGAAGAGCGATGAATATCGAGCCGGGCCGGCTGACGAAGAAGGAGCGCCATGAGCTGATCCTGTCGGAGGTGCGGCGCTCGGCCTCGATCCGCATCTCGAAGCTTGCGCGCCGGATCGGCGTCGCCGGCGAAACCATCCGCCGCGACCTGATCGAGCTCGGCGAGGCGGGGCTCATCAACCGCACCTATGGCGGCGCCACCATTTCGCTGGTGACGTCGGAACCGGTGATCGCCGAACGCGGCCTTACCATGGTCGAGGAGCGGGCTCGCGTCGGACGCGGCGCCGCCGGACTGGTCGAGCGAGGCCGCATCGTGATGATCGATGGCGGATCGACCACCTACGAGGTCGCGCGCAGCCTGTCGCAGCTCGGCCGGGATCTGACGATCATCACCAACTCCGTCGGCGCCGCCTCGGTGGCTGGCGCCAACCCCAGTTTCCGCGTCATCCTTTGCCCGGGCACCTATGACAGCCGCGAGGCCGCCGTGCTCGGCGAGGATACGGTCGAATTCGTGCGGCGCTACAATGCCGACGTCGCCATCATCGGCGCCTCGGCGCTGAATGCCGAAGGCCCGAGCGACATGATTTCGGGCGCCGCGGCGGTGAAGCGCGCGATGATGGGAAGGTCGCTGTCGACGATGCTGGTCGTGACCAACGACAAGTTCGGCCGCAGCGGCCTCGAACGCGTGTGCGCGCTGAGCGAGATTTCCGACGTCGTCACCGACAGCGAGCCGACGGCGGCACTGCGCGCCGCGATCGACGAGGCAGGCGGCGAGCTGCACGTCTTTGCCGAGAGCTAAAGCGCGTCGCGATCTTTCAGATCCGCTCCGTGCGCTTTAGGGCTTTGATTTTACGCATGTCTTTGTCCCGAAACCGGTTCCCCCTTTCGGGAGACATGCTTTAATTTCGTGGCTAAGCGTCTCGATTGGTCAGCGCGATGTGGCAGCAGCCGGAGCCGTGGCCCGGTGTCCAGGTGACATTGGCGAAGCGCACGCCGGTCGCTTCGAACAGGCCGCGGTCGAAGGCGCCGGCGATGCGGCAGAGCGTGGCGAGTTTCTCCTCGCCGACGCCGGCCTCGACCCAGGCATCCTTCAGCGGGCAGCGCTTCACCTTGAAGGCAATGTGATCCTGCCCTCGCTCGACATCGGTGGGATACATGCGCCCGCCATCCGGGCTGACGGCGAGAAACGCTTCGCCGATCGCCGGCGCGTCATTTGGGCCGAAGCCGGCGAAGGCTGCCGCCGCGACCTCCCGGCCGCGCTTCTCGATGCTGCGGATCATCACCGCCTCGGCCCTCTCGGCGCCGAGCTCGGCGGTCAGTTCGTCGAGGAAGAGGCGGTAGAGGTCGGCGCGGTTGCGGAAGGCGGAGTCGAGCTCGCCCGACAACTTTTCGGCTCTGGCGGATTCGAGATCGGTCATGGTGAGTCCTGATTGGTTCTGACAAGCTTCGGCGTCGCCGCCACCAGCGCCTTGCCGATCGCCGATTGCGGGTTGGCGATGACGGCGCGGGCATCGCCGCTCTCGGCTATCCTTCCGGCATCGAGGATGATGACGCGGTGCGCCACGGCACGGATGACGCCGAGGTCATGGGAAATGAACAGATAGGCGATCCGTTCCTGCCGTTGCAGGTCGAGCAGCAGTTCAAGGATCTGCCCGCGCACCGATACGTCGAGCGCCGACACCGCCTCGTCAAGCACGATCAGCGACGGCCGCGTGGCGAGGGCGCGGGCGATCGCAACGCGCTGGCGCTGGCCGCCGGAAATCTCGTGGATAGCGCGGCTGGCAAGGCTGGCGTCGAGGCCGACACGTTCCAGCAGCGCCGCGATCCGGCGCGGGCGCTCCGCGCGCGAGGCGATGTTGTGAACGCGCAGGGGATCGTCCAGCACGCGCGCCACCGTGGCGCGCGGATTGAAGGCGGCGAGCGGATCCTGAAACACCATTTGCAGGCGGGCGCGGCGCGCGCGCAGCGCGGCGCCCGACAGCGCGAGGAAATCCGGGCCTTCGAAGTCGATGCGGCCGGCATCGGGCTCGATCAGACGCAGCACCAGCCTGGCGATCGTCGATTTGCCGCTGCCGGAGGGACCTGCCAGCGCCAGGGTTTCCGCCGCCTCGATCTCGAAGGACACGTCGTCGACCGCCGCGAAAGGCCTGCCGCCACGATGGTAGCGCTTGGCGAGACTGGAGACGGCAAGCACGGTCATGCCGAGGCGCCTTGCCGGCCGAGCAAAGGCTTGGCGTCGAGGCCGAGATGGGCATCGAGCAGGGACCGCGTATAGGCATGGCGCGGCGCATTGATGATCTGGTCCGTCTCGCCGAGCTCGATCAGTTCGCCGTGGCGCAGTACCGCGATACGATCGGCAAGCGAGGCGGCGAGCGCGATGTCGTGGCTGATGAAAAGCAGCGTCATGCCGTCCTCGGCCACCAGCCTGCGGATCAGGGCGACAATCTCGGCCTGGACGATGGTATCGAGCGCGCTGGTCGCTTCGTCGGCGATCAACAGTCTGGGGCCGGCGGCAATTGCCGCGGCGATGGCCACGCGCTGCTTCTGGCCGCCGGAGAGCTGGTGAGGGTAGGCGTGGAGGGTGGCGCCAGGGTCGGGCAGGCGGACGCGTTCGAGGAGGGTTTTGGCCCTTGCGAGGGCCTGCGACCAGTTCAGGTTAAGGTGGGTGTGGGCGACTTGGGCGATTTGTCTGCCGACTGTCATAACCGGGTCGAGACTGGAGGAAGGGTCCTGGAAGACAAAACCGATGTCGCGGCCGAGGCGGGGTGCCTGGTTTTCGCCAATCGTGGATAGGTCGCGTTCTGTCGCGCCCCCCTCTGTCCTGCCGGACATCTCCCCCACAAGGGGGGAGATTGAACTGTCGCGTCTGCTTTCGCCAATGGCCGGCGTTGCAAAAGGAGAGCCGGCGACGGAACTGCTGATCTCCCCCCTTGTGGGGGAGATGTCCGGCAGGACAGAGGGGGGCGCGAAGGAACGGGACGATCGAGGTTTCTGCCACTCAATCGAACCTTCGATCTTGGCCGACCTCGTCAACAACCCCGCAACCGCCAGCGCGAGCGTGCTCTTGCCCGAGCCGCTTTCGCCGATGATCGCCAGGCGCTCTCCGGCTTCTACATCCAGACTCACGCCCTTCAGCGCCGGCACACCATCGGGGCCATAGCATATCGTCAGATCGCGGATGGAAAGCAGCGCCGTCACGACAGGCTCCTGCGCACGGCGGTGCTTTCCACCACGCCTTCGCCGGCGAGATAGACGCCGAGCACGGTCAGCACCAGCGCCACGCCGGGAACGATCGACAAAAACGGCGCGGTTCGCAGCACCGTACGTCCCTCGGCGATCATGCCGCCCCAGGTGACGCGGTTGGGGTCGCCGAGGCCGAGGAAGGAGAGCGCTGCCTCGGTGAGGATCGCTGCCGCGACGATCACCGAGGACAGCGCCAGCACTGGCGGCAGGGCATTGGGCAGCACCTCGCGAAAGGCGATTTCGAGCGGATGCATGCCGATGACGCGGGCGCCGGCGACATAGTCGCGCTCGCGAATCGACAGGACTTCCGCGCGTGCCACCCGCGCCGGTCCGGTCCAGGCGCCGAGCGCGATCGCCGCGACGACGACGCCGAGCGAGGGGCCGACAATGCTGACGAAGGCGAGCGCCAGCAGGAAGCTCGGCACTGTCTGGAAGGCGTCGGTGACGCGCATCAGCATTTCGTCGACGAGCCCTCCGGCAAAGCCGGCCAAAGTGCCGATCACCGCGCCGATCAGGAGCGCCGCGGCGGCCGCCGCCAGGCCGACCGCCAGCGAGGTGCGGGCGCCATGGAACAGCTCGGCCAGCACGTCGCGACCGAGCCGGTCGGTGCCGAGCGGCAGCGACCAGTCCTGGAACGGCGGCAGCAGTCCCGGCCCGGCGATCGCCTGCGGGTCGCCGGGAAACAGCAGCGGCGCCGCCAACGCCATCACGATGAGCAGGGCCAGGATGATTGCGCCGGCGAATGCTTCCGGCGTGCGCAAGAAACGACGCAGGCGGTTCATGCGCCGGCCTCGCCGGCGCCGACGCGCGGATCGAGGAAAGCGTAGGCGAGGTCGACCAGGAGATTGATGACGACGACGAGGACGGCGCTGACCAAGATGATACCAAGCAGCAGCGGCGTGTCGCGCCCGGCGACGGCTTCCTGCGCCAGGCGGCCGAGGCCCGGCACGGCAAAGACGCTTTCGATGACGACGCTGCCGCCGAGCATCTGTGCCGATTGCAGGCCGAGCATGGTGACCACGGGCAGCAATGCGTTGCGGGCGACATGGGCAAGCACAATGCGGCGGCGCGACAGGCCTCGCGCACGAGCGGCAAGCACGAAATCCTGCCGCCAGGCCTCGGCCATGCCGGCGCGCATCATGCGCAGATAGAGCGCCAGATAGATGAAGCCGAGCGCTGACACCGGCAGCACGAGATGGGTGGCGATGTCGGAGGCCCGCGCCAGCCCGGTCTTGCCGGAGGCGATGGTCTCGATGCCGCCGATCGGCAACCAGCGCAGGTCGACGGCAAAGACGACGATGAGCACAAGGCCGAGCCAGAAGCCGGGCACGGCATAGAGCGCCAGCGAGCCGATCGACAGGAAGCGGTCGCGAAAGCTGCCGGGTCGGGCACCGGCATAGATGCCAAGCGCCGAGCCCAGGCCGAAGGAAAGCGCGGTGGCGCTGCCCATCAGGACCAGCGTGGTCGGCAGGCGCTCGAAGATGACATCGCGGATCGGCCGCGAGAAGGTGACCGACTGGCCGAGATCGAAATGCAGCAGCGCCCAGAGGTAGTTGGCTAGCCGCGTCAGTTCCGACTGGTCCAGGCCCCAGCGGTGCCGCAGCAATTCGATCATGCCGGCATCGCCACCGGTCGAGACGATATAGGCGTCGACCGCGTCGCCGGGGGCGGCTTCGAGCAGCAGGAAGCTGCCGATGACGACGATCAGCAGCACGAAGACGCTGCCGACGAGACGGCGGCGGAGAAGCGTGAGAGCGCGCGTCATGCGCGCCTCGAAGGTTTGGAGAAAGGCTCGCTATAAGAAATGCCGAGCCCAGGCACCCCCCTCTGTCCTGCCGGACATCTCCCCCGCAAGGGGGGAGATTGGCTGTCATCGACGGCTTCGCCAATCTCCAACTTTGCAGAACTGGCGGGACGGACAAGCTGCTGATCTCCCCCCTTGCGGGGGAGATGTCCGGCAGGACAGAGGGGGGTTGGCGGGAACTCGGTCTTTGCCCAAGTTCCCATTCTCTCGCGAATTCTCATCCGCGCGAGTGTGTCACGATTCCAAATAAGTGTCCGCCCAGTTCGACACCGCCCAGCGCGGGTTGTTGGCGATGTTGCCGACCGTATCGCGCGCGACGGAGATGAAGCTCCATTCGGCGACGTTGATCAGCGGCAGATCGGCCGCCACCTTCTTCTGGAACTCCTTGTAGAGCTCGGTGCGGGCCGCTGTATCCAGCGTCTCCGATGCTTTCGCGATCAGCGCGTCGAGGTCGGCATTCTTGTAGCCGCCCTGGTTGGAGAAGGGCACGCCGTCCGGAATGCCGCTCTGCACCAGGATGGTGGTGGAAATCGCCGGGTCGCCGCGGAACACCGGCGGACCGACGGCAAGGTCGAAGGCATGGTCGGTATAGACCGCCTTGATATGGGCCGCCGAGTCGTTGTTGACGATCTCGGCGTCGATGCCGATTGCCGCGAGCGCCTGACGCAGATAGTCGCCGAACTGCTTCGTCTCGTTGAAGTAGGGCGCCGGCAGCAGCTTCAGCGCAAAGCGCTTGCCGTCGTCGGCGCGCCTGTAGCCGGCCTCGTCCAGCAGCGCATTGGCCTTGGCGACGTCGAAAGCATAGGTCTGCACGTCGGCGGTGTAGAATTGCGGATCGTTTTTCGGCACCGGGCCGGTGGCGGTCGCGGCGTAGCCGAGGAAGATCGTCTTGACGACGAAATCCTTGTCGATGGCATGCGCGATCGCCTGCCGCACTTTCAGGTCGGCCAGTTCCTTGCGGCGGTGGTTGATCTCGACGACGAGCTGGTAGGTCAGCCCCTCATAGCCCTTGGTGATGACCTTGAGACCCGGCACCTTGGAAATGCGGTCGAGGTCGGCGAGCGGCACGGCGGAGAAGGCGGCAAGCTGGATCTCTTCCGCCTCGAGCGCAGCGGCGGCCGAGGTGCGATCGGGGAGCACCTGGTAGACGATCTCGTCGAGATAGGGTTCGTCCTTGCCCCAATAGGCGTCGTTCCTGGCCAGACGGTAATATTGCCCGGCCTTGTATTCGGCGAACTTGAACGGGCCGGTGCCGACCGGCGCGTTGTTGGCCGGATTGTCCTCGATCTTGCCCACCTCATAAAGGTGCTTTGGCACGACGCTCGACAGCGCCGGCAGCGCGTTACGGATCAGCTGGAACGGCGTCGGCTTGGCGAATTTGAAGACCGCCGTCAGCGCGTCCGGCGTGTCGACGGCCTCCAGGTCCTTGAACAGCGTGCGGCCGAGATTTTGCAGCGGCTTCCAGATCTGCAGCGCCGAGAAGGCGACGTCGGCGGAGGTGAACGGCTTGCCGTCATGCCATTTGACGCCATCGCGCAACTTGAAGGTCACCGACAGGCCGTCGGCCGCACCTTCCCAGGAAAGCGCCAGGCGCGGTTCGAGCCCGTCCTTGCCGTCGAAGGAGGCTTCGGCCAGGGTCTCGACGATCTTGCTCGAGATGAAGAAGACACCGTTGGAGGCGACGATCGCGGGATTGAGGTTGCGCGGCTCGGAATCGGCGGCGAGGATCAGCCGGCCGCCCTTCTTTGGCGTCTGCGCGAAGCCGATCGTCGGCAATGCGGTCGAGGCCAGAAGCAGCGCCGAGCCGGCCAGCAGGCCGCGGCGTGAAATCGTCAATTCGGACATCGCTCAAACTCCCCTCTTCGCGCCGTGGCAGGCGCGGCAATCCGGTGATTATGGCCCTTGGCAAAGGTTTCGCCAGAGACGGATTTGGCGCATCATGGCTTGGCTTTGAAATTTCCGTCCGCTGGACCAGCCGGCCGAAAGAGGCTCTCATCCCTATCTGGTAGGACCACATTATAGAGAAGGAGGATCAAGATTCGGGCAGAAACCGCCCTTGGCGCTAAAGTGATCAATTCTGGCTGGACCAGAGTGGTCAAAATGATGCAGATTTGGCCGACAGCCATAAATCATGACGTTCGGCGCTCCTGCGGCCGATGAAAAACAGGGAGAGGCAGATGAACATCGCTCCGGGCAAAACCGAGGTCAGCAGCGTTCCGTTCGACCAGGCGCGGGTGGACCGGCTGATGGACGAGGCCGGCATCGACGTGCTCTTCGCCACCTCCAAGCACAACACCCAATATCTGCTCGGCGGCTACAAGTTCATCTTCTTCGCGGCGATGGATGCGATCGGCCACAGCCGCTATTTGCCGATC
Organism: Mesorhizobium sp. B3-1-6; assembly: GCF_006439555.1. Taxonomy (NCBI): domain Bacteria; kingdom Pseudomonadati; phylum Pseudomonadota; class Alphaproteobacteria; order Hyphomicrobiales; family Phyllobacteriaceae; genus Mesorhizobium; species Mesorhizobium sp. B3-1-6. The sequence goes on along the minus strand of NZ_VFTM01000011.1, from coordinate 107,537 downwards.
GTCCTTTACGAGAAGGGCGGGCCGGAACATGCGGCCTATATCGGCAACAAGATGGAAGGCGGCGAGCACCAGAACCATCCGTTCTGGACGCCGACCTTGCACGCGGCCTGCTGGGGCACGCTCGATGCTGCCAATCTGGCGGTGGAGCATCTGCGCCAGATCGGCAGGTCGGCGGTCCGCATCGGCATCGAACCGGGTTTCCTGCCCTCCGACGCCTATATGCTGATCCGCAAGGCGTTGCCGGATGCCAAGCTGGTCGATGCGACCGACATGCTGGAACGCATGCGCGCCATCAAGACCGAGGCGGAGCTGGAGCAACTTCGCATCGCCTCCGAGCTGATCACCGATTCCATGCTGGCGACGATTGCCTGGGCGCGGGAAGGCACGAGCAAGACCGACATCATCGAGCAGCTCAGGCGCGAGGAAACCAATCGCGGCGCGCATTTCGAATATTGCCTGCTGACGCTGGGCTCCAGCCACAACCGCGCCGCGTCCAGCCAAGCGTGGAAGAAGGGTGAGGTGATGTCGATCGATTCCGGCGGCAACTATCACGGCTATATCGGCGACCTGTGCCGCATGGGCGTGCTCGGCGAGCCGGATGCCGAGCTGGAGGATCTTCTGGCCGAAGTCGAAGCGGTGCAGCAGGCGGCCTTTTTCAAGGTCAAGGCGGGTATACTGGGCGGCGACATGATCGCGCATGCGGAGAGCGTGCTGAAGGCCTCCAAGGTCGCGGCCTACACGGATTTCTTCGCCCACGGCATGGGGCTGATCACGCATGAGGCGCCGTTCCTGATGACCAATCACCCGGTCGCTTATGAAGGCACCTATGCGGCGAAGCCGCTGGAAAGGAACATGGTGCTGTCGGTCGAGACCACCATGCTCCATCCGTCGCGGGGCTTCATCAAGCTGGAGGATACGGTTGCGGTGACCGACGCCGGCTATGTGATGTTCGGCGACCGCGGGCGCGGATGGAACCGGGGCGGGGCTTCGTAGCCAAAGATCGGCGCTGCCCCTCATCCGCCCTTCGGGCACCTTCTCCCCGTGGAACGGGGAGAAGGAAAGTTCGTCACTCCCCCGCCGGCAGCAGCCTGAAATCAGGCAGGTCGCGCAGCGCCAGCTCAGGCCCCGCGGGCGAATAGACGACGAAGAGCTGCATCGGCTGGTCGCCGGTGTTGAGTGTCGAGTGGAAGCGGCTTTCCGGCACGTAGATGGTGCAGCCGGGGCCGACCTTGGCCACCACCGGATTGCCGTTCTCGTCCTCGACCATCTGCTCGCCATTGCCGGAGATGACGAAGATGATTTCTTCGGCGCCTGGATGGTTGTGGCGGGTGTGACCCTTGCCCGGCGGCAGGTCGACGACGCCGCCGGAAAAGCGGGCGGCGCCGTTCACTTCCGGCGCCACGGTCAGCGACAGCTTGCCCCAGTCGAAGCCGAAGGCGCTGACATCCTTCGGGTAGACGAACACCTTGCTCTTGTCGGCCATTGCCTCATCCCTTCCTTTTCGTTTTTGTCGGGGCATCGGATTTCCCCAAAACCGGCTTCCACTTTTGGGTCCGATGCCCCAGCGCGACCGCCTTGAAGTCCGCCGTCTGCCTGGCGATTGCTGCCTCGGCCGGCAGCCGCTCCATCGAGCTCGCGCCATAGAAGCCGTGCAGCCCCTCGCAGCGCTCGAGGATATAGCGCGCGTCGTCGGGCATCGAGATCGGCCCGCCATGGCAAAGCAGGATGACGTCCTCGCGCACCGAGCGCGCGGCGTCGGCGATGGCGTCGATCTCCTTGACGCAGGCGTCGAGCGTTTTCGCCGAGGTGGCGCCGATCGAGCCGCCGGTCGTGACGCCCATATGGGCGACGACGATGTCGGCGCCGGCTCGCGTCATGGCGCGCGCTTCGTCCGGATTGAAGACGTAGGGCGTGGTCAGGAGATCGAGCTTGTGCGCCTCGGCGATCATGTCGACCTCGAGGCCGAAGCCCATGCCGGTCTCCTCGAAGCTTTGGCGCATGGTGCCGTCGAACAGGCCTACGGTCGGAAAATTCTGCACGCCGGAAAAACCCATCGTCTTCAGTTCGGCCAAAAGCAGCGGCATGATGACGAAGGGGTCGGTGCCGTTGACTCCGGCCAGCACCGGCGTCTTCTTCACCACCGGCAGCACTTCATAGGCCATCTCCTTGACGATCTCGTTGGCGTTGCCATAGGCGAGCAGGCCGGCGGCCGAGCCGCGCCCGGCCATGCGGTAGCGACCGGAATTGTAGATGATGATGAGGTCGATGCCGCCGGCTTCCTCGGCCTTGGCCGACAGGCCGGTGCCGGCGCCGCCTCCGACGATCGGCACGCCGTCGGCGATCATGTTGCGGAATTTTTCCAGGATCGTTTTGCGGGGAATGGCGGCCATGCTTGTCGTCTCTCAGTTTTGAGCTATGTCGAGGAACGCCTCGGCGGCGGCCTTGGCGAATGCGGGGTCATTGATGTGCAGCGGCAGGCGTGTCACGGTGCGGTCCGTGGTCGGTCGGATCGTATGCTCGATGGCGTCGAACAGTGCCGCGTCGGCGTCCGGATCGAAGAAGGCGCCGCCTTCTATATCCAGCGCCGACACGCCCTTTTCCGGGATCAGGAAACGGACCGGGCCGTCGCACCGGGCGAGGCGGCCGCCGATCCATTCACCGATCCTGCGGCATTCCTCGGCCGTGGTGCGCATCAGCGTGACGTTGGGGTTGTGCTCGTAGAACAAGCGTCCGCGATAACGATCGGGGATCGTGGCCGGCGCCCAGAAATTCACCATGTCGAGGGCGCCGACCGAGCCGACATAGGGCAGCTTCGCGCGGGCAATCGCGCCGAAGCGATCCTCGGTTGCGGGCAGCACGCCGCCGAACAGGAAGTCGCAGACTTCGGTCGTGGTGATGTCGAGGACGCCGGCCAGCAGACCGCTGTCGGCGAGCTTTTCCATCGAGCGGCCGCCGGTGCCGGTAGCGTGGAAGACCATGCAGTCATAGTCGGCGCGCAATCGGTCGACGATCGCGGTCACGCAGGGCGTGGTGACGCCGAACATGGTGAGCCCCAGCGCCGGCTTGCCGGCGGCAGCCGGGGCGGGCTTCGCGGCCATGCCGGCGATAGCCTGGGCGGCATTGTGCAGTACCGTGCGGGAGAGCCTGTTCAGTCCCGCCATGTCGGTCACCGACGGCATCATGACGATGTCGGAGACGTCGACGTAAGGGGCGGTATCGCCGGAGGCCAGCGTCGAAACCATGAGCTTCGGCAGGCCGAGCGGCAGCGCGCGCATGCCGGCGGTGACGATCGACGTGCCGCCGCCGCCGCCGATGCCGATGATGCCGGCTATGTCGTTGCGCGACCGGATGAAATTGACGAAGGCGGCGCCCATGCCGGCGACCGCGGCGCCGCGGTCATCGAGGCCGAGAACCGCGCCGGCTCCCTTGGCATGATGCGCGGCGACCTCGCTTGCGGGGATGTCGACCGGGACAGTCGCGCCGCGCGTGCCGATATCGACACGCATGACCGCGCCGCCGGCCTTGGCGACGGCATCGGCCAGGAAGGCGAGTTCCTCACCCTTGGTGTCGGCGGTGCCGACCACATAGATGCGCCCCATCGGTGGTTCCCCGTCATCCGGCATGTCCGGCATCGCCGTCCGCCTTTTTTTGCCCCACCCTTAAGCTCCTCGGCACAAGCCTCGTCGCTGGTGGGACCCCATTATCGCCTGGCGTTGCCATTGCAAATTTTTGAGACGCGCGTATCGTATTGATATGGATGTCTCACGTCAACAAGCCGCCGCCAACGATGATGCCGCCCAGGCGCCGGCCATCGAGAAGGGGCCGCGCGCCCGCACAAGGCGACTGATGCTGGAGACGGCGACGAGGCTGATGCAGTCCGGCATGACCCCGTCGGTCAGCGAGGTCGCGGAGGCGGCGGAGGTGTCGCGCGCGACCGCCTACCGTTATTTCCCGAGCCAGGCGGCGCTGGTGCAGGCCGTGGTCGACGAAGGGCTCGGCCCGATCCTGACCTGGAAGTCGGCGTCCGACGATGCCGAGCGGCGCGTGGCGGATCTCTTCGCCACCGCGATGCCGCGCATCGAAGCCTTCGAGGCGACCTTCAAGGCGGCGCTGAAACTGTCCCTCGATCAATGGGCGCGGCGCGAGGCGGGGACGCTCGGATCGGAACCGGCCTTAAAGCGCGGCCATCGCGTCGACTTGCTGAAGGATGCGATCGCGCCGCTCAAGGGGCGCTTGAAGCCGCGCCAGCTCAAGCGCCTTGCCCAGGCGCTGTCGCTGGTGTTCGGCGTCGAGGTGGTCACGGTGTTGAAGGATATATGGGGGCTGGACAGCGCCGAGATGATGTCGGTCGCGCAATGGGCGGCGGGCGCGCTGGTGCGTGCCGCGATGGCGGAATCGGAGGCGGAATCGGCGATGTCCAAGGCAACAACGGCCTAAATCTGGTTCGACCAGATTAAGGGGACAGTTTGGAATGTTAATTGTGATGGGCAGCCTGTGGCAAGGGCCCTGCATATCAAGGAGTAGGAAAAGCAAAGGAAAACAGGCGGATATCGTAATGTTTCGCTTTTTCGGCTACTGCTGGCCGCTCAAGAAAGCGCTTGACGCCAAGCCGGAATTGGTAATACCAGATCAAGACAGATAAAGCGGATCAAAAGTGAAGGCTGCGATCCATTTCCGGCAGGGCGACGAGGCCTGGAACCGGAGAGGCGCCATCACAGGAGGAACTACCAGGGCCGGCTTTCGCTGCCAGCCCGCATGAGACGGTAGAATGCGCACAAGGGAGGAAAACTATGCGCAAGTTAGTGACCAGCGTGCTTGCTGGTGTCGGCCTGGCGCTTGCCTGCGGGACATCCGTGCACGCGCAGGAAAAGTCGCTCACCATCTTCTGGGCGGAATGGGATCCGGCCAACTACCTGCAGGAACTCGGCAACGAGTATGAGAAGGAAACCGGCGTCAAGATCACGGTTGAAACCACGCCGTGGTCCGACTTCCAGACCAAGGCATTCACCGAGTTCAACGCCCATGGCGACGCCTATGACCTCGTGGTGGGCGACTCGCAGTGGCTCGGCGCGGGCTCGACCGGCGGCCACTATGTCGACCTGACCGACTTCTTCAACAAGTACAACCTCAAAGAAGTCATGGCGCCGGCGACGGTCAAATACTACGCTGAATATCCCGGCAACAGCGGCAAGTACTGGGCAATCCCGCTCGAGGGCGACGCCGTCGGCTGGTCCTATCGCAAGGACTGGTTCGAGGACCCGAAGGAAAAGGAAGCCTTCAAGGCCAAGTATGGCTACGACCTCGACGTGCCGAAGGATTTCAAGGCGCTGCGCGACATCGCTGAATTCTTCTACCGGCCGGACCAGAAGAAATACGGCATCGCCATCTACACCGACAATTCCTATGACGCGATGGCGATGGGCTTCGAGAACGCCCTGTTCTCCTACGGCGGCGAGCTCGGCGACTACTCCACGTACAAGGTCGACGGTATCGTCAACTCCGACAAGGCCGTCGCGGCACTGGACGCCTACAAGGAACTCTACAAGTTCACGCCTCCGGGCTGGGCCAAGTCGTTCTTCGTCGAGGACAACCAGGCGATCACCGAGAACCTCGCGGCGATGAGCATGAACTACTTCGCCTTCTTCCCCTCGCTGATCAACGAGTCGTCAAACCCGAACGCCAAGAACACCGGTTTCTTCGCCAATCCTCCGGGACCGAATGGCGACCAGTTCGCGGCTCTCGGCGGCCAGGGCATCTCCATCGTCTCCTATTCGCAGAAGCAGGACGAGGCGATGAAGTTCCTGGAATGGTTCATCAAGGACGACACCCAGAAGAAATGGGCGGCTCTCGGCGGCTATACCTGCAGCGCCGCTGTGCTGAAATCGCCGGAATTCCAGAGTGCAACGCCGTACAACAAGGCCTTCTATGAGACCATGTTCAAGGTGAAGGACTTCTGGGCTGTGCCGGAATATGCCGAACTGCTGCAGCAGCTCAACCAGCGCGTCTATCCCTACATGATCGGCGGCTCGGGCACCGCCAAGGAAACGCTGGACGCGCTTGCCGCCGACTGGAACGCGACCTTCAAGAAATACGGCCGCGTGAAGTAACCGACATGCCTCACGGAGGAGGCTTCTCATGCCTCCTCCGTTTGCTTTTTTGAGAATCCGGAGCAGGGTTTTGGCGAGCACGATGATCACTACGCTGGACAGGTCCTCGCGGGCCGCAGCGCGCGGCCTCAGCGACATTTCGATCCGCAATCTCTTCATTATCCCGACGATCCTGTTCCTGATCGTCTTCAACATCTTTCCGTTGATCTATTCGCTCGGCTATTCCTTCACCGATTTCCGCGCGTCGACCAACGCGCCGGCTAATTTCGTCGGATTGCAGAACTATCGCGATCTGCTCAACGACCCCTATGTCTGGTCGAACTTCGCCATCACCGCGAAATACGTGATTGTCTCGGTCGTCGGACAACTGCTTGTCGGCTTTGGCGTGGCGATGCTGCTCAACCGGGATATTCCGCTCAAGGGCCTTATCACTACGCTGCTGTTACTGCCGATGATGCTGTCGATGGCCGTCGTCGGCCTGTTCTGGAAACTGCTTTACGACCCTTCATGGGGCGTCATCAACTATGCGCTCGGGCTCGGCAATTTCGAGTGGCTGGCAGACCCGAAGATGGCACTCTATGCAGTCGCCTTGACCGATATTTGGATGTGGTCGCCCTTCGTCATGCTGCTGTCGCTGGCCGGCCTCTCGGCGGTGCCGAAACATCTCTACGAGGCCGCGGCGATCGACCGCGCCGGCCCGTTCTACACCTTCTTCCGCATCACCCTGCCGCTGGTCGCGCCGATCCTGATGATCGCGGTCATTTTCCGCACCATGGAAGCGTTCAAGACCTTCGATCTCGCCTACATCCTGACCAGCCAGCCGACGGCCGAACTCATCTCGATCCGGCTCTACAAGATGGCTTTCCAGGAATGGCAGACGGGGCGCTCCTGCGCCATGGCCTACATCGTGCTGATCATGGTGCTGGCGATCACCAACATCTACGTCAAATACCTCAACAAAGTGAAGGAGCGCTGACAGATGGCCGCCGTCCGCACTTCTTCAGAAATCACCTTCAACCGCATCGCCATCGTCATCGTTCTGCTGGTGACGATCATTTTCCTGGCGCCAATCTACTGGATCGCCTCGACGGCATTCAAGCCGCGCGCCCTCGCCACCACCATCCCGCCGACGGTCATCTTCCAGCCGGAGATATCGCCGTTCGTGAAGCTGTTCACCAAGCGATCCCAGATGCGCAATCCGCCGACGCCGGAAGAATATGCGGCCGCCCCATGGTGGGAGCGCGTCGTCTTCGACGGCGGCGAAAAGATCGTGCGCGACGGCAAGGGTGAGGTGCAGTGGTCGGGCTATCCGAGCCGCTTCCTGAACTCGCTGATCGTGGCGATCACCTCGACTGTGCTTGCAGTCGGCATGGGCACGTTCACAGCCTACGGCTTCTCGCGCTTCAAGGTGAAGGGAGAGGCGGACCTGCTCTTCTTCATCTTGTCGACGCGCATGCTGCCGCCGGTGGTGGTCGCGATCCCGATGTTCCTGATGTACCGGGCCGTGGGGCTGAACGATTCCCATCTCGGCCTGATCATCCTCTACACCGCCTTCAACCTTTCCTTCTCGGTCTGGTTGATGAAAGGGTTCATCGACGAGATCCCGAAGGAATATGAGGAGGCGGCACTCGTCGACGGCTACACGCGCATGGAAGCCTTCTTCAAGATCGTGCTGCCGGAGGCCGCCACCGGCATCGCCGCCACCGCCGTGTTCTGCTTCATCACGGCGTGGAACGAATATGCCTTCGCGCTGATCATGACCAACCGCCGCGCCCAGACCGCGCCGCCCTTCATCCCGAGCCAGGTCGGCTCCGGCCTGCCCGACTGGACGGTGATCGCCGCCGGCACGTTCCTGTTCCTGCTGCCGGTCGCGATCTTCACCTTCCTGCTCCGCAACCATCTGTTGCGCGGCATGTCCTTCGGAGCGATCCGCAAATGAGCTTTCGCGCGATCAACGAGAAGTATCTGGAGCCTGGATCGCAGATCCTGATGGTGCTGGGCATCGTCGCGCTCTGCCAGCCCTGGAACATGCCGCTCCACACTTACGGCGTGACGATCATCCTGATCGGCCTTATAGGCTTCAACGTCACCTCCAAGATCCCGCGCGAGGAGCAGGCCGGCACCGGACACGGAGCCGACCAGCAGGCGCGCAACGCGGGGGCACAGCATTGACCCAGATCGAGCTTCGCGGCGTCCAGAAATTCTTCGGCGCCGTCCAGGTCATCAAGGACCTGAACCTCAAGATCGACGACAACGAGTTCATCGTGCTGCTCGGACAGTCGGGCTGCGGCAAGACGACGACGCTGCGCGCCATTGCCGGGCTGGAGACCATCGACCAGGGCGACATATTGATCGACGGCAAACCGGTGCAGCACCTCAAAGCTGCCGACCGCGACATCGCCATGGTGTTCCAGTCGTTCTCGCTCTATCCGCATATGAACGTCTACGAGAACATCGCCTTTCCGCTGCGCGCGACGCGCAAGAGCAGGAGCGAGATCGACACCGAGGTGCGCTCGGTGGCCAAGACGCTGCAGATCAGCGATCTTCTCAACAAGAAGCCCTCGGCGCTGTCGGGCGGCGACATGCAGCGCGTGGCCATCGGCCGGGCGCTGGTGCGGCGCCCGAAGGCGATGCTGATGGACGAGCCGATCGGCGCGCTCGATGCCAAGCTGCGCGAGGAAATGCGCGCCGAGATCAAGCGGCTGCATATCAAGCAAGGCTCGACCAGCATCTATGTCACGCACGACCAGATCGAGGCGATGAGCCTCGCCGACCGCATCGTTATCATGCATGAGGGCGTGCTGCAGCAGGTCGGCACGCCGGACGAGGTCTATTCGCATCCGGCCAATCTGTTCGTCGCGCAGTTCGTCGGCAGCCCGGTGATGAATGTGGCTGAGGCGACGGTCGCCGAGAATGCGTCGGCTGCTTCCGTCTCCGTCGGCGGCGCGGCCACCGGCTTCGAATTTCCGCGCGCGCTGCTTTCCAAGCTCAACGGCCATGCCGGCGGCCAGCTGACGCTCGGCATCCGGCCGGAAGGCGTGCTGGTGCGCCGCGAGGCGACGGACGGCTTCCTGCCAGTCGAAACGCAGATCGTCGAGCCGCTGGGATCCTTCGATATCGTCGATCTCAAGGTCGGCTCCAAGATGCTGCGCGCCCGCACCAAGAGCGGCTTCATCGGCGGTGCGGGCGAAAAGGTCTATGCGCGGATCGATCCTTCGCAGGCGCATTTCTTCGACGCCGCGAGCGGCAAGTCGCTCGGAGTGAGATTGTAATGGCCCATATCCAGTTGAAGAACATCTCCAAGACGTTCGGCACCCACACGGCTCTGTCCAATCTCGATCTCGACATCGCCGACGGCGAATTCTTCGTGCTGCTCGGCGAGACGGGCGCCGGCAAGACGACGACGCTGAGGATGGTCGCGGGCCTTGAGAAGCCGACCGAGGGCCAGGTCTTCATCGACGGCGTCGACGTCGCCGACTGGGGCGCCGCCGAACGCGACGTGGCGCTGGTGCTGCAGCAATATTCGCTCTATCCGCGCTACACGGTGCGGCAGAACCTCGAATTTCCGCTAAAGCCGAAGATCCGCCGGCTGCCGGATGCCGAGATCAAGGACCGCGTGGCGCGCGCGGCCCGCACGCTCAGGATCGAGCATCTTCTCGACCGCAAGACGGACCGGCTTTCCGGCGGCGAGATGCAGCGCGTGTCGATCGGCCGGGCGATCGTGCGCAAGCCGCGCGTGTTCCTGATGGACGAGCCGCTGTCGGCGCTCGACGCCAAGCTGCGCGAGGCGCTGCGCACGGAATTGAAGAACCTGCAAATGCAGCTCGGCGCCACATTCCTGTTCGTCACGCATGACCAGATCGAAGCCATGTCGATGGGCGACAAGGTCGGCGTGCTCAACCATGGCCGCATCGTCCAGACGGGCACGCCGCATGAGATCTACAACAATCCGCGCGACACCTATGTCGCGAGCTTCGTCGGTTCGCCGCCGATGAACCTCATCGACGGCAGACTGGTCAACGACCGCGCGGTGATGGCGCCGATGAATTTCGAGCTGCCGCTGACGGTTGGGGCCAAGACTTTTGGCGGGGGCAGGACGAGTGGCGCGACCGACGGTCGGCCACTCGTCTTCGGCATCCGTCCGGAGGACGTCTACCTGGAGAGCGGCGCGCCGGTCGAGGCGCACGTCCACGACGTCGAGAACCACGGTGTGGAGAAGATCCTGACGCTCAGGGTCGGCGAAACGATGCTGCGGGCAACCGTGCCGGCCAGGACCGATGTCGCGATCGAACAGCCGGTGCGCTTTGCCTGGAACCCGGACAAGGTGGTGCTGTTCGACAAGGGCAGCGGCGTCAGCCTGCGGCACGCCGGATAGCGGTCAGCAGGATCACGCGTTCGGTGTCCGACAGGCAGGCATCGTCATGCATTTCGTCGGCCTTCTGGGGTCCAGTAGGAGCCGGCGGCAACTCGACCCTGTTGGCTTCGCCGCCCTGCATCTGCCAATGCGCCCAGAGGCCCTTGATGACCACGGCGCGGTAATCGGCGGTGTGGGCATGGACGGGCGCGCTCCAGTTGCGGGGAACCTTCAGCCGCGTGCCGGCCGGGCCTTTCGTTCGTTCGCCCCATAGCGGGCCAAGGCGCTGTGGCTGGCCCGGCGCTTCGACGGCAGGTAGCTGTCCTCGAGCGCGAAAGCCGGGCTTGGCAGGATGGCGAGCGCGGCAAGCGCAAGCGCAAGCGATGCAAGATGATTGGGCATGCTGTTTCCTCCGTCAGCCAGCTTATGCCGCCTCGGCCGGCGGGAATGACGCGGTGTCCAAAGGACTTGGCAATTCCTCCAGCCTGGCAACCGGCTGCTTGTGATCAGGATTGTTCGTCGGCGCCGGTGTGACGGAAATGACTCGGCGCCACGCCCATCACCCGCTTGAAGGCGCGGCTGAAGGAGGCTTCCGAATCGTAACCCAGCCTCGATGCCGCCACCGAAACCCGCATGCCGTCGCGGGTGAGCCATTGCCGGGCCTGGTGCATGCGCACACGCAGCACATATTTGGCCGGCGTCTCACCGACCACGGTGGCGAAGCGCTGCGCAAAGGCGGAGCGTGAGGCGCCCATCATCCTGGCCAGCGCCTCGACCGTCCAGTCGCGCTCCGGCTGCAGGTGGATAGCGGCGAGCACCTTGCCGACATCCGGGTTGCGCACGGCGGCGATCCATCCGGTGGCGTCGCCGCAGCCATTCTCCACCCAGGAGCGGATGATGGTGGCCGCGAGCACGTCGGCCAGGCGGGCGAGGATGCCGCCGGAGCCGACGCGGTCCATCGTCACCTCGCCCGCCATCGCGTCGAGCAGATGCTGGATGCCGGGCGCGTTGGCCATCAGCTTATGCGCCTGCATCAGGTCGGGCATCATCTCCAGCAGCGGATGCGAGCCGTCGAGGTTGAAATGCATGCTGCCGCAAAACAGCAAGGTCTTGCAGCCGTCGCAGCCGTTCGAGACGTCGTAGATGTTCTCGCACACTGGCTCGATCGTGTAGCGGCCGATCGGCACCGGCGGCACGCCGGGCGCGCTCGCCAGCACATGCTCGTCGCCGCGCGGAATCAGCAGCGCGTCGCCCACCGAGAGCTTTATCCATTCCTTGGCCGGCGAGAACAGCCAGCAGCCTCGCTGTCCGATGAAATGGAAGCGCGCCGCCTTCTGCGCGGGGAAGGAAACGGCCCACGGCTCGCCAAGCACGCAGCGGCCGTAATCGACGCCGTCAAGGCGCAGGCCGCGCAACATGTCGGTCAGCGGGTCGCCGGAAGCCTGCAGAATGGTTTTGGACGAATTGTAATTCATTTCGGCGTTTCTAGCATGGAAACTCCAGCCGGTCACTCCCTATGTTGCGCTGCAGCCAAATGTTGCGCCGCAACCAAATCGAACTGACAGAGCCGCCCGCCGGCATGTAACGGGCGAAGTCCGATCTGGTCATCTCTTGCGTAGCGCCGCAAACAGATCGGAGATTTTGCCATGACCGAACCCGCAACGGGCGCCGTCGACGCCACTATTCTCGACGCAAGCGAGCCGGACGAACGAACCGAACCGGCCTGGGCGGCGGTGGTCTCGCTGGCGCTCGGCGTTTTCGGCCTGGTGACCGCCGAATTCCTGCCCGCCAGCCTGTTGACGCGGCTGGCGCAGGACCTCGGCGTCAGCGAAGGCGCCGCCGGCCAGGCGGTGACGGCGACGGCCGTCGTCGGCGCGATCGCGGCGCCGACCATGGCGATCGTCACCAGGCGGCTCGACCGCCGGCTGGTCATGTGGATCCTCTCCGTCCTTTTGATCGTCTCCAACCTCGTCGCCGCCTTCGCGTCCTCGCTCACCATGCTGCTTCTTGCCCGCGTCGTGCTGGGCGTTGCGCTTGGCGGTTTCTGGTCGATGTCGGCGGCCATGGCGCTGCGGCTTGTCCCGATGCGGCTGATGCCGCGCGCCATGTCGATCATCCTGACCGGCGTCTCGGTCGCCACGGTTACGGCGGCTCCTGTCGGCGCCTATGTCGGCGATATCTGGGGCTGGCGCACCGCCTTCATGATCGCGGCGGTCGTCGGCGGGCTGGCGCTGCTGGTGCAGCTCGCCACCCTGCCAAGCCTGCCGCCGACCGCGGTCGCGAGCTTCCGCACGCTGGCCGAGGTGCTGAAGCGACCGATGATCCGCATCGCGCTGCTGGTGGTGCTGCTGGTCGCGTCCGGGCAGTTTGCCGGCTTCACCTATGTGCGGCCGTTCCTGGAGACGGTGCCGGCGATGCCGATCGAAACCATCTCGCTGGTGCTGCTCGCCTATGGCATCGGCGGCTTCTTCGGCAATTTCGCCGGCGCCTTCCTGGCCGAGCGCAACCTGAAGATGGCGGTTGGCCTGGCGCCGCTGCTGATCGCCTTGTCGGCGGCGGCGCTGCTCGTGCTCGGCGCCTCGCTGATAACGGCGGCGGTCGCGGTCACCGCCTGGGGCTTTGCCTTCGGCGCCGTTCCGGTCGGCCTGCAGACCTGGCTGGTGCGCGCCGCGCCTGACCAGGCCGAGAGCGCCGGCGGCCTGATGGTCGCGACCTTCCAGGTGGCGATCGCGCTTGGCGCCGTCGTCGGCGGCCTTCTGGTCGATCATGCCGGTGTCGCCACCGCCTTCGCCTATAGCGGCGTGGCGACCTTGCTCGCGGCGCTGGTGGCCTTCCTGATGGGACCGAAGCAGGCTGCCGAGTAGCTAAGACTGCTTGCCTCCCAGGCATCGGCCCGGCGGCTCTCACGAGCGCCGGGCCGATGATTTTTAGCTTCAGGCCGCGCCGCCGTCGAACTCGAAGACTTCGATGGTCGCCAGGTCGACGTCTTCCAGGCAGTTGATGTTGACATAGGCGGATCGTTCGTTGCCCTCGCTTACATCCTCGGCGAAAGGGTGCATGCCGCAGGTGCGGCAGAAACGATGCGCGATCGCGCCCTTGCCGAATGTGTAGCGGCCGAGGTCGTCGCCCCAGGCGACCAGATTGAGCTTCTCATGCGGCACGGCCCACAACAGCGCGCCCTTGCGCCGGCAGATCGAGCAATTGCAGCGCACGGCCATGCCAAGCTCGCCCTCGACCTTGAACGCCACCTTGCCGCAGTGGCAGCTGCCTTTGTACAGCATCAGCATCTTCCCATCGCTGGCAGGGTGCAAAGGCACGCTTGCCGGGTTATCTCTTGGCTGGCCCAACATCAGGCCGTGCCTAAAAGACGTTGCAACTTTGCAGGGCCCGACATCGAAAATGCAATCCGTTCGCGACCGTCTTGAAATCATCCTGTCACGTCTTGCCAATCGCGCGGCCGACGAGAAGGTCTATACGAAGCTCTACGCCGAGGCGGCGCGCGCAGCCGCCGATGCGGCCGATGCCCGCCGCAAGGCCGGTGTGAGCCTCGGACCGCTCGACGGGCGCATCGTCTCGATCAAGGACCTGTTCGATGTCGCCGGGGAGCCGACGATGGCCGGGTCGCTGATTCGCGCCGGCGCCGCGCCGGCGACGCAGGACGCGGCGATCGTGCGGAGGCTGCGCCAGGCGGGAGCCGTCATCCTCGGCAAGACCAACATGACCGAGTTCGCCTTCACCGCGATCGGCGACAATCCGCATTACGGCACGCCGGGCAATGCCGCCGATGCAAGCCTGATCCCGGGCGGGTCGTCATCGGGGGCGGGCGTTGCGGTCGGCGAGGGCACGAGCGACATCTCGATCGGTTCGGACACCGGCGGCTCGGTGCGCATCCCGGCCTCGCTCAATGGCGTTGTCGGCTTCAAGCCGACGGCGGGGCGCGTGCCATTGACCGGCGCCTTTCCGCTGTCGATGACGCTCGATTCGATTGGGCCGCTTGGCGGCAACGTCGCCGATTGCGCGATCGCCGATGCGATCATGGCGGGAACTGAGCCAACGGCGCCTCGGCCGATCCCACTCGCCGGCCTGCGCGTCGGCATCCCGCGCGGCGTCTTGTTCGGCGGGACACAAGCGGAGGTCGCCGCGGCCTTCGAGGCTTGCATCGACAGGATCGGTCAGGCCGGTGCCCGCGCTGCCGATTTGTCCATCGACGATCTCATTGCCGAGATGCGCGCCGCCACCAAACGCGGGACCATCGCGTCCATGGAAGGCGCGGAAGTGCATGCCGATTGGCTGGCGGCCGGCACCTCGGTACCGGCCGATCCGCATGTCACCGGGCCATTGTCGCGCGCGCTCGCCGTTCCCGCTTCCGCCTATATCCGCACGATCCGCCGTCGCGGCGAGCTTGCGGCGGCCATAGCGGAACGGCTGGAGACGATCGATGTGCTGGCCTTGCCGACAGTGCCGATGGTCGCGCCTTCCATTGCCGCCATGGCTGGCGACGAAGCGTTGCGCGACAAGACGGAAGGGCTGCTCCTGCGCAACACGCAGGTCGCCAACCAGTTCGACCTCTGCGCGATCTCGCTGCCCATGCCCGGCATGAAGCTGCCGGCTGGTGTGATGCTGGTGGGCAAGCACGGGCACGACAGTCATCTGCTGCGTATTGCCGCCGCGGTCGAGACTTTGCTTGGCCGTTGATAGGGCGCGGCGAACCGACGCAAATTCGGCGCCCGGGAATTCGCTGTCCCGCTGTCATCTCTGGCTGCATCGTCGCGATGGTAGCCGGGAACTAACCGTCGGCCGGAAAGCGCCGCCGGTAGTGCTCGACGACTTCCGGATTGCGCAGATTGACCGGCAATTTGCCGGCGAGCACCAGCAACGCCTCGCCGGCGGCGCCGACCCCCATGCGCATCATCGATTCCTCGGTGATGCCGGCCATATGCGGGGTGACGATGACATTGTCGAAGCCGAAATAAGGATGGTTGGGCGGCAGCGGCTGCGTGGAAAAAACGTCCAGCGCGGCGCCGCCGATGCGGCCCGCTCGCAACGCTTCGATCAGCGCCTCGTCGTCGACCACCGGGCCGCGCGAGACATTGATCAGCAGCGCGTTGGGCTTCATGCGGGCGATGCGCTCGCGGCTGATCAGGCCGCGCGTCTCCTCCGTCAGCGGGCAGCAGAGCACGATGATATCGCTCTGCTCGACCAGCGCGTCGATCGACAGGAAGCCGACACGTTCGGGCGCCGGACGCAGGCTTCGCGTGGTCGCCACGACATTGAGGTCGAAGCCATGCGCGGCGATATGGCCGACGGCCTGGCCGACCGCGCCGAGGCCGACGATGCCGATGGTCTTGCCGGCAAGCTCGCTGGTCGAATTGGCATGTTCGCGCCCAGCAAGCCAGCCCTTGGCGCGCAGGTCGCGGTCCATCGTTCGGAAGCGCCGCAGCAGCGCAAGGGCCACGAACATCACATGCTCGGCGACCGAGCGGGCATTGACGGCGGGCACATTCGCCACCAGCACGCCGGCGGCGGTCGCGGCCTCGACGGGGATCATGTCCAGCCCGGCGCCGTGGCGGATCGCGGCGCGCAGGTTCGAAGCACCCGCAAACAGCTCCGGCGGCAGCGGCGCGCGCACGATGACGATGTCGGCGTCGCTCGCTTCGGCGGTCAGAGTCTTGGGATCGAGCGCGGAAGCGACGGCCAGCCGCCCGGCGCCCGCCAGCATGGCCGTGGCGCGCGGATGCAGCGGATGCGTCGACAGGATCTTGCGCATGAGGTTTTGTTTTTCTCCGCATTTCTGCGACGCCAAGCGATAACGCTTGGCTGCAAAATGCTCTAGGCCTTTTCGAGCGCCGGGCTTTTCGGCTCCATTCCGCGGCCTTCGATGATCCCCTTCCAGTAGCTCTCGGCGCCCTGCAAATGGGCGTTCATCAAGGCCTGGGCGAGGTTGCCGTCGCGGCGCAACAGCGCCTCGTAGATCTGGATATGCTCGGCATGTGAGCGCACGCTGCGTTCGGGATCGTTGAAATAGATCGGCAGGCGCTGCTCGCCCATCAGGTAATAGACGCTGCAGATGTTGTGAAAGACGCTGTTCTTGGTCGCGCGCACGATCTCGAGGTGGAACTCGCGGTCCTCTTTGGCGAGGCCCTCGCCGGCGGCGATGCGCTCTTCCGAGGCCTTCAGGATCTCGCGCAGGCGTTCGAAGTTTTCTTCCGTGGCGCGAGAGCAGGCAAGCTCGGCCGCCTTGATCTCGTGGATCTTGCGCAACTCGACCGTCTCGTAGATCTGCACCGGATCGAGCGGCAGGCCGGCGCGGGCGAAAAGCGCCAGCGCTTCCACGCTCGCCTGCTTGGTGTCGATATAGATGCCGGACTTGGCGCGTCGCTCGACGATGCGCATGGCTTCCAGGATGGCCAGCGCTTCGCGGATCTGGCCGCGGCTGACGCCGAAATGCTCCGCCAGCTCGCGCTCCGAGGGCGTGCGGCCGGACTCCTTGTCCGAGTTGGCGAAGAGGTAGGCGGCAAGTTCCGCGAGAAGGTTCTTTTCTTTCATCGTCAAATACGTTGCGCGTGCGCCTCCAGGAATCGCTCGGAGATGGTGAAACCCAATCCAGGCTTTTCAGGGATCGCTATCATACCGTCCTTCGCTTCGACAGTCTCCTCGACAAGGTCGTGGATCATCGGGTTGGCGCCGAGCGAATATTCGATGATGAAGCTGGCGGGCGAGGCGGCACAGACATGCAGCCCGGCAAAGAAGCAGGGCGCGCCGGCCCACAGGTGCGGCGCGAAGCGCAGGTTGAAGGCGCTGGCGATGGTGCCGATCTTCATCGCCTCGCTGATGCCGCCGCAAAACGCCGGATCCGGCTGGAAGATGTCGGCCGATTTCAGCACCGCCAGATCGCGGAAGGCGTAGCGCGTCGCCTCGCTTTCGCCTGTCGCGATCGGCATCGCGCCCGAGGCGCGCACTTCGGCCATGCCCGGCTTATCGTCGGCGATCACCGGTTCCTCGAACCAGGCAAGGTCGAGATCGGCGGTTAGCTTGATGAAGCGCTTGGCCTCGGCGACGGTGTAGGTGCCATGCGCATCGACCATCAGATCGACATCCGGCCCGATCGCCTGCCTTGCGGCGCGCACGCGCGCGGCCGAGACATGCGGGGCGCCGTCCATGGCGCCGACGCGCATCTTCAGCGCCTTGAAGCCGCCCTTGGCGATATAGGATTTCAACTGCTCGCCGATGGCGTCGGCAGCGGCCCAGCCGCCCGAGGCATAGGCCTGCATCCGCTCGACCTTGCGACCGCCAAGCAGCCGCCATACCGGCTGCCCCAGCGATTTGCCGAGAATGTCCCAGAGCGCGATGTCGACGGCGCTGATCGCCGCGACGCTCATGCCGCGCCGCGCCAGCTGCGGCATGGCATGGCCGGCATGCGCCGCTGTCTCGTACCGCACACCGTTGTAGAGCATTTCCCAGATGATGCCGATGTCGGCCGGATCGCGGCCGATGAGCTGCGGGCCGATCTCGTGGTTGAGCATATGGACGAGCGCGCCATAGCTGCCGGCGCTGCCGGCGGCGTTCTTGCCCTCGCCCCAGCCGACCAGGCCGTCATCGGTCTCGATGCGCAAAATGGCGGCGTCGAACGTCGTCACCTGACCGAAGTCGCTGCGATGCTGCTTCGCGACTTCGATCGGGATACGAACCCACCAGGCCTGGACGCGTTTGATGCGCATGTTTTCCCTTCGGCCCCTCCGCCCGCCGGGTGGAAGGGATAGGTTTCAATCGGAGGCCTACTTGATCAGCGGCAGCAGCGTTTCGGCGGTGATGCGCATCTGGTCGGTGTAGAATTTTTCCGTGAGCACGCTGGAGCCGTGGTCCTGGATGAACTTGAGCTGCTCGGGCGAGATGTCGACCGGATTGCGCTCGACCATCTCCGGATAGGGCGCCGCCGGCGTGCGGTCGACGGGCGCGACGAACTCGTTGGTCAGCGCGCCGTCATAGCCGACTTCCTTCAGCGTGCGCACGATCTTCGGCCAGTCGATCTGGCCAAGGCCGGCGGCGAAGCGGTTGTTGTCGGCGACATGGAAATCGAACAGGCGCTTGCCGACCTGGCGGATCGCGTCATAGACGTTAAATTCCTCCATATGGATATGGTAGGCGTCGAGGCAGACGCCGCATTCGGGACTCACCGCATCGGCGAGCGCCAGCGCTTGGGCGCCGCGGTTGAAGAGATAGGTCTCGAAGCGGTTGAGCGGCTCGACGGCGATCCTGACGCCGACCTTCTTGGCATGGGTGAAACACTCGCGCGTGGCGTCGACCACCCAGCCCCATTCCTCCGCCTCGGTGCCGTCCGGCACGACCTTGCCAACGGTCGCGGGGACCAGCGTGATGATCTCGCCGTCGAGCTCGCTCACCATGGTGAGCACGTCCTTGACGTACTGGACCGAGCGCTCGCGCTGGCCCTGGTCCTTGGCGGCGAGGTTGCGCTCGCCCAGCATCAGTGTCACCGAACCCCAGCAGCGGATGCCGTGCTCCTTGAGCAGCGCACGCGTCTCCTTGGTCTTGTACTGCTCGGGCTCGCCGGAAATCTCGATCGATTCGTAGCCGAATTTCTTGATGCGCTTGAGCGTCACCTCCAGCGGCTCCGCCCGCATCCAATTGTGCGTCGAAAGATGCATGGTCTATCCTTCCCAGAATTCGCCTGTCACGTTTTACCCCGCGACGGCTCCGATAGAAGCGGTCGCGCGTTTCCTCCCCAAGGCGTTGCCAGTATTTTCCTTGAAACTGGTTCGACCAATTGGGCCTTCCATGACCTCTACAGCAAATTTTCATGCACGGCAAGAAGTGGACTACGGAAGCCGTGCAGGTTAAGCAATAGGCTGATTTCATAAGGTAATTTGGCTCGCTTGTTTCAAAACCCGGCCCATCTTCGCGGTTTTCGACCGCTTGACCGAATTACGGGATTTGGTAATACCAGAATGGCGCAACGCATAGACGCCGACAGTATTGACCAAACAGGCTGGCCCTCACTTCAATCGGCGCTATGCTTGGTCGCGAAAACAATGAGGGAGGATGCCGATGCCGACGACGATGAAGGGCCCCGGCCTGTTTCTGGCGCAGTTCGCGGGCGATGCCGCGCCGTTCAATTCGCTGGCTTCGATCACCAAATGGGCGGCCGGGCTCGGCTACAAGGGCGTGCAGATCCCGACCTGGGACGGGCGCCTGTTCGACCTCAAGAAGGCGGCGTCGTCGAAGGCCTATTGTGACGAGGTGAAAGGCATCTGCGCCGATGCCGGCGTCGAGATCACGGAATTGTCGACGCATCTGCAGGGCCAACTGGTCGCCGTTCATCCAGCCTATGACGCGCAGTTCGACGGCTTCGCGCCGGCCGAGGTGCACAACAACCCCAAGGCGCGCCAAAAATGGGCGGTCGAGCAGATGAAGTTCGGCGCCAAGGCATCGAGGAATCTCGGGCTGAATGCTTCGGTGTCGTTCACCGGCTCGCTGGCTTTCCCCTACCTTTATCCGTTCCCGCAGCGGCCGGCCGGGCTGATCGAGGAGGCCTTCTCCGAACTCGGCCAGCGCTGGAAGCCGATCCTCGATGTCTACGAGGACAATGGCGTCGATGTCGGTTATGAGATCCACCCTTCCGAGGACGTGTTCGACGGCGCCACCTTCGAGATGTTCCTCGACGCGGTCGGCGGCCACAAGCGCTGCAACATCAACTACGACCCGTCGCATTTCCTGCTGCAGCAGCTCGATTATCTCGAGTTCATCGACATCTACCACGAGCGGATCAAGGCGTTCCACGTCAAGGATGCCGAGTTCAATCCGACCGGGCGACAAGGCGTCTATTCCGGCTACCAGGGCTGGGTGAACCGGGCGGGCCGCTTCCGTTCGCTGGGCGACGGGCAGGTCGATTTCAGCGGCATCTTCTCCAAGCTCACCCAGTACAACTACGATTCCTGGGCGGTGCTGGAGTGGGAATGCTGCCTGAAACATCCCGAGGACGGGGCGGCCGAAGGTGCGCCCTTCATCCAGCATCACATCATCCGGGTGACCGAGAGGGCCTTCGACGATTTCGCCGGCGGCACCAGCGACAAGAAGCTGTTGCGGGCGATGATGGGGATTTGACCTACGAACTCTGCTTGAGGAGGTTCGGCCACAAGTCCGGATGGGTTGAATCCCAAGTCGCAGCGGACTCTATACCCCGACGCTGCGCGTCGACCCTTCCCGCAAGGGGGAGGGTGAGGAGCTAAAGAGAGGACAAGAAATGGTCGGCGCATCGAAGTCGGAAGCGGGAGGCGGCCCGATCCGCTATGGCATGGTTGGCGGCGGGCAGGGTGCCTTCATCGGCGCGGTGCATCGCATCGCGGCGCGCATGGACAACGACTTCGTACTGGTGGCCGGCGCGCTGTCGTCGGATCCGGCGCGGGCGAAGGCATCGGCCGAAGAACTCGGACTCGATCCCGCGCGCAGCTACAGCTCCTATGCCGAGATGGCGAAGGCCGAGGCCAAGCGCCCCGACGGCATCGAGGCGGTGGCGATCGTGACGCCCAACAATGTGCATGTGCCGGCTGCCAAGGCCTTCCTTGAGGCCGGCATCCATGTCATCTGCGACAAGCCGCTGGCGACTTCGCTGGCCGAGGCGAAGAAGCTCGCGGCCCTTGTCGAGAAGACCGGCAAGGTGTTCGTGCTGACGCACAACTACACCGCCTACCCGATGATCCGGCAGGCGCGCGAGATGGTGGCCAAGGGCCAACTCGGCGACATCCGCATCGTGCAGTCGGAATATCCGCAGGACTGGCTGACCGAGGACCTCGCCGCCACCGGCCAGAAGCAGGCCTCGTGGCGCTCCGACCCCAAGCAGGCAGGCGCCGGCGGCGCGCTGGGCGACATCGGCACGCATGCCTACAATCTCGCCCGCTTCGTGTCCGGGCTGGAGCTAGATTCACTTTCGGCCGATCTCAATGCGTTCGTGCCGGGGCGCCAGCTCGACGACAATGTCAACGTCATGCTGCGCTTCAAGCCGGTCGGCAACAAGCATCCGGCCAAGGGCATGATCTGGGCAAGCCAGGTGGCGCCCGGCCACGAGAATGGGCTGAAGCTGCGCATCTATGGCTCCAAGGGTGGGCTGGAATGGGTGCAGGCCGACCCGAACTATCTCTGGTACACGCCGTTCGGCCAGCCGAAGCAGTTGCTCACCCGGGCCGGCGCCGGCGCGATGCCGGTCGCGGCCCGCGTCAGCCGTGTGCCGTCTGGCCATCCGGAGGGCTATCTCGAAGGTTTTGCCAATATCTACCAGGAGGCCGCAAGGGCCATCCGCGCGGCGCGCCGGAAGGGCGGCAAGCCCGGCAAGGACGTCGTCTTCCCGACGATCGCGGACGGCGTCGAAGGCATGGCCTTCATCGAGGCCTGCGTGAAGTCGTCGAAGAAGAATGGGGCGTGGACGAAACTGTAGGACGGCTGCGTCGTCCAAGGGAGTCCCCCCCTTACCCGGATTGCCAGCCGAATTGCGAAGAGCAATTCGGGGCAATCCGACCTCTCCCCGAGGGGAGAGGAGACAAGCGACGCCGGCGCCGACCTCTTCTCCCCTCGGGGAGAAGGTGGCCGCGAAGCGGCCGGATGAGGGGGAGTGTGGCCGGCCAACGCAAAGGGTTGGCCGCAAGCGGGGAGGGGGCGTCGATGAAAATCGGCATGTGCATGTTCTTGTGGACGACCAGCGTCTCGAAGAAGCACGAGGCGCTGCTGAAGGACATCAAGGCGACCGGCTTCGACGGCGTCGAGATACCGGTCTTCGTCGGGGCGCCCGACGACTACAAAAAGCTCGGCGAAATGCTCGACCGCATCGGCCTTGAGCGCACCGCGGTCTCGGCGATGGGCGATCCGGCGATGAACTTGATCTCGCCGGATGCCGCCACCCGCAAGGCCGGCATCGACTACATGAAATGGGCGGTCGACTGCAGCGCCGCGCTCGGCGCGGACACCCTCAGCGGGCCGCTGCATTCGACGCTGGGCGCCTTTTCCGGCAGCGGGCCGACGGCGGCCGAGAAGAAGCGATCGGTCGCCTCGCAACGCGCCATCGGCGACCATGCCGGCAAGAAGGGCGTGACCATCGGGCTCGAAGCGCTCAACCGCTTCGAATGCTACCTCGTCAACACCATGGCCGACCTGTCGGAGCATATCGACGCGATCGACCGGCCGCACATTAAGGCGATGTACGACACCTTCCACGCCAATATCGAGGAGGCCGACCCGATCGGCGCCTATACGAAGCATCGCCGAAACGTCGTCCATATCCACATTTCTGAGAATGACCGCGGCGTGCCGGGGCGCGGCAACATCCCCTGGAAGGAGACTTTCGCGGCGATCCGCCGGACCGGTTACGACGATTGGCTGACGATCGAGGCGTTCGGACGCTCGCTGAAGGACCTGGCTGCGGCGACGAAGGTGTGGCGCGATTTCGCGGAGAGCCCGGAGGCGGTTTATCGCGAGGGGTATCGTCATATCAGGGACGGGTGGAAGAAGGCGGCTTAGGGTGCACCGTCCGGCGGGCGTCGCGATCCTTCGCGCCCCCCTCTGTCCTGCCGGACATCTCCCCCACAAGGGGGGAGATTGGCGGCTTCGGCGTTCCGCTCAATCCTGTTGGGCGATTGGCGAAAGCCGCGATGACGGCTGATCTCCCCCCAAGTGGGGGAGATGCCCGGTAGGGCAGAGGGGGCGCTGTCCCGCCGACCTCTCCTTAGAAGCAGCAGTCCAACTACCCCCGCTCGGCCTGCAGCCTGTTGTAATCATGCAGCGTGCGGCTCAGCCTTCGGCGCAGGAAATTCGAGATGTTGTCGAAGATGAAGACGACGAGCAGCGTCAGCAGCACCATGTAGAAGACGTTGGCCCAGTTCGAGTTGGTGCGCATCGCTTCCCATAGTTTCAGACCGATGCCGCCAGCGCCGACGGCGCCGATGATGGTCGCGCCGCGGGTGTTGGATTCCCACTGGTAGAGCGTCTGGCTGATGAAGACCGGCACCACTTCCGGCATCACGCCGTAGCGCTGCACGAGCAGGCCGTTGGCGCCGGTCGAGAGCACGCCTTCGCGCGGCTTGTCGTCGATGTTCTCAAGCGCTTCGGAATAGGTTTTGCCCAATGTGCCGATCTCGGTGAAGAAGATCGCGGCACTGCCGGCCAGCGGTCCGGGGCCGAAGGCGCGGGTGAAGAACAGTGCCCAGATCAGCATGTCGACCGAGCGCATGAAGTCGAAGAAGCGTTTCAGCACCTGGCTGAGCAGGCCGCTCGGCGTGATGTTGCGGGCGGCGAAGAAGGCGAGCGGGAAGGCGACGATACCGCCGAGCAGCGTGCCGAGGAACGCCATGACGATGGTCTGCAGGAGTTTCGTCCAGACATCGCCGTGCTGCCACTGCGCGTTGTTCCAGATGTTGTCGGCGGCCAAGGCGAGGTTCGACGTGCCGGGCTGAAGCTCAGGCCCGGAGACGATCAGCGAGATGACCTCGCCGGCCGATTTGCCGAAGAAGGGCGAGCGCGTGTCGAAGACGAAATTGGCCCAGCCGAGGAAGCGCTTGCGAACCTTGACGCGGTCGACGGTGACGCGCACCTCGCCGGCGAAGCCCATCTTGGCGACGATCTCGTCGTCATGGACGGTCACCCAGTCGGGCACCGCGCCTGTGACCACCGGCTTGCCGCCGGTCAGCGCTATCGGCACGGTCACGCCATTGGCCGTGATCGTCGCCCTGGTCTTGTCGAAGGTGACGGATTTCGCATCGCCGTCGATCCGGACCGTGAAGGTGCCGTCGGGGTTCCTGACCACCCAATCGGGATTGGGGTTCTCGCCGAGCGCCGAAAAACGCGGATATTTGGGCGTGATCTCGGGCTGGTCGAGACGGAATTCCGGCTGCAAATCATAGCTGATCCATTGCGACAGGAAGAGCGGCAGGCGTTCCCAATGCGACTCGCGCAGCACCTGCGGCAGGCTGAAGAACCAGAGGGCGTAGGCAAGATAGAATACCGTGCCCGCGATCAGCAGCAACGGCCAGAAACGCTTGTAGGCCGGACGATGGAACACCTGCGGGTAGCGGCTTTCGATGGCGCTTAGTTCGTCGGCGGTCATAGCCATATCAAGCGCTCATCAGGAAAGCCTGCTCGCCGACAAGCTTGCGGCGCAGCCAGGCGGAGAACTGGTCGACGAGGAAGATGGTGATGAAGAGCAGGAGCACCAGCGCCAGCGTCTTGGCGCCGAAGCCGCGCGAGATGGAAAGCTTCAGCTCTTCGCCGATACCGCCGCCGCCGACCGCGCCCATGATGGTCGAGATGCGCACGTTGATCTCGATTCGGAGCAGCGTGTAGGACATGAAGTTGGGCAGAACCTGAGGCAGGTCGGCGAAGCGCACGCGCTCGAACCAGTTGGCGCCGACGGCGCGCAGGCCCTCCTCCGGGCGCATGTCGATGTTCTCGTTGATCTCGTAGAACAGCTTGCCCAGTGCGCCGATCGAATGCAGGCCGATGGCGATGATGGCCGCGACAGGGCCGATCGAGACGATGGCCGCGAACAGGCCGGCAATGACGATCTCGGGGAAGGCACGCAGCAGTTCCATGAAGCGCTTGACGACGAGCCGCAGGATCGGGTTCGGCGTCAGGTTGCGCGCGGCGATGAAGGAGAAGGGCACGGCGAAGACGAAACCGATGAAGGTCGAGACCAGCGCCACGTTCACCGTGGTCAGCATCAGCTCGAAATATTCAGGGATGTAGAAACCGCCCCAGACATAGACGCGGCCGAGCGGGAAGTTGAATTCCTGCGTGCCCTTGTCGTTGGGCGAGGCGATGTCGAACAACGCCCGCCAGACGTCGTTCCAGTCCTTCGGGACCAGCCAGCTCAGGAAATCGAGGATATGCGGCAGCCGGTCGAAGAAGTGGCCGGCATTGGCCTCGTCGGCGAACCACATGGTGGCGCACATGGCGACAAGCAGCAGCCCCACGCCAAGCGCGGTGTAGAAGCGGCGCAACGAGGTCTGGCGCCGCCAGGCGTCGGCCTGCTGGCGGGTGGCGTCGGAATGGAGTGTCGCTGATGTCATGATCGGGACATGCAAAAAGGGCGGTGCTGGAGGCACACCGCCCTTTCTGATCTTGCCATTAGCCGCCGATGGCGGCTTTGCGGGCTTCGACGATGACGTTGTAGAATTCCGGCTTTACAGGCACGTAGCCGGTGAAGTCGCCACCCTCGACGCCTTCGAAGCAAGCCTTGTCCTTGGCCGGCAGGGCGGTGAAGAAAGCGGTAAGCTTGGCGGTCATGTCGTCGCCCAGCGCGGTGCGCACGACCAGCGGACCGTTCGGGATCAGACCCGAGCGCCACACTTCGACGAAGTCGTTCGGGTCGACGGCGCCCTTGGAGACTTCCTTGTGGAAGGTGCCGGAGGTGTAGCCGTTCTTGAAGTCGCCGATACCCGAGGAATCGTCCACCGCCACGTCGACCTTGCCATCGCGCACGGCCAGCACGTTGTTCTCGTGGCCGCCGTTGAACTGGGTCGAGGCGAAATAGGTCTCGTTGGAGGCGCCGGTGTCCTTCGGAATCTGGGTCAGCGGGATCAGGTAGCCCGAGGTCGAATCCGGATCGGCGTAGCCGAGCTTCTTGCCCTTTGCCGACTTGATGTCGGTGATGCCGGAAGTCTTGAGCGCCAGGCCGATCGAATAATAGCCGGTGGACCCGTCGGTCTGCTTGGTCGTGAGGATCGGGGTGACAGCCTTCGGATCCTTGAGATAGACGCTGGCATAACCGGACGCGCCGAGTTCGGCGAAGTCGAGCGTGCCGCCGAGCAGGCCCTGGATGACGCCGTCATAGTCGGCGGCGGGGAACAGCGAGACCTTCTCGAAGCCGAATTCCGACTTCAGGTGGTCGGCCAGGCATTGGTAATTGCGCAGGCGGTCGGTCTCGTTCTCGCCGCCGAGGATGCCGACGCGGAATTCCTTGATATCAGCGGCATGCGCGGCGCTTGCCGCCATGGCAAGCAGCGAAACCGCCCCAAAAACCATCTTCCTGAACATTTCGATCTCTCTCCTGTTGTTCCGGCTGCGCCGGCTGCGTTCTGATTTTTCAAGTCTTGCCTTTGACGCTGGCGGGCGATCCGGGTTGCTCTGCTGAAATCCACGATTTGCCCGCACCGGCTGGGCCCGGGACGGTGGACTCAGTAGCCAGGGAAGGCTGGTTCGAGCGGTCCGGCGGATGCGGTCATCTTCGGCTTGATGGTCACGCTGGTCGACGTGATGGCTTCGGAGATCTCGGCGCCGCTGGCGTCGGCGCCATAGACCATGCGCACGGCGTCGCGGTCCAGGTCTTCCGGGGCGCCGTCGAAGACGACCTTGCCGGCGGCCATGCCGATGATGCGGGTGCAATAGGCGCGCGCGGTGTCCAGCGTGTGCAGGTTGGTGACGACGGTGATGCCTTCGCGCAGATTGATGTCGCGCAGCGAGTCCATCACCACCTTGGCGTTGAGCGGATCGAGCGAGGCGATCGGCTCGTCGGCCAGAAGCACTTTCGGCTGCTGCATCATGGCGCGGGCGATCGCGACACGCTGCTGCTGACCGCCGGACAGCGTGCCGGCCGGCTGCAGCGCGGTGCGGGCGATGTCGAGGCGCTCGAGCGCGGCGACCGCCTCGGCGCATTCGGTGCGCGTGAACATGCCCAGCAGATTGGAAACCGTCGAGCGATGGTTGAGGCGGCCGAGCAGCACATTGGTCAAGACGTCGAGGCGCGGCACGAGGTTGAACTGCTGGAAGATCATGGCGCAGTCGCGCTGCCAGCGGCGCAACGGCGGACCCTGCAGGCTGGAGACCTCGGCGCCGTCAAAAAAAATCGACCCCCGGCTGGGATCGATGAGACGGTTGATCATGCGCAAAAGCGTCGACTTGCCGGCGCCCGAACGGCCGATGATGCCAACCATCTGGCCGCGCGGGATCGAGATGTTGATGTCGCTGACGGCGGTGTTCTTGCCAAATCGTCGGGTTACGCCGCGGATTTCAAGCGTGGCCGATGATGCTGACATACCAAAACTCCAGTCCGTCGCGCTTTTGCAGGTCTGTTAACCTTCGCTAGCGCAGGCCGATGAAGCTGGGGTGTCGGATTGATGTCAGTTTTGTTACGTCCCACAGGCTTGGAGATTCAACCAAGCACCAGCAATTCCTCGAAATGCTTCATGTCCTTGAAGCTGCAGAAGGCCGGGGGCCTGAGCTCGATCACCGGAGCCTCGCGCTCGAGGAATGACAGGCAGTCATCGAACAGGTGCTGCCAGGCAGCGGCCCGCTCGTCGGCGAGGCGGCGGATCTGGTAGGCGAAGGTGATGTGGAAGGCATAAGTCTCGTGGTCCGGATGGCGGTAGCCGAACGGCACTGAAAGGGCATCGCGCCACGCTTTCAGGACGCGGCGGTCTTCCTCGGTGGCGCCGGCGACGGTGAGGCCGGTCGGCACGACTTCGACAATCTTGACCTTGAAGGGGCCGTGGCCCTCGAAGCCTTGCAG
This sequence comes from Mesorhizobium sp. B3-1-6, assembly GCF_006439555.1. Taxonomy (NCBI): domain Bacteria; kingdom Pseudomonadati; phylum Pseudomonadota; class Alphaproteobacteria; order Hyphomicrobiales; family Phyllobacteriaceae; genus Mesorhizobium; species Mesorhizobium sp. B3-1-6. Next base: position 79,573 of record NZ_VFTM01000011.1, on the reverse strand, counting down.
GCGACCGAGATAGAGCCGGGTCATGTCGTCGATGCCGGTGTCGAGCGCCACGTCCGATGGCCAGTAGGGAAGGCGGCGCCGGTATTCGATGATGCCCTGAAAGAGCGTCATGTGAAGGCTGGAGATCGGCGTGAAGGCGAGCCGATCGGCGTCGGGCATGGCCAGCATGCGCTCGCGGACCTCGATGATTGCAGCTTCGGAAGTAGAGCCGCCGACGAGGTGACTGACGACCGTGTTGCCGGGCTCGAGGAGGAAGTTGCCCGACGTGTCGTAACGAGTGCCGAGATGCACTGGCGCTATCGGATTGGTACCTTCGAAAAATCCGGCGAGCGAAGGTCTGACTGTGGCGAGCATCGCGATCTCCTTGGGGGAGATGGCGTCCTGTCCGAGTCATGTGTCAACGGTGTGAATGGTGAAGAGGATTTCCCTGGCCGGGGACCTTGTCTTCCGCCATTCGCCATTCACCGCACCTAGCCGCCATATTTCTCCAGGAACGCCTCGGCCTCCAGCTCGCGAAAATCGTCGAGGGCGGCGCGCAGCTTCGCGTGGTCCCAATCCCACCAGGCTAAAGCCTGGTAGCGCTCCGCGGTGCGGCGGTCGAAGCGCTCGCGGATCGGCTTTGCCGGCACGCCGCCGACGATGGTGTAGGGCGCGACGTCCTTCGACACCACCGCGCCCGCTCCAACCGCCGCGCCGTCGCCGACCGTCACGCCCGGCAGGACGGTCGAGCCATGGCCGAGCCAGGTATCGTGGCCGATGGTGACGCGTCTGGCGCGGCGCTCGGCGAAGAATGCGCTCTCATGCTCGGCGTCGTCCCAATAGTCGGACGCCCGATAGGTGAAGTGATGCAGCGTCGGCCGCCATGTCGGATGATTGGTGGCGTTGAGGCGGACGCTCGCCGCGATGTTGGAGAATTTGCCGATGGTCGCGCACCACACGGCACAGTCCTGCATCATGTAGGAATAGTCGCCGAGCTCGCATTCGGCGACGCGGCTGCGCTCGGCGATCTCGGTCCAGCGGCCGAGCGTCGAGTTTTCGACCTGCGCTGTCGGGTGGATCAGCGGCGTCTCCGAAAGCTTCATGCGGCGATCTTTCCGGCGGCGAAAGCGGTGACGTCGATGACGCGATCGGCCACCGCGTCGCGCACGTCGAGGTCGTGGAAGATGCCGAGCAGGGCAACGCCCGCCGCCTTCTTGGCGGCGATGAGCTCGACCACGACATCGCGGTTCTTCGCGTCGAGCGAGGCGGTGGGCTCGTCGAGCAGCAGGATCGGATGCTCGGTGATGAAGCCGCGCGCGATGTTGACGCGCTGCTGCTCGCCGCCGGAGAAGGTCGCCGGCGGCAGTGCCCAGAGCTTTTCCGGCAGGTTGAGCTGCGCCAACAGGGCGCGCGCTCTCGTCCGCGCGCTTTCCCTATCCTCGCCGCGCTCGACCAGCGGTTCGGCGACGACATCGAGCGCGGAGACGCGCGGCACGGTGCGCAGGAACTGGCTGACATAACCTATGGTGTGGCGGCGCACGGAAAGCACGGTGCGCGGGCTGGCGGAGGCGAGGTCGATCAAGCCGCCGCCATGCTGGACGATGATCTGGCCTTCATCCACGGCGTAGTTGCCATAGAGCATCTTCAGGATCGAGCTTTTTCCCGCGCCGGACGGGCCGCCGAGCACGGCGCATTCGCCGGCGCGGATCGAGAAGGAGACGCCCGCCACCACCGGCAGCGTGACGCCGTCGCGCAGATGCATGGTGAAGCTTTTGGCGACATCGGAAATGACGAGAGGAGTGGGCATATCAGAGTCCTTCGTTTTTCCGCATGATCTGATCCGAAAACCGGCTTCCACTTTTCGGGATCATGCGGTCACACCTGCAGGATGGAAGAAACGAGAAGCTGGGTATACGGCGCGCGCGGGTCGTCGAGCACGCGGTCGGTGAGGCCGCTTTCGACCACGCGCCCGTCCTTCATCACCATCATGCGTTGCGACAGCAATCGCGCCACGGCGAGGTCGTGGGTGACGACGATCGCGGCAAGCCCAAGATCGGTGACCAGCCCGCGCAATAGGTCGAGCAGGCGGGCCTGCACCGAAACGTCGAGGCCGCCGGTCGGCTCGTCCATGAAGACGAGCCGCGGGCCCGTCACCAGGTTGCGGGCGATCTGCAGGCGCTGGCGCATGCCGCCGGAAAAGGCGCGCGGCTCATCGTCGATGCGGTCCTCGTCGATCTCGACGCGCGACAGCCAGTCGACGGCGGTGGCGCGGATCTTGCCGTAGTGGCGGTCGCCGACCGCCATCAGCCTTTCGCCGACATTGGCGCCCGCCGACACGGTCATGCGCAGCCCATCGGCCGGGTTCTGATGGACGAAACCCCAGTCGGTGCGCATCAGGAAGCGGCGCTCGGCCTCGCTCATGCGGTAGAGCTCGCGCCACTGGCCGTCGCGCATGCGGTAGCTCGCGGTGCCGGAAGAGGGCAGTAGCCTGGTCGACAGGCAGTTGAGCAGCGTCGTCTTGCCGGAGCCGGACTCGCCGACCACCGCCAGGACCTCGCCCGGCCAGAGGTCGAAGGTGACGTTCTCGCAGCCGACGCGCGAGCCGTAGAATTTGGACAGCGCGGAAACGCGCAGCAGCGGTTCGTCGGTCATTCGGCCGGCTCCTTTGTTTCAAGGGCGAGATGGGTTTCCGGCGCGAGGTGGCCGTGATGACCATCGGCGCGGCGCTTCTCGCAGTGGTCAGTGTCCGAGCAGACGAACATGTGGCCGCCATGGTCATCGAGGATGACTTCGTCGAGATAGACATTCTCGGCGCCGCAGAGCGCGCAGGGCTGGTCGAAGGTCTGCACCTCGAAGGGATGGTCCTCGAAGTCCAGGCTGACGACGTCGGTGAAGGGCGGCACCGCATAAATGCGCTTTTCGCGGCCGGCGCCGAACAACTGCAGGGCTGGCGAGCGGTGCATCTTCGGATTGTCGAATTTGGGCGTCGGCGAAGGGTCCATCACATAACGGCCCTCGACCTTGACCGGGTACGCATAGGTGGTGGCGATGCGGCCGTGCTTGGCGATGTCCTCGTAGAGCTTCACATGCATGAGGCCGTATTCCTCCAGCGCATGCATTTTTCGCGTTTCGGTCTCGCGCGGCTCGAGGAAGCGCAGCGGCTCGGGGATCGGCACCTGGAAGACCAGCACCTGGCCCGCGTTGAGCGGATGCTCGGGAATGCGGTGGCGGGTCTGGATGATGCTCGCCTTGGCCGTCTCGGTGGTGACGGCGACCTTGGCGACCTTCTTGAAGAAGGCGCGGATCGAAACGGCGTTGGTGGTGTCGTCGGCGCCCTGGTCGATGACCTTCAACACGTCGTCCGGGCCGATGATCGAGGCGGTGACCTGCACGCCGCCGGTGCCCCAGCCATAAGGCATCGGCATCTCGCGCGAGGCGAAGGGCACTTGGTAACCGGGAATGGCGATGCCCTTCAAAATGGCGCGGCGGATCATCCGCTTGGTCTGCTCGTCGAGATAGGCGAAGTTGTAGGTGGCGATGTCGGTCATGGCGATCACGTCCGCTTCGTGCTATGGATTTGACGCTCAAGACGCGGAAGCAGATCCACATGGACTCTACCGGTTGGATGCATCTTGGCGTGCTGTTGCTGGTCTTCGCCGGCGTTGCGGCTTTTGCGCTCCGGAAGATGTTTCTCCCCGCGCCAAAGGAGCCCCCGCACGGCGAGACCGTTGGCGGCGCCAGTGGCTTTACTGGCCCTTGGTTTGGTGGCGGCGGCGGACATTCCGGTAGCGGGCACTGAACTCATTCCGCCGCCTCCCGCTTTTCCTCGGCGGCCTTGTCCTCGTTTTCCCGCGCCTCGTATTCGGCGCGCATGCGGCGAACCAGGCCGAGCTCGGCCTGGAAGTCGACATAATGCGGCAGCTTCAGGTGCTCGACGAAGCCTGTGGCCTGGACATTGTCGGAATGTGAGATGACGAATTCCTCGTCCTGCGCGGCGGCGACGACGTCCTCGCCAAGCTCGCCGGCGCGCAGCGCCCGGTCGCACAGCGCCATGGCCATCGCCTTGCGCTCGCTCTGGCCGAAGACCAGGCCGTAGCCGCGGGTGAACTGCGGCGGCGCCTTGGCCGAGCCCTTGAACTGGTTGACCATCTGGCATTCGGTGACGCGGATGGAGCCGACCGGCACGGCGAAGGGCAGTTCCGGCACGTCGAGTTCAAGCTCGACCTCGCCGATGCGCACCTCGCCCACGAAGGGATGGTTGCGGGCGTAGCCGCGCTGCGTCGAATAGCCGAGCGCCAGGAGAAAACCCTCGTCGCCCCGTGACAGTGCCTGCAAGCGGATGTCGCGCGCCATCGGGAATTGCAGCGGCTCGCGCGTGATATCGCCAGGCACGTGGTCAAGCGGCATGTCGCCATCGGCCTCGATCAGGCCTTCATGGGCGAGGATCGCCGAAACGCGCGGCATGGCCTCTGGCTCGACCGGACGCTGCGCCGGCGTCTCGACCTCGGCGCCGGCGGCAAGCTCGGGATCGAGCAGGCGGTGGGTGTAGTCGAAAGTCGGACCAAGCACCTGGCCGCCGGGCAGGTCCTTGTAGGTTGCCGACACGCGCCGCTCGAGCTGCATCGTGCCGGTATCGACGGGGTTGGTGTAGCCGAAGCGCGGCAGCGTGGTGCGATAGGCGCGCACCAGGAAGATCGCCTCGATCATATCGCCGCGCGCCTGGACGACGGCGAGAGCCGCCAGCTCGCGATCATAGAGCGAGCCTTCGCTCATCACCCGGTCGACGCCGAGCGCCAGCTGCTCGACGATCTGGTCGAGGCGCAGCGCCGGCACCGAGCGGTCACCGCGGCGGCGGTCGGCCAGCAGCCGATGGGCGTTGGCAATTGCGGCCTCGCCGCCTTTCACCGCGACATACATGTCATGCCTCCATCGACTTGATGCGGGTGGTGCGCGGCAGGCAGGCGAGGCTGCCGGGCGCCGCCAGGATGATGTCGACGCCGCGCGGGAAACGCTGGTTGTTCTGCTTCCACTGCTCGACGAAATGGCGCGGCATGCCCGGAGGCGCGATCATCGACGTCTTTTCGATCCCAGGACCGTCGAGCAGCAGCGACGGGCCCGAAGCGAGATCATCGACTAGGAGGATCAGCGTCGTCGAGCGATCGGGATATTCTTGCGTGCCCTGCGCAAAACCGTCGAGCGCCGCCATCTCTTTCGGATTGGCGATCAGGGCGAAATGCGCGTCGGCGGGCGTGTTGGCCAAAGGCGCGCCGGTGTGAAAGCCGAGCCATGCCTTGACCGAGGCGTCCGCCTGCAGCGGCGGATCGAGCCAGACTGGCGTGTCGTTGTCGCAGAGCGCCAGCGCGACCGCGCCTGCCGTCGCCGACAATGGCGCTGGCGGGCGGGCGAGTTGCGGCAGGTCCTGGACGGTGCCGGGGCGCGCCATCGCGTCCATGATGGCGCGGAAGACGGTCTGCGCGTCGAAAACCGGCTCGGTGAAGCCGCCGTCGATCGATTGCGTGGCGATGTCCATCAGTCCTCTCCGCGCACCATGGTGAAGAAATCCACTTTCGTTGCCGCCGTCTCGACGCGCCGCATCTCGCGCGCCGCATCGAGCGCCGCGCGCAAGGGCGCGACCAGCTTCGTCTCGACCGCCTCGCGATGCGCCGGGTCCTGCCAGAGCGCGTCGGCGATCGCCGCGAGCTTTGCCTTGCCCTTGTCGCGGCCGAGCGCATAGGAGTGGCCGACCTTGCCGGATGGCAGCCGCACCGTGGCGCGGGTGACTGTCGCCTCGCCGACATTGAACGGCGCGCCGCCGCCGCCGATCCGCCCGCGCACCGTCACCAATCCGGTCTCCGGGCCGCGCAAAAGCTCTGCCTCGGACGGCAGGCCCGCTTCGTTCCACAGACGGGAGATCTCATCGGCTGCGGCATGCGCCAGCGTCGCCATCAAGGCCTTCCGCCCGGCCTGCTCGCGCGCTTCCTGTCCTCGCATGGCATCGCTCCTCACATGCATAAATTTGTCTATTGATATAGACAACTATACAAATTATACTCATCTCGTAACGGGAGTCCATGACGGGTGGATGACAACCGGCAAAAATGCTTGGGGGCGATGGGTGACCGGACTGGCGGCTAGTATCGAAAGGCGTAACGGCGTGTCGCTGTGGCGGCAGATCGCCGATCGGATCCTGCAGGCGATCGCCAATGGCGATTTCGCGGAGAACGCGGCGCTGCCGCCCGAAGTCGCGCTGGCGGAACGTTACGGCGTCAACCGCCACACAGTGCGCAGCGCCATTGCCGCACTTGTGCAGGAAGGCGTGCTGAAGGCCGAGCAGGGACGCGGCACCTTCGTCTTGTCGCGCAAACGGCTGTCCTATCCGATCGGCGCGCGCACGCGCTTCTCGACCGGACTGCAAGGGCAGACGAGCGAGCGGCATATCGCGCTGTTGTCGTCATCGACGGAGCCGGCCAGCCGGCGCATCGCCGAGGCGCTGGGCCTTGCCAAGGGTGCTGCCGTTATCCGCCTGGAGACGCGCGGCGAGGCCGACGGTCATCCGGTGTCGCGCGCGACGACCTGGTTCGACGCCAAGCGCTTCGCCGGCATCGAGGCAGCTATGGCGGAAACGGGGTCGATCACTGCCTCGCTGAAGCGTTTCGGCATCCACGATTATCTGCGCCACTCGACAGTGCTGTCGGCACGTCATGCCGACGCCGACGACCTTGCAGCACTCGATTTGCAGCCCGGCGCCATCGTGCTGGTCACTGTCGCGGTGAACGTCACGCTCGATGGCCAGCCGATCCAGTTCGCGGAATCGCGCTTTCCGGCGGAGCGGGTGGAGCTGAGGCTGTCGGCGTCGTAGGAGATGCTGGCCTTGTCTCAGACCCGTGATTGATCTGCCTCACGCTGATGTCAGCCCAGCTCGGCCGCTTAATTGTCAGAGTCTTCGCGTTTGAGGAGCGCCTTCCCTCACTCCGTCGCCGCTTCGCGGCGCCACCTCTCCCCCCTCCGGAGGGAGAGGAAGGGAGCCAGCCGGCATAAGCTCGCACCTTTCCTCTTCCCCCGTCGATCGGGGGAGAGGTGTCGAGCGAAGCTCGACGGAGCGGGGGTCGACCTACACGGCGGCGTCAATTCGGGTCAGGTTCACCGGCTGCCGTTTATGACCCGACCTCGATGACCGCCTTGATCAGCCCTGATTTCTCATGCGTCCATCGCGCCAGATCGCGCGGCGTTGCGGCAAGCGTGGTGCGATGGGTGACGAGCTTGTTCAGCGGCACCGCGCCGTTGCGGATCGAGGCCGCAACATGGTCGAAATCGGCCTTCAGCGCATTGCGGCTGCCGATCAGCGTCATCTCGCGCTTGTGGAATTCGGGATCGGAGAAGGCGATGTCGTCCTTGACGACGCTGACCAGCACCAGCGTGCCGCCATGCGCCACATGGGCGAAGGCGGACTGCACCGACGGCGTGTTGCCGGTCGCGTCGAACACGAGGTCGAAACCCTCGCCGGAGGTTGCTTGCCGGACCAGTTCGGCAGCCGTCTCCTTCGAGCCGTCCAGCGGGGTAAAGCCGAGTTCCTTTTCGGCGAAGCCGAGACGTTCGGCGCTCATGTCGAGCAAGCTGACATCCAGCCCGGCGATGCGCGCGAAGATCGCCGTGCCGAGACCGATCGGCCCAGCGCCGATGACGAGCGTGCGCGCGCCGGGAGGCCCGAGCGAACGGCGCACCGCATGCGCGCCGATGGCCAGGAATTCCACCGCCGCGGCGTCGGCCAGCGACAGGCCGTTTGCCGGGTAGAGGTTCTCAACCGGCACCAGGATCTCGTCGCACATGGCGCCGTCGCGGTGGACGCCGAGCACTTCGATCTTCACGCAGCAATTCGGTTTGCCGTGCCGGCAGGCGATGCATTTGCCACATGAAAGATAGGGGTTGATGACGACCGGCTCGCCGACGGCGAGATCGACGCCTTCGCCCTTCTCGACGATGGTGCCGGAGACCTCATGGCCCATGATGCGCGGATAGGCCAGAAACGGGTGCTTGCCTTCGAAGATGTGGTAGTCGGTGCCGCAGATGCCGACATGGCTGACGGCAACCCGCGCCCAACCGGGCGGGGGCGCGCCAGGGTCGGCGCGGTCTTCGAGGACAAGCTCGCCGGGTGAGCGGCAGACAACGGCTTTCATTTCGCAAATCCAATATTCAAAAAAGAACGCCGGCCTCGTACGAACGAGGTCGGCGGAAGTCAGGGAGGATTCATTTGCCGCGACGGCGCAGGCCGTCGAAGTAGACGATGACGATGATCAGCACGCCGGTGATGATGCGCTGCCAGAACGAGTTGACGTTGAGCAGATTGGCGCCGTTGTTGATGGTGGCGAGGATGAAGGCGCCAAGCAGCGGTCCGTGCACCGAGCCGACGGCCCCGAATAGCGAGGTGCCGCCGATGACGGAAGAGGCGATCGCCTGCAGTTCCCAGCCTTCGGCCTGGGTCGGATTGCCGATGCCGATGCGGGCGGCAAGCAGCACGCCGACGAAGGCCGCGCACAGGCCGGACAGCGTGTAGGCCATGTAGATGGTGCGCTGGACGTTGACGCCGGACAGGCGCGAGGCCTCGGCATTGGAGCCGACGGAGAAGAGGTAGCGGCCCCAGCGGCTGTGGTGCAGGAAGATGTAGGCGGGCACGCCGACAAGGATCACCATCCAGAACAGGTTGGGAATGCCGATAAAGGAATTTCTGGAGAAGGCGGTGAAGCTGTCGCTGTTGATGTTGATCGAATTGCCGTTGGTCATCAGCAGGCCGATGCCGCGCAGCGAGGTCAGCGTCGCCAGCGTGATGATGAAGGGCGGCAGGCCCATCCTCACGATGCCGAAGCCATGAAACATGCCGATGGCGACACCGACCAGCAAGGTGGCCAGAATGGCCAGCCAGATCGGGACGCCGGCGTTGATCAGCATGGCGACGACCACTGTGCCGAAGCCGACCACGGCGCCAACGGAAAGGTCGATGCCGCCGGTGATGATGACGAAGGTCTGGCCGACCGCCATGATGGCGATCATGGAACCCTGGCGCAGCAGATTGGCGATGTTGTTGCCCGAAGCGAAGCTCGGCGTCGCCACTGACAGGACGATCCAGAGCAGCACCAGCAGCGCCAGCAGCGTCAGGCCGAACAGGACATTGTAGTTGCGCTTCGGCTTTTCGGCGGAGATCGCCTCGGTGCTCATTTTTGTCCTCCCAATTTCTCTTGTTTCTCGGCGAGCGCCTGGGTGAGAATGTCCTCGTGATCGGCGGTGCGGAAACCATGCGTGGCGACCAGCTTGCCGCGCCGGAACACATGCAGCGTGTCGGCCAGCTCGTAGACCTCAGGCAGGTAGGACGAGATCAGGATGATGCCCGCGCCCTTGGACAGCAGCTCGCCGAACAGGCGGTAGATCTCGGCCTTGGTGCCGACATCGACACCGACGGTCGGCTCGTCGAAGATGAACAGCTTGGCGCCGTGCGCCAGCCATTTGCCGATGACGATCTTCTGCTGATTGCCGCCCGACAGGCTGGAGGCTAGCGCGCCGCGCGTCGGCGTCTTGATCCTGAGACCGGCGATCTGGCGATCGGCCTCGGCCTTCTCCTTGGCGCCGGAAATCAAAAGGTTGCTGGAGATGCGTTTGTAGATCGGCAGGTTGAGGTTCATGCCGACCGGCAAATTGAGGCAGAGGCCCTGATCGCGGCGGCTTTCCGGCGCCAGCGCCATGCCGAGCCGGATCGCGTCGTGCTCGGAATTGACCTGGACCTCCTTGCCCTCCCACAGGATCTGGCCGGCCGACTTCCTGTGGCGGCCGTACAGCGTGGTGACGAACTCGCTGCGGCCGGCGCCGATCAGGCCGTAGAGGCCGACGATCTCGCCGGCGCGTACGGTCATCGAGATATTCTCGAAGCCCTTGCCGGACAGGTTCCGTGCTTCGACGATGGTCGCGCCCGGCGTGAAATGCTCCTTGTGATAAACCTGCTCAATCGAGCGATTGATCATCATCTTGACCAGTTCGGCGTCGTTGGTCTCGGCGATGTTGCGGGTGCCGACCAGCGTGCCGTCGCGCAGCACCGAGACGCGGTCGGCGAGCTCGAACACTTCCTCCATGCGATGGCTGATGTAGATGATGGTGACGCCTTCGCCCTTCAGCCGTCGGATCAGCGTGAACAACTGGTCGGCTTCCTTGCGGGTGAGGTAGGCGGTGGGTTCGTCGAAGATCAGGAATTTGGTGCCGCGCACGGTGGCGCGGGCGGCGGCGATCAATTGCTGCTGACCAATGGTGAGGTCGCCGAGCACGACATGCGCCGGCAGGTCGAAGCCGAGATCGTCGATGATCTTCTGCGCTTCCCTGACCATGGCGCGCTGCTGGAGGATGCCGAAGCGCGAATCCTCTTCGCCAAGGAACATGTTGGCGGCGACCGTCAGGTGACGGCAAAGCACGACCTCCTGGTGAACGGCGTTGATGCCGAGCGCCATCGCCTCATGAGGGGTCGCCAGGGCTGCCGGTTTGCCTTCCCAGATGACATCGCCCGCGGTGCGCGGCATGACGCCGGTGAGAAGCTTTATGAGGGTCGACTTGCCGGCGCCGTTCTCACCGACGATGGCGTGGATCTCGCCCGCCTTGAACGCGAGATGCACGGGCTTCAGCGCATGCGTGCCGGGATAGCGCTTCTCCAAGCCGTGGAGCTCGAGGATCGTCCGGCCCGGCGCCAGCGTGGGGGCGGGGTGCAGGTCCTGCGCCGTCGACGTCATGACAATCCTCCCAGATTGATCCTAACCGTTGGATACACAGCGATGCGTCTGGCGCGCATCTTGAGGACTGAGCCTAAAGCAAGCCGGCGAATTGCCAAGCCGCTGTGACGGCTGTTTCCGGGGCGCCGAGGCCCCGGAAACGACTGCAAGCAACGTTGCTCAGTTGAGCTTCGGGTTGAGCAGCGCGTCGATCTTGGGATCCTTCATGTTGGCCTTGGTCACCAGATTGGCGCCGGTGTCGACATTGGCCTCGACCTTGTCGCCCTTGGAAGCGGCCAAAGCGGTCTTGATGCCGTCATAGCCCATCCGGTACGGATCCTGGACGACCAGCGCGGAAATGACGCCGTCATTGAGGAACTTGATCAGCTTCTCGTCGCTGTCGAAGCCGACCAACGCCAGCTTGCCGCCAAGGTTGTTCTCGGCGACAGCCTGACCGACGCCCTGCGCCATTATCAGGTTGGACGCGAAGATGCCCTTGAGGTTCGGATTGGCGGTTATCAGGTCGGTGGCGATGTTGAGGCCGGTGGTGGCCTGGCCGTCGGCGTATTTGTCGGCGACCAGCTTCAGGCCCGGATATTTTGCCTTCAGCTGTTCGGTGAAGCCCTGTTTGCGCTGTTCGAGCGAGCCGGCGCCGGGGGCGTTGGTGATCAGCGCGACGTCGCCTTCGATCTTGCCGCCATTGGCGGCGGCGATGGCGGCGGCGAGGCCGTCCGCGGCGACGCGGCCGCCCTGGACGTTGTCGGTGGTCAGGAAGGAGGTGAAGGCCTTGGAGTCGGCGCCCGAGTCGATGCCGATGACCTTGACCTTGGAGGCCGCTTCATCGATCGGCTTGCCAAGCGCCTTGAATTCGGTCGGGGCGATCACGATTGCCGCCGGATTGCTGGCGACGGCGTTCTCGAGGATCGAGACCTGGCCGTTGACGTCGGTTTCAGCCTGGGCGCCGAGCTCGGGCACGTTGATGCCGAGGTCCTTGCCGGCCTTGCGCGCGCCGGCCAGCACGATCTGCCAGTAGAAGGAGGTGGTATCCTTGACGATGATCGGAATGGTCGCGTCGGCAGCCGAAGCGGGCGCGGAATGCATCGCGCCGGCAAGCATCGACGCGGCGGCCAAGGCCACGAAAGCACGGCGGTTGAGAAGGTTGGTTACGAATTTCATTAGGTTCCTCCCTAAAGTCGCCTGGTGAAGGTTGCGGAAGCTCCGTCTGGATAGGCGCGGCCCGAACAGAACTTTATCAATAAAAAACAGATGCCTGTTTTTGATAATGCATCGCCATGGTCGATGCAAGCGGTGTCTGGTGCCGTTTGTGTGATGCCGGATGAGCTTTGTCCGGCCCCTCCTGGCAGCACATGGGCGCTTCCGTTCCTCCTTGTCGATATGGAACGATAATTTCACGGTACTGTCAACGTGGAATATTCATTCCATCGTGAGGTCGCGCGATTGTGAAGGCCGACTTCCTTGCTGGCGGCGCTTCCTCCACGACAATGGCCTGCGACTAAAGCGTCGCGCCGAGATGCCAGGGCACGAACTTGTTGTCGCCGTAGCCGAACGCCTCGCTCTTGGTCTTGCGGCCGGACGCCGTCTCGATGATCATCTCGAAGATCTCGCGGCCCATGCCGGCGATTGTCTTCTCGCCCGAGGCGATGACGCCGCAATTGACGTCCATGTCCTCTTCCATCTGGTGATACATGGTCGAATTGGTGGCGACCTTGATCGACGGCGTCGGCCGGCAGCCGAAGCAGGAGCCGCGGCCGGTGGTGAAGACGATGACATTGGCGCCGCCCGCGACCTGGCCGGTGGCCGAGACAGGGTCGTAGCCGGGCGTGTCCATGAACACCAGGCCGCTGCCCGAAACCTTCTCGGCATAGCCGAAGACGCCGTTGAGCGGTGTCTGGCCGCCCTTGGCGACGGCGCCCAGAGATTTCTCGAGGATCGTGGTCAAGCCGCCGCGCTTGTTGCCGGGGGAGGGGTTGTTGTCGATCGAGGCGCCGTGCTTGGCGGTATGGTCCTCCCACCATTTCACATAGCCGTCGAGCTTGGCGGCGATCTCGGGCGAGGCGGCGCGATAGGCAAGCAGATGCTCGGCGCCGTAGATTTCGGTCGTCTCCGACAGGATGCCGATGCCGCCGCAACCGGCCAGGATATCGACGGCGGCGCCCAGCGCTGGATTTGCCGTGATGCCGGACATGCCGTCCGAGCCGCCGCATTGCAGGCCGACGACGATCTCCGAGACCGGGATCGGCTCGCGCTGCAAGTGGCCGATCTCATCGGCGATCTCGGCCAGCACGCCCATCGCCCTTTCGACCGATTTACGGGAACCGCCGGCTTCCTGGATGTTGAAATGGCGCTTTCCGGCGGCCACGCCCTTCTGGCCGTAAAGCGTGAGCTGGTTGACCTCGCAGCCCAGCCCCACCATCAGGATGCCGCCGAAATTCGGGTGGCGCGCATAGCCGGCCAAAGTGCGGTGCAGGACCATCATGCCGTCGCCGGTAGCGCTCATGCCGCAGCCCTGGCCGTGGACGATCGGCACGAAGCCGTCGATGCCGGGATATTTCGGCAGAAGCGTGCGATTGGCCTCGTCGGCGATGGCGTGGCAGACGGTCGACGAGCAATTGACGCTGGCGATGATGCCGATGAAGTTGCGCGTGCCGGCTCGCCCGTCGGCGCGGCGGTAGCCCATGAAGGTGCGCTTACGGTCGGCCTCGGTGGCGTGCTCGGCCTCGCTCGGCGGCACCACCGGCAAGCGGCCGCTCTCGAAGACCAGATTGTGCGAGTGGACATGCTCGCCAGCCGCGATGGCTTGCGTGGCGCGGCCGATCGCCTGCGCGTATTTCACCACCGCTTCGCCCGCGGCGATCGGCTTGATCGCCACCTTGTGGCCGGGCTCGATCACGGCGGTCGCGGCGGCGCCGCCCGGCAATGGCGTTCCGATTTCGATGCGTCCGTTGGCGACGGCGACATTATCGGAGGGCGAGAGAAGGATGGTGTTTGCAATGGTCACGTGCGGCTGTCCTGGGTGATCCTGGGAATGCGGGCGGATTGACTTGCGCCCGTTTAAAGGTAATGTCTTTTATCGGGAAAAAACAATTCTGCGTCAATTGTTTTCTCACCCTGGGTGGCGCGCGTCTTTTGGACGCCCGCGCCACCCGTTTGGCAAGCCGGCGAAAAACGTTCCGCTTTTCGGAGGCTTGCGCTAGAGCCGGATGGTTTCAGGTCCGTTTGATCTGAAATCTGAATCCGGCTCTAAATCAAAGAGATAGAGCATGATGTCGCCCGAAAACCGCTTCACACTTTTCGGCATCATGCTCTAGAGCAGTTCCAGGAAAAGTGCGTAGCGGTTTTCCGTCCGGAATTGCGCAGAAACAAGGATTTAGAGCAGTTCGGCGATTCCGGGAACGCTGAACTGCTCTAGGAACACCGATCATATCGCGCTTCCGGCAGGCCGCGGCAAGCGTTGGGGGATACGGGGCATGTCGAAGAGCAACAATGTCTACAAGGACGCCTTCAACCGCTGCCTCAGGCTACTCGACGAGACCAAGAGCCTGCCGTCGGAGCCTGAGCTCGGCACGCTGCTCGGCGTCAGCCGCACCACGGTGCGCAGCATTCTTGCGCGCATGGAAGAAACTGGGCTGATCGCCTGGAACAAACGCAACAAGACGGTGCTCAGGGCGCCGCGGCCGGAGGATTTCTTCCCCGAGGAAGAGACCGATTCGCTCGCCGAGATCATCGAGCGCTCCTTCATGCGGCGTCTGCTTGCGGAAGGCGCGGAAGCCGGCATGCAGATCAACGAATTGGAGCTGGCGCGCGAGATCGGCGTCGGCACCACCAGCGTGCGCGAATTCCTGATCCGCTTCTCGCGCTTCGGGCTGATCGAGAAGCGGCGCAACAGCCATTGGGTGCTCAAGGGTTTCACGCGCGCCTTTGCGCTGGAGCTGACCGAGATCCGCGAGATGTTCGAGCTGCGTTCGGCGGCGGCTTTCGCCGCGCTGCCAGAGGATAGCGCGGTCTGGGCCGATCTCGATCGGCTGGAGGTCGAGCATCGCCAGCTCGCCAGCGAGATCGCCACGCGCTTCAACGAATTCTCCGAGCTCGACGAGCGCTTCCACCGGCTGATCCACCGCGCGTCGCACAACCGCTTCATCGTCGACTTCTACGATGTCATCGCGATGATCTTCCACTACCACTATCAGTGGAACAAGGCCGAGGAGCGCCAGCGCAACGAGGTCGCGGTCCAGGAGCATCTTGCCTATATCGCGGCGCTGAAATCGCGCGATCCCGGCAAGGTGGATGCCGCCTGCCGCAAGCACCTGAAGTCGGCGCGCCAGACGCTGCTGAGCTCGATTCCCGAAGGACGCCAGGCGCAGCCCGCCTAGGGTCTGTCGATATTCAGGTGATGCCGGCCTGACCTGGAATCTCAACAGACCCTAATGCATGTCGCCCAGAAGCGCGCAGCGGTTTGGGACAACGACAATGCATAAAAACAAGCGCGTCGCGCCGCGTTGCCGCAGCGCGGTTTTGCCGATTTTCCAGCCGCATCCTCCGTGTTATTTCCTTATTGGTCGCAATCCCGGACGGAAAACCGTTTCACACTTTTCCTGGAATTGCTCTAGTGTCGATCAAGTTTCCGGGAGAGGCTTTCCGTTGGATATCCGGCTGAGACGATGGAGCATGCCGGCCGCGTTCGTCGCGGCGCTGCTCCTGTTGCTTCAGTCCTCTCTCGGCGCTTTCGCGTTCGGCGCGCCTTCGCAGCTCGACGTCTTCGGCAACGTCATCTGCACGCATGAAGGCGCGGTAAAGCTCCCCGGCGGCGATCCGCACCAGCAGAATATGCCGGCCTGCTGCTCGCTCGGCTGCAGCATGGTTTCGCCGGTGCATCTGCCGCCGCCGGGAGCAGGCGCGCTTCACAGAGCGACGGCGTTCGAGACGGTCGCTTTTGCGGTTCCGGCCTTCCAGCATCTCGACTTTGCCCGCGATCGCTCGCCGGCCAATCCACGCGCGCCGCCGGCAATGGTCTGATCCGCGGAAACTTTTCGCGGGCCTATTCATCCAATGATCAGACTGTTCGCGGCCGCAAAGCGGCGCGATCCTCACATTCATGGAGCAACCATGTCCAATCTTCTTCCCAGGGCTCGGACCTATGCCCTTCGCGGCGCGCCGCCGTTCCACCTCCAGCAGCGCGTTGGCCTTGCCGTGCTCAGCCTTCTTGTTCTCTTGGCCTGCATTCCCGCCGCCATCGCGCATGAATTCAAGGTCGGCGATCTCGAGATCGAGCACCCCTGGTCGCGGGCGACGCCGCCCGGCGCCAAGGTGGCCGGCGGCTACTTCACCGTGATCAACAAGGGCAGCGCGCCGGACCGGCTGCTGTCGATTTCCTCCGACATCTCCGACAAGGCCGAACTGCATGAGATGGGCGTCAAGGACGGCGTCATGACCATGCGGCCGGTCGAGGGCGGGCTGGAGATCCCGGCCGGCGGCAAGGTCGCGTTGAAGCCGGGCGCCTACCACCTGATGTTCACCGGGCTGAAGCGGCAGCCGAAGCAGGGCGAGAAATTCCCGGCGACGCTGACCTTTGAGAAGGCCGGCAGCGTGAAAGTCGAGTTTGCCGTCGAAGGCATGGGCGAGACGGGCAGTGGCGATATGGACATGGATCACGCCGATTAATCCGCCAATTCGAAATCAGAGGGACAATTCATGAAGACATATCTTTTTGCCGGCGCGCTGTTCGCGCTCGGGACCAATGCCGCGCTCGCCCACATCACGCTCGAAACGCAGGAAGCGGCTGTCGGCTCCACCTACAAGGCGGTCTTTCGGGTGCCGCATGGCTGCGAGGGCAAGGCGACGACCGCCGTGCGCGTGCAGATCCCCGAAGGCGTCATTGCGGTGAAGCCGATGCCCAAGCCCGGCTGGACGCTGCAGACCAAGAAGGGCAAGTACGAGAAATCCTACCAGCTCTATGGCGAGACGCTGACCACCGGCGTCAAGGAAGTGGACTGGAGCGGCGGCAATTTGCCAGACGAGTTCTATGACGAGTTCGTTTTCCGCGCCTCGCTGGCGGCCGATCTGCCGGCCGGCCAGATGCTCTATTTCCCGGTGCTGCAGGAATGCGGCGACGCCACCGACCGCTGGATCGAGATCCCCGCGGCGGGCCAGGATGAGGACGCCTTGGAAACTCCGGCGCCCGGCATCAAACTGCTGCCGAAGAAATGATCTCTGTCGGCGCGCTCCATCGGGCGCGCCGCCATTTCCTGTCATGATCGCATGAACGCAGCACAGCCTTCGTCGACGAACCGGACCGCGGGCCGACATATCGGCCTGCTTGCCTGGCTGTTCGTTTCGCTCGTGGCTATATCGGTGTTGGCGCTGCCCAGTCGTGCCTTCGCGCATGCGGCGTTGGTCGCGACCGATCCGTCCGACGGCGCCGTGCTGACGCAAAGCCCCGCGCAATTTTCGCTGAGCTTCAGCGAGCCCGTCTCGCCACTGGTTCTGACGCTTGTGCGGCCGGACGGCTCGCAGCTTGCGCTGACATCCTTCCGTCTCAACGACCAGACGGTCGAGATCGACAATCCCGAAACGCTCAAACCCGGCACGCATGTGCTGAGTTGGCGGGTGGTGTCGGTCGACGGTCATCCTGTCGGTGGCTCGGCGCTGTTTTCCATAGGCGCGCCAAGCGCCGCGCCGGTGGCGGGCGAAGCCGTCGACTGGACGCTGCGCGCGGCGATCTGGGCGGCCAGGCTGTTAGTCTATGCCGGCCTCTTCCTCGGCGTCGGCGGCGCGTTCGCGCTCGCCTGGCTGGCCGAGGACCGGCGCCGCGGCCAACGCTTTGTCGCCTTGGCACTGCTTTTCGGCCTGGTCGGCGCGCCGTTGTCGCTCGGCCTGCAGGGATTGGATGGGCTTGGCGCCCCGCTCGCCCGGTTTGCGACACCAGCCGTCTGGAAGACCGCGCTGGGGACGAGCTTCGTCTGGACGGTGCTGATCGGCTTGATCGCGCTTGGTCTCGCGCTGCTTTCGCTTTCCGGACCTTCGGCTCTTCGCAAGCTGTCGGCAGGCGCGGCGCTGCTCTGCGTCGGCGGCGCCCTTGCCGCGAGCGGCCACGCAAGCGCGGCCGAACCGCAATGGCTGACGCGGCCACTGGTGTTCCTGCACGGCGCGGCAATCGCGTTCTGGGCCGGTTCGCTGACGCCGCTCGGCCTGGCATTGCGGCGGCAGCCGGCGGAAGCGAAAGTCTTTCTGCGCCGCTTCTCCCGCGCGATCCTGCCGGTCGTCATCCTGCTTGCCGCAAGCGGCATCGTGCTGGCGATCATCCAGGTGCAGCAGCCGGCAGCATTGATCGACACGTCCTATGGCCGGCTGCTGCTCTTGAAGCTAGCTCTGCTGCTCTTCCTGTTCACGCTTGCAGCGGTCAATCGCTGGACGCTGACGGCGCCCGCCGAGGCCGGCGACACCGAGGTGCAGCGGCGGCTGGCGCGCTCCATCCGCATCGAGGTGGTCATCGTGCTTGCCATCTTCGGCGTCGCCGCCGGCTGGCGCTTCACCCCGCCGCCGCGCGCGCTGGCAATCGCGGCGGCGCAGCCGGTGTCGATCCACATCCACACGCTGAAGGCGATGGCCGATCTCAGCATCACGCCGGGGCATGCCGGCGAGGTCGCCGCTTCGATGATGATCATGACCGGCGATCTCGGACCGCTGGACGCCAAGGCGGTGACGCTGGTGCTGTCGAAGCCGGATTCCGGTATCGAGCCGATCAAGCGGCCGGCGACCAAGCCGGGCGACGGAACATGGCGCGTCGACAACCTCGTCATCCCGCTGCCCGGCCGCTGGAATGCGCGGCTCGACATCCTGGTCTCGGACTTCGAGGTGGTGAAGATCGAGGCTCCCATAGAGATCAGGGCGCAATAACCAACCCGCCGACACAATTCGGCGAGACGGTTGACGCCGCCGCCAAGGCCCGTCATTCATCTGGGAAAGGCGTTCTCCAGGACGCAGCCTTCAACAAGCATCCGAACGCAGGGAAGAAACGATGGAAAAAGCCGAAATCGGCCTGATCGGCCTTGGCACGATGGGCTCCAACCTGGCGCTCAACATCGCCGAGCACGGGCACCGCATCGCCGTCTTCAACCGCACGCCGTCGCGCACCGACGCCTTTATCGAGAGCGCCGGTTCGCTGAAGGATATGGTCGTTCCCTGCTACAGCCTGGAGGAACTCGCCGCGGCGATCCGGCCGCCGCGGCCGATCATCATCATGGTGCTGGCCGGCAAGCCGGTCGACGAGCAGATCGCGGCGCTGCGCGGCGTGCTGTCGGCCAACGACATCGTGATCGATGCCGGCAACGCCAATTTCCGCGACACGATGCGCCGCTTCTCGGAATTGTCCGGCTCGGGCCTGACCTTCATCGGCATGGGCGTTTCGGGCGGCGAGGAGGGCGCGCGGCATGGACCGTCGATCATGGTCGGCGGCACCGAGGAGTCCTGGAAACGCGTCGAGAAGGTGCTGACCGCGATCTCGGCCAAGTTCAAGGATGAGCCTTGCGCCGCCTGGCTCGGCACCGACGGCGCCGGCCATTTCGTGAAAACCATCCACAACGGCATCGAGTATGCCGACATGCAGATGATCGCCGAGATCTACGGCATCCTGCGCGACGGCCTGGGCATGGCACCAAAGGAGATCGGCAAGGTCTTCGACGGCTGGAACAAGGGTCGGCTCAACTCCTACCTGATCGAGATCACCGCCAAGGTGCTGGCCGCCGACGACCCCAAGACCGGCAAGCCGGTGGTCGATATCATCCTCGATCGCGCCGGACAGAAGGGCACCGGCAAATGGTCGGTCATCGAAGCGCAGCAACTCGGCATTCCGGCGACGGCGATCGAGGCGGCGGTCGCGGCGCGCGTTCTGTCGTCGATCAAGGACGAGCGGCAGGCAGCCGAGAAGGCCTACGGCAATATCGGTGTCGAGAAGATTGCCGGCGACAGGGCGGCGCTGCTCAAGGATCTCGAACTGGCATTGTTCGCCGGCAAGATCGCGGCTTACGCGCAAGGCTTCGCCGTGATGAGCGGCGCCTCGAAGGAATTCAACTGGAACCTGCCGATGCCGACCATCGCCAAGATCTGGCGCGCCGGCTGCATCATCCGCTCGCAGATGCTGGATACGATGGCCGAGGCGTTCGGTTCAGGCAGCGCTTCCACCAACCTGCTGATGGCGCCGGCCTTCATCGCCTTGATGAAGGAGGCGCATCCGTCGCTCAGGCGCATCGTGGCGCGTGCCTCCGAGGCCGGGTCGCCGGTGCCGGCGCTGTCGTCGGCGCTTGCCTATTTCGACAGCTACCGGCAGGGGCGCGGCACGTCGAACCTGATCCAGGCGCAGCGCGATTTCTTCGGCGCGCACGGCTTCGAGCGTATCGGCGAGCAGGGGGCGTTTCATGGCCCGTGGGGCAGCGGCGCGGGGCATTAACCCCGATAGGGCAGAACCTCGCTCGGGGTACTGAGTGACTGCAACGAGCCGGGGTCGGCGCCGCCGATCCAGCCGAGCACCGCGCGGGCGAGCTCGGAGCCGGCCAGCCGGAAGTTTTCGTTGACGACCAGCAGTTCGTGCCGGAACAGATGCAGCAGCTCCGACGACTGTTTCGACACCACGTCGACGTCGCGGCCGAGTTTCAGCCCGGCGTCCTCGATGCCGGCCACGATGGCGAGCGTCGCTGCGGCGGCGCTGCTGACGAAGCCGTCCGGCCGGTCCTTGCGCCGCATCAACTGCGCAGTTCGCATCCTGATCTGTTCGATCGACTGGTCGATGGAGACGGTGTTGAACGGCACCTCGCTAACGCCCACCTCGCTCAGCGCATCGGCAAAGCCGTTCACCGTATGGCCGTAATAGGTGAGGCCGACCGGCGGCGTCACAAGGGCAAGCCGGTTGCGGCCCCGGCCGGCGAGATAGCGCACGGCTTCGCCGGCAAAAGCGTAATTGTCGAAGTCGTGATAGGGATGCACCAGCCCCATATCGGTTCGGCCATGCGTGGCGAAGGGAATGCCGCGCTCCAGCATGTAGCGCGCCCGCGGATCGTTGGGCTGGGTGCGCGAGATGATGACGCCGTCGGCAGAGCCCGTCTCGACCAGATAGCGCACCGGATCCAGCGGATCCTGCGAGCGCGAATAGGGCGTGACGATCAGGTGGTAGGGCGTGTCGGCGATCACCTCGGTGACGCCGTAGATGATGTCGGAGACGAAGCTCATCAGCTCGTGCTCGGTGTTCAGCACAAGCGAGATGACGTTGGTCTTGCCTGTTCTCAGCCTGACGCCGGCGCGGTTCGGGCGGTAGCCGATCTGCTTGGCGACGAGTTGGACGCGACGCCTGGTCTCGGCGCCGATCTCGGGTGCATCCTTCAGCGCGCGCGAGACCGTCGTGACGCCGAGCCCGGTCATGAAGGCAAGCGTCTTCAGCGTCGGCCGTTCCTTGCCCGACGCGGCGTCGTCGCCCTTCTTCGTTATCCGTCTATCCATTCGTCCCGCCCGTCAGGCGCATAGCAGCCGCAGGGCCGACCGGCAATCGTGCGGCGGTGACATTTGCGCGACCTTCAGCTTGTGGCTCGGTTCAATATACTGAAACGTTACAGATTGCCAATCTTCGTGATCGACCGGCAAGGTCGTGCCCCTTTGCGTCGCGGGTGCGGCGATGAACCGGAAGTCGCTGGAATCACAAAGAGATATCGATCCAGGCCTACTTTTGGCACCAATCGACTGTTCCGGCGGCGGCATTGCCGCTTCGGAAGAAAGATTTTGTTCGTGCCTCGAAAAAATCCTGATTGGCTTCAAGGCGAGGGGTTGCCTATGCGGACCATTTGCCGTATCGAAAATCTGTAACGTTTCAGATTCTGGGAGGAAGCCGAAATGCGATACAAATTCCTGACTGCCGCCTTTGCCGCGACGGTTGCGCTCAACTTTGCCGGTCCGGCGGCCGCGACCGACCTGGAAGTCACCCATTGGTGGACTTCCGGCGGCGAGGCGGCGGCGGTGGCCGAGCTTGCCAAGGCATTCGACGCGACAGGCAATCACTGGGTCGATGGCGCCATTGCAGGCTCCGGCGGCACGGCCCGGCCGATCATGATCAGCCGTATCACCGGCGGCGACCCGATGGGCGCCACCCAGTTCAACCACGGCCGGCAGGCGGAAGAGCTGGTGCAGGCCGGGCTGATGCGCGACCTCACCGATATCGCCACCAAGGACAAGTGGACGGAAATCGTGCGGCCGAAGAGCCTGCTCGATAGCTGCACCATCGACGGCAAGATCTATTGCGTGCCGGTCAACATCCATTCCTGGCAGTGGCTGTGGCTGTCCAACGAGGCCTTCCAGAAGGCCGGCCTGCCGCTGCCGAAGGACTGGAATGAATTCGTGGCGGATGCGCCGGCGCTGGAAAAGGCCGGCATCATTCCGCTCGCGGTCGGCGGACAGGCCTGGCAGGCCTCCGGCGCCTTCGACGTGCTGATGGCCGCGGTCGGCGGCACCGATACGTTCCTCAAGGTCTACAAGGACAAGGACGCCAGCTTCGCGGCCGGCCCGGAGATCGCCAAGGTGTTCAAGGCGGCGGACGACGCCCGCAAGATGGCCAAGAACACCAATGTGCAGGATTGGAACCAGGCGACCAATCTGGTCATCACCGGCAAGGCCGGCGGCCAGATCATGGGCGACTGGGCGCAGGGCGAGTTCCAGGTCGCCGGCAAGACCGCCGGCAAGGACTATACCTGCCTGCCTGGCCTCGGCCTGAACGAAGTCATCGCCACCGGCGGCGACGCCTTCTACTTCCCGCTGCTCAAGGACGAGGCGAAGGCGAAGGCGCAGGTGGTGCTTGCCGAGACCTTGCTCGATCCGAAAACCCAGGTCGCCTTCAACCTCAAGAAGGGTTCGCTGCCGGTGCGCGGCGACGTCGACCTCAATACGGCGAACGACTGCATGAAGAAGGGCCTCGCCATTCTCGCCAAGGGCGCCGTCATGCCCTGGACGGACCAGCTGCTTTCGCAGGACACCCAGAAGCAGAAGGAAGACCTGTTCTCCGAATTCTTCGCCAAGCCCGACATGACAATCGAAGAGGCACAGAAGCGCTTCGCCGAGATCATCGGTTCGGCGGACTGACGACCGGCGCCCCCGCCGGCTTCCGACCCCAGCCTATCGGGGTCGGGAGCTCGATGTCCTCATTGCCCGGCCGGCCGAGATGAGCAGCAGCGAACGCCCGAGTAAGCTTTTCCGCAACCTGAACGCCAAGGTCGCATCGATCCCGATGGTGCTCACCGCGCTGGTGGTGTTCGTCGGCGGCACGGCGTGGACGGTGCTCTACTCTTTCACCAATTCGAAGCTGTTGCCGCGGCTCAATTTCGTCGGGCTCGACCAGTATCACCGGCTGTGGTCGACATCGCGTTGGCTGGTGTCGATCGAGAACCTTTTGATCTACGGCGTGATCTCGCTGGTGTTCTCGCTGGTCATCGGCTTCCTGCTTGCCGCCCTTCTCGACCAGAAGATCCGTTTCGAGGACACATTCCGCACCATCTTCCTCTATCCCTTCGCGCTGTCCTTCATCGTCACCGGGCTGGTCTGGCAGTGGCTGCTCAATCCGGACTTCGGCGTCCAGCGCGTCGTGCGCGACCTCGGCTGGACGAGCTTCAGCTTCGATCCGCTCTACAATTCCAGCATCGTCATCTACGGCATTTCGATCGCGGCGCTCTGGCAAGGCACGGGCTTGATCATGTGCCTGATGCTCGCCGGACTGCGCGGCATCGACGAGGACATCTGGAAGGCGGCGAGGGTGGACGGCATTCCGGCCTGGAAGACCTATCTCTTCATCGTCATCCCGATGATGCGGCCGGTCTTCATCACCACGCTGGTGATCATCGCCGCCGGCATCGTCAAGGTCTATGACCTGGTCGTGGCGCAGACCAGCGGCGGCCCCGGCATCGCCTCCGAAGTGCCGGCGAAATATGTCTACGACTACATGTTCTTCGCCCAGAATCTCGGCCAGGGTTTCGCCGCTTCGACCATGATGCTGTTGTCGGTGGTGATCGTCATCGTGCCATGGGCCTATCTCGAATTCGGAGGCAAGAAGCGTGGCTGACGTCGCCTCCCTGTCCACCGGTGCCGAAGCGCTCAGGCGCGATGCCACCGGCCCGAGCGGGCCCAAGCCGCGGCACGTGCTGTCGCGCCGCAATATCTTCCTCTACGGCACGCTGATCGTCGTGGCGCTCTATTACCTTTTGCCGCTCTACGTGATGATCGTCACGTCACTGAAGGGCATGCCGGAAATCCGCCTCGGCAACATCTTCTCGCCGCCGGTGGAGATCACCTTCGAACCCTGGGTGAAAGCCTGGGCGACAGCGTGCACCGGGCTCAACTGCGACGGGCTTTCGCGCGGTTTCTGGAATTCGGTGCGCATCACCGTGCCGTCGGTGATCCTGTCGATCGCGATTGCCTCGGTGAACGGCTATGCCTTGGCCAACTGGCGCTTCAAGGGCGCCGACACCTTCTTCATCATCCTGATCGTCGGCGCCTTCATCCCCTACCAGGTGATGATCTATCCGATCGTCATCATCCTGCGCGAGATCGGCATCTACGGCACGCTGACCGGCCTGGTGATCGTGCATTCGATCTTCGGCATGCCGATCCTGACGCTGCTTTTCCGCAACTATTTCACTTCGATGCCGGAGGAGCTGTTCCGCGCCGCGCGCGTCGACGGCGCCGGTTTCTGGGGTATCTATCTGCGCATCATGCTGCCGATGTCGCTGCCGATCTTCGTGGTCGCCATCATCCTGCAGGTGACCGGCATCTGGAACGACTTCCTGTTCGGCGTCGTCTACACGCGCCCCGACACCTATCCGATGACGGTGCAGCTCAACAACATCGTCAACTCGGTGCAGGGCGTGAAAGAATACAACGTCAACATGGCCGCGACCATCCTGACCGGCCTCGTTCCGCTCGTCGTCTACTTCATTTCCGGCAAGCTCTTCGTGCGCGGCATCGCCGCCGGCGCGGTGAAAGGATGATGATGGCCGCTGAAATCGCCAATCCCAGCGTTTCGATCCAGGACCTTTCGCTCAATTTCGGTGCCGTCTCGGTGCTGCAGACGCTCAACCTGGATGTCGCCGACGGCGAATTCATCGTGCTGCTCGGGCCGTCCGGCTGCGGCAAGTCGACCTTGCTCAACTGCATCGCCGGGCTGCTCGACATTTCCGACGGGCGCATCTTCATCAAGGGCAAGAACGTCACCTGGGAGGAGCCGAAGGACCGCGGCATCGGCATGGTGTTCCAGTCCTATGCGCTCTACCCGCAGATGACGGTGGAGAGGAACCTTTCCTTCGGCCTGCGCGTCGCCGGCGTGGCGAAGGACGAGATCGCCAAGCGCATCGCGCGCGCCGCCGAGATCCTGCAGATCGAGCCGCTGCTGCAGCGCAAGCCTTCGGCACTGTCCGGCGGCCAGCGCCAGCGCGTGGCGATAGGGCGCGCGCTGGTGCGCGACGTCGACGTCTTTCTGTTCGACGAGCCGCTCTCCAATCTCGATGCCAAGCTGCGTTCGGAGTTGCGCGTCGAGATCAAGCTTTTGCACCGCCGCTTGCAGAACACGATGATCTACGTCACCCACGACCAGATCGAGGCGATGACGCTGGCCGACCGGATCGCGGTGATGAAGGGCGGCGTGATCCAGCAGCTCGACGCGCCGCAGACGATCTACAACCGCCCCGTCAACCGCTTCGTTGCCGGCTTCCTCGGCTCGCCGGCGATGAATTTCATCGACGGCCGGCTGGAGAAGGACGGCGGCGACTGGCACTTTGCCGTCGAGGATGTTCGCATCCCGCTTGCGACCTATTCCTTCGAAAAGGAGCCGGCGCCCGGCCCTGCTGTGTTCGGCATCCGGCCAGAGCATGTCGCCTTCAACAGCGGCACGGGGTGGCCCTTCACCGCGACAGCCAATGTCGAAGTCGTCGAGCCGATGGGCTCCGACACACTGGTGTGGCTGAAGCTCGGCCGGCAGAACTTCACCGTGCGCGTCACCTCCGAACGCACGCCGAAGAACGGGGATGCGGTCGGCATCGGCTTCGATCCGCTGCGCGCCTCGCTCTTCGACGCTCAAACCGGCAACCGAATTTAACTCCCCAGGACCAACAGAACGGACAGGACAGATGAACTGGTCATTCCAACTCTACAGCGCCCGTAATTTCCAGCCATGGAACGGCGTGGTGAAAATGCTCGGCGAGCTCGGCTACAGCCAAGTCGAGGGCTTCGGCGGCGTCTATGACGACCCGAAAGCGTTCCGCGCCGAGCTCGACAGGAACGGGCTTGCGATGCCGACCGGGCATTTCTCGATCGACGCGCTGGAGAATGATTTCGACGGCGTGCGCAAAACCGCCGACGCGCTCGGCATCACGCTCCTGATCTGCCCCTATCTGATGCCCGATCAGCGCCCGTCCGATGCCGCCGGCTGGCGCGGCTTCGGCGAGCGTCTCGCCAAGGTCGGCGAGGTGGCAAAGAAGGCCGGCTACGGCTTTGCCTGGCACAACCATGATTTCGAGTTCAAGCCGCTTGCCGACGGCTCGCTGCCGCAGGACCATATCCTGTCCGCCGCGCCCGACATCGGCTGGGAGATGGACGTCGCCTGGGTGATCCGCGGCGGCGCCGATCCGCTGCCCTGGATCGAAAAGCACGGCAAGCGCATTGTCGCCGTCCACGTCAAGGACATGGCGAAGCCGGGCGAGGGGCTGGACGAGGACGGCTGGTCCGACGTCGGCCACGGCACAATCGACTGGGCGGGCCTGTTCAAGACATTGCGCGCCAAGAGCGCGGCGCAGTATTTCATCATGGAGCAGGACAACCCCAACGACATCGAGCGCTATGCCCGCCGCTCCATCGCGGCAGCCAAGAGCTGGCAGGAGTGATCGAAATGGCAGAGAAACTTGGCGTCGGCGTCATCGGCTGCGGCAACATCTCGAAGGCGTATTTCTCGCTGTCGCCGCTGTTTCGCGGCATCAAGATGCGCGCCTGCGCGGATATCAACATGGATGCGGCGAAAGCGCGGGCAAAGGAGTTCAAGCTGCGTGCCGAGACGGTCAACGACCTGCTCAAGGACGACGAGATCGACATCATCGTCAACCTCACGGTTCCGGCGGTACACTACGAAGTCTCCAAAGCGGTGCTCGACGCCGGCAAGCATGTCTATTCGGAAAAGCCGTTCGTGCTGTCGATCGGGGAAGGGCTCGATCTCAAGAAACGGGCCGAGAAGAGGGGCCTGCGCATCGGTTCGGCGCCAGACACGTTCCTCGGCGGCGCGCACCAACTGGTCCGCGATCTGATCGACAGCGGCAAGCTCGGCGCAATCACCAGCGGCACCTGCCATGTGATGGGCCACGGCATGGAGCACTGGCACCCCAACCCGGATTTCTTCTTCCAGCCGGGCGCCGGTCCGGTGCTGGATATCGGGCCGTATTATGTCACCAACCTGGTCCAGCTGATCGGGCCGGTGAAACAGGTGGCGGCCTTCGCGACGACGCCGGCCAAGGAGCGTACGATTTCGTCGAAGCCGCGTGCGGGCGAAAAGATCCCGGTGAACACGCCGACCACCATCCATGCGCTGCTTGAATTCGCCAATGGCGCGGTGATCACGCTCAACACCAGCTGGGACGTCTGGAGCCATGGCCACGCGCCGATGGAGCTCTACGGTGAATTGGGCACCGTTTTCGTGCCGGACCCGAATTTCTTCGGCGGCGAGGTGCGCTTCACCGACTCGGCCAAGCCGGTGAAGAAACTGCCGAAATGGAACCATCCGTTCGGCGTGCCGAACGAGATGCATGGCCATGGCATGATGGCGAACTACCGCACCGCCGGCCTGGCCGACATGGCGGTCGCGATTGCCGAGGGACGGCCGCATCGCTGCTCGATGGAGCTGGCGCTGCACGCGGTCGATGTCATGACCGGCATCCTGCGTTCCGGCGAAAGCGGCAAGTACGTCGCCATGCAGACGACCTGCGAGCGGCCCGCCGCGCTCGGCGTCAAGAACGCCAAGGCGCTGCTGGCGAAGAAAAAGTAGGTGGCGACCCTCTCCCCGTCCCGGCGGGGAGAGGGTAATGGTGGGGGACAAGCATCGATTCAATCCGCCATGACGGCGCCCGCGGCGCCGCTTCGACCCCGAGGATTTCCCATGCCCTATGTCGCCGCCGAGAACCGCTACGAGAAGATGATCTATAACCGCTGCGGGCGGTCCGGCCTGAAGCTGCCGGCGATCTCGCTCGGGCTGTGGCACAATTTCGGCAACGACACGCCGCACAAGACCAAGCAGGCGCTCGTGCGCAAGGCCTTCGACCTCGGTATCACGCATTTCGACCTCGCGAACAATTACGGTCCGCCTCCCGGCTCGGCGGAAACCGCGTTCGGCGAGATCCTGCGCACCGATTTCGCCGCCTATCGCGACGAGATCATCATCTCGACCAAAGCCGGCTACGAGATGTGGGCCGGTCCCTACGGCGAATGGGGCAGCCGCAAATATGTACTGGCCAGCCTCGACCAGAGCCTCAAGCGCATGGGGCTCGACTATGTCGACATCTTCTATTCGCACCGTTTCGATCCCGAGACGCCGCTCGAGGAAACGATGGGCGCGCTCGACCACGCGGTGCGCTCGGGCAAGGCGCTCTATGCCGGCATCTCTTCCTACAATTCGCAGCGCACGCGCGAGGCGGCCGACATATTGCGGCGGCTCGGCACGCCGTGCCTGATCCACCAGCCGAGCTATTCGATGCTCAACCGCTGGGTCGAGGAGGACGGGCTGCTCGACACGCTGGAGGGGCTCGGCATCGGCTCGATCGTCTTCTCGCCGCTGGCGCAGGGCATGCTGACCGACAAATATCTCGGCGGCATTCCCGACGGCAGCCGCGCATCCCAAGGCAAATCGCTCAAGCCCGCCTTCATCAACGACCAGTCGATCGCCAACATCCAGGCGCTCAACGCCATTGCCGGCCGCCGCGGCCAGACGCTGGCGCAGATGGCGCTGGCCTGGGTGCTGCGCAAAGGCCGCGTGACCACGGCGCTGATCGGCGCCAGCCGGCCGGAACAGGTCGAGGATTGCGTCGGCGCGCTCAAGGCGCTCGAGTTCTCCGATGCCGAGTTGGCCGAGATCGACACTTACGCGCGCGAGTCCGACATCAACCTTTGGGCGGCTTCCGCCGAACGCAAGGGACCGCCGCGCAAGTAGCGGTTAGCCGGCGAACCATCGCCATCGCGTCGTGTCGGAGGGGGCGCGCTTCGGAAACAGTGGCAAAATCACTCGTTCGTCGCTATCTCAGAGGAAATTGAAGTCGTTCGCATGCGAGATCTGCTGCGAGCGTCGATTGGGCGAACAAGATGACGGCAAGAGATGCGCTAACCAAGAACCAGCTCTGCGTGCTCGAGAAGCTCGAGGCGTCCAGCGGGCCGCTCAGCGCCTATACGCTGCTCGACCAGCTGCGCGAGCGCGGTTTCCGGGCGCCGCTGCAGGTCTATCGGGCGCTCGACACGCTGGTGAAGTCCGGCTTCGTGCATCGGCTCGAAAGCCTCAACTCCTTCGTCGCCTGCGCCGAGCCGCACGACCACAGCCATTCGATGACGGCCTTCGCCATTTGCGACAATTGCGGCCAGGTGACCGAAATGTCCGACCACGATGTCGATCACCGGCTTGACGAATGGGTGCGCTCGACCGGATTTGCGGCGAAAAAAGCAGTGATCGAGTTTCGCGGGGTGTGTGCCAAATGCAGGGCTGAAGCGGCGTAAGAACGCCGATATTCAGGTGAGGTCGGCCT
Source organism: Mesorhizobium sp. B3-1-6 (assembly GCF_006439555.1). NCBI lineage: Bacteria > Pseudomonadati > Pseudomonadota > Alphaproteobacteria > Hyphomicrobiales > Phyllobacteriaceae > Mesorhizobium > Mesorhizobium sp. B3-1-6. The sequence goes on along the minus strand of NZ_VFTM01000011.1, from coordinate 50,049 downwards.
GCAAATGGCGGCTCCCTGCGCTTCCGGTGCTCACGTACTTTAAGTACGCTCCGTTCCGGTTCTCGGGACCCACCATTTTCGACTCGACCTGACCTGAATCTCGACGCTCTTACAGCGTGGGGTAGCGCCTAATGCGCCTCGTCCCAGTTGTTCGCCGCTCGTGCGTCGACGTGCAGCGGCACCGACATCGAGACCGCCGGCATCGGCGCGTTCTCCATCACGCGGCGCACCACGGGGATGGTCGCCTCGACCTCCGAGTCCACCGTTTCGAAGATCAGTTCGTCATGCACCTGCAACAGCATGCGGGCGGAGAGTTTCGCCTTGTCCAGCGCCTCTTCCATATGCACCATGGCACGGCGGATGATGTCGGCGGCGGTGCCCTGGAGCCTGGCGTTGATCGAGGCGCGCTCGTTGAAGGCGCGCACCGACGGGTTGGACGACCTTATCTCCGGATAGTGGATGCGGCGGCCGAAGATGGTCTCGACGAAACCGTTCTCCCGCGCATAGGCCTTGGTTTCCTCGATATAGTCGCGGATGCCTGGGAAACGCTCGAAATAGCGCTTGATATAGGCGCTCGCCTCGTCGCGCGGGATCGAGAGCTGGTTGGCGAGGCCGAAGGCCGAGATGCCGTAGATGATGCCGAAATTGATCGCCTTGGCGCGCCGACGTACCTCCGAAGGCATGCCTTCGACCGGCACGTTGAACATTTCCGATGCGGTGATGGCATGGATGTCGGCGCCGTCGGCAAAGGCCTGCTTGAGCTGCGGGATCTCCGCGACATGGGCAAGCACGCGCAGCTCGATCTGGCTGTAGTCGGCCGAGACCAGCTTGTGGCCTTTCTCCGCAATGAAGGCGGTCCTGATCTTGCGGCCCTCGGCGGTGCGCACCGGGATGTTCTGCAGATTGGGATCGGAGGACGACAGACGCCCCGTCGTCGTCGCGGCGAGCGCATAGGAGGTATGGACGCGGTTGGTGCCGGGGTTGATGAAGCCCGGCAGCGCGTCGGTATAGGTCGATTTCAGCTTCGTGAGCTGGCGCCAGTCGACGATCTTGCGCGGCAGCTCGTGGCCTTCGGTGGCAAGATCTTCCAGAAGCTGCGCCGAGGTCGACCATTGGCCGGTCTTGGTCTTGGAACCGCCCGGCAGGCCCATCTTGCCGAACAGGATATCGCCGAGCTGCTTGGGCGAGCCGATGTTGATGCGTTCGCCGACGATTCCGTAGATTTCCTCCTCGACGCGGGCGGCGCCCTGCGCCAATTCGCCCGACAGTCGCGACAGGATTTGGCGGTCGACCGAGATGCCGCGCTGTTCCATCCGGGCAAGCACCGGCACCAGCGGCCGCTCCAGTCGCTCGTAGACGGAAACGAGGCCCTTGGCGGCCAACCTTGGCTTCAGCACCAGCCAGAGCTGCAACGCAATGTCGGCCTGCTCGGCGGCGTATCTCGTCGCGCGCTCGATATCGACCTGGTCGAAGCCGATGGCGCTCTTGCCCGAGCCGGCGAGTTCCTTCTTCGAGGCCGGCGCGTGACCGAGCCACTTCTCCGACAGCGAGACGAGGTCGTGGCCGCCGGAGGTGCCTGCGTCAAGCACGTAGGAGATCAACATCGTGTCGTCGAACGGCCCGACCTCGATGCCGTGCCGGCCCATCACGACGATGTCGTATTTCGTGTCCTGGACGATCTTGAGAACCGACCGGTCCTCGAGCAACGGCTTGAGCAGCGCCAGCGCCTCGCGGACCGGAATCTGGTTCTCCAGCATGCCGCCGCCGAGCAGGTCGCCATTGCCGCTCTTGTGGGCGAGCGGCACATAGACAGCCCGGCCCGGCGCGATCGCCATGGAAATGCCGATAAGGTCGGCCTGCATCGGATCGGACGAGTTGGTCTCGGCGTCGAGCGCAAGGACGCCGGCGTCGCGGGCTTCGGCTATCCAGGCCTTGAGCGCCGCCGCATCGCGGATGGCGGTATAGGCCGAGGGGTCGATCTTGCGGGCCGCCGCCTGTTCGAGCCGCAGCGCCGAGAGCAGCGAAGGGGTGTCGCCCTGCGGCGGCGCGTCCTCGCCCCTTGTGGCAGGTTTCGCGGTACCCTTCGATTCAGGTGCCGGCTGTCTCGATGGCGCGCCGGCGCCGACATCGGGGCCATGCGCGGTATCGGCGCGCTCGACGGTGACGGCGGAAGCCTGGACATCGCCGATCTCGGTGGCGGTCGCCTCGGCGACGCGCCGCGTCAGCGTGGTGAATTCCATCGTCTTCAGGAAGCCGATCAGCTTCGGCCCGTCCGGCTCATGCAGGACCAAATCGTCCAGTCCCTCCTTCAGGGGCACGTCGTTCCTCAGTGTCACCAGCTCGCGCGAGATGCGCGCCTTGTCGGTATTGGCGATGATGGTTTCGCGGCGCTTGTCCTGCTTGATCTCGGAAGCGCGCGCCAGCAGCCCGTCGAGGTCGCCGAACTGTTCCAGCAGCTGCGCCGCGGTCTTCGGGCCGATGCCGGGCACGCCCGGCACGTTGTCGACCGAATCGCCGGTCAGCGCCTGCAGGTCGATCATCTTCTCCGGCGGCACGCCCCATTTCTCGATCACCTCGGGAATGCCGATCTGGCGGTCTTTCATCGGGTCGTACATGCCGACCGTCGGACCGACCAGTTGCATCAGGTCCTTGTCGGAGGAGATGATGGTGGTGTCGGCGCCGACCTCGCAGGCCAACCGGCAATAGGTCGCGATGATGTCGTCGGCCTCGAACCCCTCCATCTCGATGCAGGGCAGGTTGAAGGCCACGGTCGCCTGGCGGATCAGCCCGAATTGTGGGATCAGGTCCTCCGGCGGCGCCGAGCGGTTCGCCTTGTATTCGGGATAGAGATCGCTGCGGAAGGTTTTCGAGGAATAGTCGAAGATGACGGCGAAATGCGTCGGCACGATGCCTACACTGGTATTGCGGGCGTCCTGCATCAGCTTCCACACCATGTTGCAGAAGCCGAGCACGGCGCTGGTCGGCAGGCCGTCGGATTTGCGGTTCAGCGGCGGCAGCGCGTGATAGGCGCGGAAAATGTAGCCGGAGCCGTCGACGAGGAAGAGGTGATCGCCTTTTTTCATGCCGGCAGGGATAGCGCGGCCAGCCTTCGCGGTCCATGCCAAAGGCTGTGCAACCTGCCAGTTCGGGCAACACCCCTGACAGATACTGTCCTGGCGGGAATCCACTGCTCACGGGCATGTTACAAAAGTGTAATTTTCGTGCCCTTGAATCGCCACGTTCACAGACCCAAATACATCTCATCGGCAGTTTTCGCCGAAGTCCGGAGTAAGGCCCGTCCCCCGCCTATCCCGGGCAACTTGCGGCAGCCTATCCCCCCTCTCCGGGCTGCCGCATCGTTTCGAGTAAAGACCGCCGTGGTTCCCCCTCCACCACGGCGGTTCTTTTTTGCCTCCAGGCAAGCCTTTCCCGCTTGGTCCAACGATCGCGGCTTTTCGTTTTCCGCATCGCCCTTTAGGGTCTGCCGCAAAAATCGAAAGGCCCCCAAAATGTCCAAACTCTCCCCCGTCCTCGACCGTCTCGACCAGAACCTCGACCAGAGCCTGGAGCGGCTGTTCGGCCTGCTCGGCATCAAGTCGATCTCCACCGATCCCGCCTTTGCCGCCGACTGCCGCAAGGGGGCCGAATGGCTGGTGGCCGAACTCAAGCTGATCGGCTTCGACGCAAGCGTGCGCGACACGCCCGGACATCCGATGGTGGTGGCGCATCACGAGGGGCCGGCAGGCGCGCCGCATGTGCTGTTCTACGGCCACTACGACGTCCAGCCGGTCGATCCGATCGAATTGTGGGAAACCGATCCGTTCGCGCCGTCGATCAAGGAGATCGAGCCTGGACGCAAAGTTATCACCGGACGCGGCTCGGCCGACGACAAGGGGCAACTGATGACCTTCGTCGAGGCCTGCCGCGCCTGGAAGCAGGTGCACGGCAATCTGCCTTGCCGCGTTACCATCCTGTTCGAGGGCGAGGAAGAATCCGGCTCGCCGTCGCTGAAGCCGTTCCTGGAAGCCAACGCCGCCGAGCTGAAGGCGGATTTCGCGCTGGTCTGCGACACCAGCATGTGGAATCGCGAGACGCCGTCGATCTGCGTGTCACTGCGCGGCATGGTCGGCGAGGAGATCACCGTCAAGGCGGCCAACCGCGACCTGCATTCAGGCCTCTATGGCGGGCCGGCCGCCAATCCGATCCGCATCCTGGCCAAGGTGCTGGCCGACGTCCACGACAAGGACGGCCATGTCACCATTCCGGGCTTCTATGACGGCGTCGAGGAGACGCCCTCGCAGGTGCTGAAATCCTGGGAAGGGCTCGGCGAAACGGCCGAGACCTTCCTTGGACCGGTCGGACTTTCCATTCCGGCCGGCGAAAAAGGGCGCTCGGTGCTCGAGCTCACCTGGGCGCGGCCGACCGCGGAATTCAACGGCATCATCGGCGGCTATACCGGCAGGGGCTTCAAGACGGTGATCGCGGCGGAAGCGTCGGCGAAAGTGTCGTTCCGGCTCGTTCACAGGCAGGATCCGAAGAAGATCCGCGCCGCCTTCCAGGCCTTTGTGCGCGAGCGCATCCCCGGCGACTGCTCGGTAGAATTCCACCCGCATGGCGGCTCGCCGGCGATCCAGCTTTCCTATGACTCGCCGTTCCTGACCAAAGCCAAGGACGCGCTGTCGGACGAGTGGGAGAGGCAGGCCGTGACCACCGGCGGCGGCGGCTCGATCCCGGTGGTGGGCGATTTCCAGACCTATCTCGGCATGGAATCGCTGCTGGTCGGCTTCGGCCTCGACGACGACCGCATCCACTCGCCGAACGAGAAATACGAGCTGACCTCCTTCCACAAGGGGCAGCGGTCCTGGGCGCGAATCCTTGATGCGCTGACGCGTTGAAATTCAACTTTCTGTTGATTTTTCTCCGGATCGCGGCGAGGACGAATGACCAGCGCAACGCGCCGCCTGCTGGCGCATCCCAGGCGATGCGCGGTATTGCGGCCGCGATCCGGAGAAGAGAATGACTGATATCCGTTTCCACAAAAACGATCTGCCTGACCTGTCGCGCTACAATGTCGGGGCGGTGGCCATCGACACGGAAACGCTGGGGCTCAACCCGCATCGCGACCGGCTCTGCGTGGTGCAGATTTCGCCCGGCGACGGCAGCGCTGACGTCATCCAGATCGCTCCGGGCCAGAAAGAGGCGCCAAACCTCGCCAGCCTGTTGAGAAACAACACAATCACCAAGCTGTTTCACTACGGCCGGTTCGACATCGCCGTGCTCTACCACACCTTCGGTGTGATGGCCGAGCCGGTGTTCTGCACCAAGATCGCCTCGCGGCTCACCCGCACCTATACCGATCGTCACGGGCTGAAGGATCTCTGCAACGAACTGCTCGGCATCGGCCTTTCCAAGGCGCAGCAATCCTCCGACTGGGCGGCCGAAACGCTCTCGCCCGAACAGCTCGAGTATGCCGCCTCGGACGTGCTCTACCTGCACAGGCTGCATGAGGTGCTGGGCGCGCGCCTGGCACGCGAAAACCGCACCAAGGAGGCGGACGCCTGCTTCCGTTTCCTGCCGACCCGCGCCAAGCTCGACCTTATGGGCTGGGCCGAGGAAGACATCTTCGCGCACAGCTGACGGAACCCGGCGCGTCCAGGGACGTTCATGCCGGTCTATGCAGGGCCGGTTCGCGGCGGGGCCGGTTCATGGAGGGAGTGACATGGCAGAGCGCAAATCGATAGAAAGCGCGCCGAAGGACGGGTCGAAAGTCACCATCCTGTGGAAGGACGGCGACGGCGTCGTCAATGAATCCATCGGCCAGTATCGCGACGGCGGCTGGTGGGTCTACACCGACAGCGACACGCAAAAGAAGGTCGATCCGACGAGCTGGCGTCCGGCATCCGAGGACGACGACCAGTAGGCGACCGCCGCCTGCGAGCTTCAAGGCGGGTCTCGACCGAAACAAGGGGGCGCAATGAGGCAGAACACGCTCTATCTCATCATCGGGGCGCTGGTCGCGGTGGTCATCGCGCTCGGCATCTATGTCTATCGCGAGCAGACCAGGCCGAAAGGCGTCGAGCTCAAGATCGACGACAAGGGCATTTCGATCCAGCAGAATTGACCACGGTGGCCAGCCGGAAATGGCTGGCGCCGTGAGGGGCTAGACTGGCTTTGCGAGACGACATTGCGCCGGGGGGATTTCGGCCGGAGATACAGGGGCTGCGCGGGCTTGCCGTAGCCTTTGTGGTGATTTTCCACATCTGGCCGGCAGCGCTTCCCGGCGGCTATGTCGGGGTCGACATCTTCTTCGTCATCTCCGGCTTCCTGATCACCGGCCTGCTTACGCGCATGGCTCTGAGCGATAGCGGCATCTCGCTTGTCGGCTTCTACACGCGCCGGGTCAGGCGATTGCTGCCGGCGGCGATCGTCGCGCTCTTCGTCACGCTCGCGGGAACGCTGCTGTTCGTGTCGGACGCCTGGTGGGAAGAAACCGCCAGGCAGGTTATTGCAAGCGCGCTCTACGTGCAGAACTGGCGGCTTGCCGAGCAGGCCGTGGACTATCTCGGCGCCGAGGACGCCCCGAGCCCGGTGCAGCATTTCTGGTCGCTGTCGATCGAGGAGCAGTTCTACATCGTCTGGCCTGTGCTGATGATCGCTGCGCTGTGGTGGGCCAGGCGTCGCGGGCACTCGCCCGTGCAAACACTTACGTTCGTGCTCGGCGTGGTCCTGGCGGGGTCGCTCGCGGCTTCCGTCGCTCTCACCCGATCCGATCCGGCATGGGCCTATTTCGTTACCCATACCCGGGTCTGGGAACTGGCGCTTGGCGGGCTGCTGGCGCTGACCCTGGACCGGTTCCAGCCGAAAGCGCGTGCCCGGGCGGGGATGGCTGTCGCCGGCATGCTGGCGATGCTTGCGTCGGCGATGCTGTTTACAAGGGCGACCGATTTTCCGGGCTTCAAGGCGCTGCTGCCGACGCTCGGCGCGGCTCTGATCGTCGCGGCCGGCAGCGTACGCATGGGCCGCTTCCGCGGCCTGGACATCGCGGCGCTGCGCTATATCGGCGATCGCTCCTATTCGATCTATCTGTGGCATTGGCCGCTGATCATTTTCTATACGGAGCAGTGCGGCGCGATCGACCTTCTCGATGGCGTTGGGCTGATCATCGCCACCTTGGTCGTTTCCGGTCTCTCCTACCGCTTCATCGAACAGCCCTATCGCCATTCGCGCTCGTCCCTGGCATGGCGGCCGCTGATCGACGGCACGGTGGCGGTGGGGTTGTGCGTGGCGGTGGCCGGCGGACTCGTCCATGCGATCGACCGGCAGCCCATCGATACCAGCCTGATCGGAACGCCGAATTATCCGGGACCTGCGGCCTTGCTGGCGAACGCTGTCGTTCCCGAGGGCATCAAGCCGCTGCCACCCTTGAGCAAGATCGGCAGCGATGTGCCCGTCATCTACGGGATGAAATGTCATCAGGAGCAGAAGGGGACCGATGCGACCGGTTGCCCGCTCGGCGACCCGGCTGGGACGAGGAACATTGTCGTGATGGGCGATTCCCACGCGGCGCAATGGGTGCCGGCAATCGACAAAATCGCCAAAGACAGAAAATGGAAGCTCGTCAGCTTCACCAAGGCGGCCTGCCCGGTAACCCGGGTCACCATCCTTGACGACGGCAAGCCGTATGAGCAATGCGCGCTGTGGCGGGAGAAAGTTCTCGCCGAAATCGCGAAGCTGAAGCCCGATCTCGTGATCACCAGCCAGAGCAACTACACCGGCGTCGCGCGGGACGCGATGATCGAGGGATTGCGCAGCGTCTGGAGCGAGCTCAAAAGTGAGGGCGTGCGCGTCGTCGCGATCCGCAACACACCTTTCAGCCTGTTCGATCCGCGCAATTGCCTGGGGACCGATCCCGGCAAATGCGTCAATCCGCGCAGCGAGGTCGAACGGGAAGACATCTACGCGCTCGCCGCCCGGTCCGTGGCGGGGGTGAGCGTGGTCGACATGAACGATGCACTATGCGGCAAGGAGAGCTGCCCGGCGGTGGTCGGCAACATTGTCGTGCTGCGCGACAACCATCATCTGACGGCAACCTACGCGTTGGCGCTGGCGCCCTATCTGGCCAAGGCAGCGGGACTTTGAGCAACCATCCACTCGTAATCATGCGGCGCCCCGCAATGGACCCGACTGCAAAAGATAGCGCGAGACAGCCGGATTCAGAAAATCGCAAGGGTTTTCAAAAGGCTGCATAAACCCTGCTTTAACCCGCCTTTAAACCGCCGCATCTAGTCTTCAACCCGAACGCCATCGGCACCGGGGCAGCAAGCAAGAGCGCATGGCGAACCGCAGAGACAGTCGCATCGAACCGAGCTTCGAGGGATCGCCGCGCGCGAAATCCTCCGAGGGCTTTTCGGTCAGCGAGGAGGATCGTGTCGTGCCGGGCAGTCGTAAATCCGCTTCGAAGGGCAGGTCCGCCAAGGCGAAATCGCGCGGCCGTGGCCGCGACCGCAATCGGCGCGGGCTGCTCGGCATCGCCACGCGGCTTGTCTACTGGTGCTTCGTGCTCTGCATATGGGGCGGTATCGCGACGGCCGGCATCGTCGTCTATTACGGCGCCAAGATGCCGGCGGCGACGACGTGGTCGGTCCCGGACCGTGCGCCGAACATCAAGATCGTCTCGGTCGATGGCGCGCTGATTGCCAATCGCGGTGCGTCGGGCGGCGAGGCCGTCGGCCTGCACGAAATGTCGCCCTATATCCCAGAGGCCGTGGTCGCCATCGAGGACCGGCGCTTCTATTCGCATTTCGGCATCGACCCGATCGGCCTGTCGCGCGCCATGGTCGCCAATCTCATCGGCGGCCATTTCTCGCAGGGCGGCTCGACGCTGACGCAGCAGCTGGCCAAGAACCTGTTCCTGACACCCGACCGCACGCTGGAGCGCAAGGTCCAGGAAGTGCTGCTCGCGCTGTGGCTCGAGCACAAGCACAGCAAGGATCAGATCCTCGAAATGTACCTCAACCGGGTCTATTTCGGCTCGGGCGCCTATGGCGTCGAGGCGGCCTCGCGGCGCTATTTCGGCAAGAGCGCGCGCGACGTGACGCTTTCGGAAGCCGCGCTGCTGGCGGGCCTGCTGAAGGCGCCGTCCAAGCTGTCGCCGGCGCGCGATCCGAAGGCGGCCGAGGAGCGGGCGCAGCTCGTGCTCGCGGCCATGCGCGAGACCGGCAAGATCAGCGACAAGGAATACAAGACGGCGCTGAGCGCGCCGGCGACGCGTGCGCCGTCCTACTGGACCGGCTCGGAAAACTATGTCGCCGATACGGTGATGGACGAACTCCCGGACCTCATCGGCGACGTGCGCGGCGACATCGTCATCAACACCACGGTCGACCTCAACCTGCAGAAGCTTGCCGAACAGTCGATCCGCCGGCTGATCGATGAGAGCGGCAAGAAGCTCAACGTCACGCAAGGCGCGCTGGTGTCGATCGACGATTCCGGCGCGGTGCGCGCGATGGTCGGCGGCTATGATTATTCGACCAGCCAGTTCGACCGCGCCTCGGAAGCGCGCCGGCAGCCGGGCTCGGCCTTCAAGCCCTTCGTCTATATGGCGGCGCTGGAAGCCGGCCGCACGCCTGACAGCATCCGCAACGACGCGCCGATCAAGATCGGCAAATGGACGCCGGACAATTACGGCGGCAAATATTACGGCAAGGTGACGCTGGCGACAGCTTTGGCCAAGTCGCTCAACTCGGTGGCGGCCCAGCTCACCATGGAAGTCGGCCCCGACGCCGTGGTGGAAGCCGCGCATCGCATGGGCATCCAATCGGACCTGCAGGCCAACACCTCGATCGCGCTCGGTACCTCGGAGGTGACGCCGCTGGAACTGACCTCGGCCTATGTGCCTTTCGCCAACGGCGGCTACAAGCCGGACATCCACTTCATCCAACGCATCACCACCGCCAACGGCAAGGTGCTCTACGAGAACAGCGGCGGCAGCGCGCCGCGCGTCATCAAGGCCGATATCGTCGGCATGATGAACTCGATGATGACGGGCACCGTCGAGGTCGGCACCGCCAAGAAGGCGGCGTTCAACTGGCCTTCGGCCGGCAAAACCGGCACCAGCCAGAATTCGCGCGATGCCTGGTTCGTCGGCTACACCGCCAATCTCACCACGGGCGTGTGGTTCGGCAATGACGACGGCAGCCCGATGAAGAAGGTCACCGGCGGCGCCCTGCCGGCGCAGGCCTGGCACGAATTCATGGTGGCCGCGCATGAAGGCGTGCCGGTCAGGCCGCTGCCCGGCACCTGGAAGTCAACGCCGTCCGATACGATCGTGCCGGACGAGATCCCGTCGGCTGACGCCTCGCAGCCGCGAGCGCCGCCCGCGGCCGTCGGCCAGTCACAGCCGGTCGCTCCGGCGCCAACGCCGGTGCGTCAGGCGCGCCCGGCCCAGACCGTCGATGCGGACGGCTTCGACATGCCAAGCGACAGCGGATCGACCGCCTCGATCAAGCATCCGGTGCCGCCCGGCAATGTCGGCGGACCGACCAAGAAGCGGCAGACTTCGATCCTCGATATCCTGGGCGGCGGCTGAAGCGGCAACTCGCCCTCTCGTAATGGCAAGCGCCTTCGGCTACATGTCCGGCCGGAGATCAAGCCATGGCCGAGACCGACAGCAGAAAAACCATCGTGCTCACCGGCGCCAGCCGGGGCATCGGCCATGCGACCGTGAAGCGCTTTTCGCGCGAGGGCTGGCGCGTCATCACCTGTTCGCGCCAGGCTTTCGCCGAGGATTGCCCGTGGCCGGCCGGCCCCGAGGACCACATCAAGGTCGACCTCGCCGACCAGGAGGATGTCGGCATCGCCGTCTCGGAAATCCGCCACCGGCTGGAGGCGCATGGCGGACAGTTGCACGCGCTGGTCAACAATGCCGGCATCTCGCCGAAGCTGAAAGACGGCAGGCGCATGGATTCGATCGAGACGCCGATGCATGTCTGGCGCGACGTGTTCCAGGTCAATTTCTTTGCGCCGATCATGCTGGCCAGAGGCCTGTTCAAGGAGCTCGCCGCCGCCAAGGGCTCGATCGTCAACGTCACCTCGATCGCAGGCACCCGCGTGCATCCTTTCGCCGGCACGGCCTATGCCACATCGAAAGCGGCGCTCGGCTCGCTGACGCGCGAGATGGCGCATGATTTCGGTCCGCACGGCATCCGCGTCAACGCGATCGCGCCGGGCGAGATCGACACCGCGATCCTTTCGCCCGGCACCGACAAGATCGTCGAAACGATCCCGCTGAGACGGCTTGGCGCCACCTCGGAAGTCGCCGACATCATCTTCTTCCTGTGCTCCGGCCAGGCGTCCTACGTCACCGGCTCGGAAATCCACATCAATGGCGGCCAGCACGTGTGATTGGCTGACTTCAGGCCATGGTGAGGACAGCCTTGCCGCTGATGCCGCGCTGCCGCAGCGCGTCCAGGGCCTGGCCGATGTCCGTCCATGGCACGGTCATCGCCACGCGGGTCTCCAGCCGACCGGTCGCGACCAGATCGAGCAGCGTGGCGATGTCGGCGCCGATGGCCGAGCCGGACGTATAGTAGGCGAAAGTCTGGAGCCTTGCGCCCTCGTGGCCCGGAACGAACTGCCGGAATCCGATCGGCGTGAGCTCGCCACTGCTCGAGCCGAACATGACGACAGTCCCGCCGGGCGCGACACGTTCGATCGCGTCGGCGAGGCTTTTGCCGCCGACCGACTCGGTGATCAATGAAAATAGTCCCCCGGCCAGTTCGATCGACTCGACGACCTGCCCGGCGCCCAGATCGCGAAGATCATCGTGGTGCCGGGCCGAAGCGACCGCCGTCACCGAAGCGCCTTGCTCGCGGGCGATCTGGATCTGGAAGCGGCCGACCGCGCCGCTCGCGCCGGTGATCAGGACCCCCTGGCCGGCGAGGTCGCCGCCATGGCGCAAGGTCCGCAGCGCCGTCGTGCCCGCCACCGGGAGCGTGGCCGCGGACGCGAAGCTGACCGCGTCCGGCAGGACGGCAAGGCGGTCGGTCGGGACGGCGACGCGCTCAGCCCAGCCGGCCTGGTCGACCAAGGCGGCAACGCGCGTGCCTGCGGCCAAGCCTGAACCATCGGCCGCCGCGCGCTCAACGATGCCGACGATGTCCTGGCCAGGTATCCAGCCGTCGGGACGTATGCCGAGCAGGCGCAGCTCACCACGATTCAATGATGTTGCATGAACAGCCACCAATGCTTCATTCGTATTGCAGCTTGGCTCATCAACTTCGACGAGCTTCAGCCTGTTCGGACTGTCTGAAGAGATAGCGAGAGCAAGCATGGGGCCACCTTCAATGACGCTCGAACGCCGCGATCGATTGCGACGGAAACGGCTCGAAAACCTATCGACTTTCGCAGCTGTTGAATTTAGAGATAAAGCCAAATAATCGCTAAAAGACGTCAGATATGAGACAGATCCTCCGCTGGCCCTGGCTGGATTTCGACGTCGACGACGTGGCCGCGCCGGCGATCGCCATTGGCGTCGATGTCACCGGGACCAAGGCCGAGGTGCCGGCGCATTGGCATCGCAAAGGGCAGCTCGTCTTCGCGCTCGGCGGCGGCGTCACCTGCCGCGTTCCGAGCGGGCTTTGGATGGTGCCGCCGCATTGCGGGGTGTGGGTGCCGAGCCGCATGGAACACAGCAACATCGCGACGGCGAATGCGCGGATTTTCTTCGTCTATATTGAGCCGGGCGCCGCCGAGTTGCCGGACCGGTGCTGCACGCTATCGATCTCGCCGCTGCTGCGCGAATTGATCATCGAGCTATCGGAGTGCGCGCCGGACGAGCCGAGATGTGATTTCCTGGGAAAGGTCTTGCTTGCCGAGCTGCCGCTTATGCCGGTTCAGCAGTTGCACCTGCCGATCTCGGCCGAGCCCCGGTTGCGACGGATCGCCGAAGCGTTGGCCGACGACCCCGCCGATCGCAGCACCTTGGCCGATTGGGCAGACCGCGTTGCGGTCAGCGAAAGCAGCCTGGCGCGTCTCGTGGTGAAGGAGACCGGCTTAAGTTTCGGACGCTGGCGCCAGCAGCTGCACCTGATCGTGGCGCTCAGGGAACTGTCCGCCGGCGCCAGCGTGCAGCAGGTGTCGGGCGATCTCGGCTACGAATCCGTCACCGCCTTCATCACCATGTTCAAGAAGGCGCTGGGCAAGCCGCCGGCCAAATATCTCAGCGATATCGCGCAAAACGGCGGCTCCGCGTTCGTGGCGTGATGCCAATCAAGCGGGCTGCGGGTTGATCTCCATGGCAGGCCCGGCCCGATCGACGGTCTTGCCGGTCACCACCTCGACGATGCCGCGGGCGATCTCGCGTTCGCCCATGATGACGGTGTCGGCGCCGAGGCCTTTCAGATGCTCGACCTCGGCGTCGGAATGCGCGCGGGCAATGACGTTGATCGCCGGATTGGCCGCGCGGGCCCTGAGCACAACCTGCCCCGCCTCGAAGGCGTTGGGGATGGCGAGGATAAGCCGCCTGGCGCCTTCCGGGTTGGCGGCCGAGAAGACGTCCGCATTGGCGGCGTTGCCGGCAACGGTTTCGACGCCATCGTCCCGCAGCTTCGCCAGCGTCTTGTCGGCATCCTCGATGACCAGGAAGGGCAGGGCGGCTTCCTTCAGAGCCGCGCCCACCAGGCTGCCGACGCGGCCATAGCCAATCAGGATGGAATGGCCGGCAAGCGCCGTTTTCGGTGGCGGGCCGTCTTCCTTACCCGGGGCCGACACCGAAGCGACCTGGCCGGGCTCGGTCGCCGGGCCGATTGGTCGCTGCTCCACTGTCGGCACAGCATCCTTGCCGGCACGCTTTTCCAGCCAGGGTTTCATCCAGTCCACGATCAGGAACATCAGCGGATTGAGCAGGATCGACAAGATGGCGCCGGCCAGGATCAGGTCGCGGCCCTGCTCTGGCAACAGTTTCAGGCCGACGCCAAGCTCGGCCAGGATGAAGGAAAATTCGCCGATCTGGGCAAGGCTCGCCGAAATCATCAGCGCGGTGGCGATCGGGTAGCGGAAGACAATGACGATGACGAAAGCAGCGATCGACTTGCCGATGACGATGATGGCCAAAGTGGCGAGGATGGGCAGGCCGTTGCTGATCAGGCTGAACGGGTCGAACAGCATGCCGACCGAGACGAAGAACAGCACCGAGAAGGCATCGCGCAGCGGCAGCGATTCTTCCGCCGCGCGGTGGCTGAGCTCGGATTCGCTCATGATCATGCCGGCGAAGAAGGCGCCGAGCGCCAGCGAGACGCCGAACAGCTTCGCCGCGCCGAAGGCGACGCCGAGCGCGATGGCCAGCACCGCGAGCCGGAACAATTCCCGGGAGCCGGTATGGGCGACGTAATGCAGGATCCATGGAATGACCCTGCGGCCGACCACCAGCATGACGACGACGAAGGCGGCGACCTTGGCGAGCGTGATGCCGACCACGCCCCATATGCCGTAGCTGGCGGGCAGCGAGAGCAGGCTCGCATGGTCATCGACCTGGGGCTGGCCGCCAAGCACGCCGGCGAGCGCCGGCAAAAGCACCAGCGCCAGCACCATGGCGAGATCCTCGACGATCAGCCAGCCGACGGCGATGCGGCCGCGCTCGGTCTCGATCAGCCGCCGCTCCTGAAGTGCGCGCAAAAGCACCACGGTCGAGGCGACCGAAAGCGCGAGGCCGAAGACCAGGCCGGCCCCCAGCGACCAGCCGAGCAGCCAGGCAAGCCCAACGCCAAGCAGCGTCGCAAAGCCGATCTGCACGATGGCGCCCGGCACGGCGATGGCGCGGACGGACAGAAGGTCCTTCAGCGAAAAATGCAGGCCGACGCCGAACATCAAAAGAATGACGCCGATTTCCGCGAGCTCATTTGCAAGGCTGGCGTCGGCGACGAAGCCGGGCGTGTTCGGGCCGACAAGGACGCCGGCGACAAGATAGCCGACAAGCGGCGGGATGCGGAACCGGTTGGCTAAAGCCCCGAAGACAAAAGCAAGCCCCAGACCGGCGACGATGGTGGCGATAAGGGGTGTGTCATGCGGCATTGTCTATGGAGCGCCTTTCAAAAACTGACGATGTCGGATGAGCGCCGTCCAAAGGGTCGACGCCTCCTGGCAATATGGTGGGGAGAGCGGCGATGATGCAACCATCGCCGCGCAGAATTGCAACGGCGCGCGCCGGAAAATCGGCGCCGCGCCGCCAAAGAGACGGCTCTTAGATCAATCAGGCTTCGAAGCTGCGTTCGTTCCGCTGCATCATGCCGCCTGAAGCAGGTTCTCGATGTCGGAAATGGTGTGGTTGGTGAGCGTCTTCGGGATTTCCGCCTGTACCTTCTCACCGACCTCCTTGTGCAGTTTCTGGCGCATCTCGCCAAGCACCTGCGGCGGTGCGATCAGCACGACCGCGTCGAACTCGCCACGATGCGCGAGCTTGTAGAGCCGGTCGGCAATCTCGACGGCGAAGCGCTCCTTGCCGAGACGGTGCCAGTCGGTTTCCTCGACGGCGCTGCGGGGACCCTCGTTGCTCTGGCGGCCTGGCTTGTCGCTGCCTTGCTCGCGCGTGGCGGGGTTCTCCTGCTCCATCTCCTGCACCACTTCCAAATTCGGGAACTTGCTGTCGCCCTGGTTGCGCAGGAAGAGCGCCTTCTCGCCATCGGCCACGACGACCCATAATCCGTGCTTCAGCTTGATGCTCATCGCGTTCCTCCTTGCTTGCATGATTGCCGATCGATGGAGCTTCGGATCGACAAATGGATTGCTAAGCAAACGAGCCGCGAAGCATGATTGTTCCGATCTGGCGGCGGCGCTTCGATCACTCTCAGCCGACGAGGCTGGCGCCGAAACAGCTAAAGGCAGGCTTTAATCTACTAACTTAGTAGAATTTAGAAAAAACTGTTTTGCAGCTTTCCCCGTCCGGCGCTAAAAATTACGACGGATCAAGGTAGTTTTTTATGCCGCTCGGGCGGCTTCACTCTCAAAGTAGAATTTTTTTCTCTTGCCTTTCGCGGTTGCGAAAAAGCGATTGCCTGCCGTTCGGCGGCGCGCGAGTGCTTGCCTTCTGATTTTTGGCGTGGCCGCGTAAAACTGCCAAACTGTTCCACTATTGCTCATCGCCATGTCGCCAGCCAACGCCAAGCTCAATGCCTTTCCCGTCTTCATGCGGGTCGACGGCGAAGCCGTAGCCATTGTCGGCAATGGCGAGGAGGCGCTTGCCAAGGCGCGGCTACTTTCGCAATCGAGCGCGGTGCTGCGCGTCGTTGCCGACAATGCCAGCGACGGCCTGCTGGATTTCATCGCGTCGGCCGGCGCCGTCCACATCAACGCTGCCTATGAGTCCGTGCATCTCCAAGGTGCCGTCCTGGTGTTCGCGGCCAGCGGCGATGAAGCGGTCGACCGCCGCATAGCCGAGGACGCACGCCGGCTGGGCATCCCGGTCAACGCCGTGGACCGTCCCGATCTCTGCGATTTCTTCACCCCGGCCTTAGTCAACCGGGCGCCGGTGGCGATTGCCATCGGCACCGAAGGCGCCGGACCGGTCCTGGCGCAGATGCTGCGCGGGCGCATCGACCGCATGCTGTCGCCGTCGCTCGGCCGGCTGGCGGCGCTTGCCGCTTCTTTCCGCACTGCCGCTGAGACGCTGCCGAAGGGCCATCGCCGCCGCCGCTTCTGGAGCGATTTCTTCGCCGGCGCGCCGGCCAAGGCCATCGAAGCCGGCGAATTCGCTCAGGCGCATGGCGCGGCGCTCGAGCTTTTGGCCCAGGATGCTCCGGTTGAAGGACATATCGCGCTGGTCGGCGCCGGTCCGGGCGCGGAGGACCTTTTGACTTTGCGCGCGCATCGCCTGCTGATGGAAGCCGATGCCATCGTCTACGATGCGCTGGTGCCGGAGGCGATCGTGGCCATGGGCCGCCGCGACGCCGAGCGCCTGCCGGTCGGCAAGCGCAAGGGCTGCCATTCCAAGAGCCAGGCTGAAATCAATGCGCTGCTCATCGAACTCGGCCGTGCCGGCAAGCGCGTGGTGCGGCTGAAGTCCGGCGATCCGCTGGTGTTCGGACGCGCCGGCGAGGAAATGGCAGCACTTCGCGATGCCGGGATCGCCTATGAGGTGGTTCCGGGCGTCACCGCCGCTTTTGCCGCCGCCGCCGATTTCGAGCTGCCGCTGACGCTGCGCGGTGTTTCGTCGTCGATGGTCTTCACCACCGGGCACGATCTCAAGGGCAACTCGCTGCCCGACTGGGCCAAGCTCGCCATCTCGGGTGCGACCGTCGCCGTCTATATGGGCCGTTCGGTCGCGGCCGAGGTCGCCGGCCGGCTGATCGAAGCGGGGCTGTCGCCGGACACGGCGGTTGCTGTCGTCGAAAACGCCAGCCTCGGCGAGCGCCGCCGTTTCCACGGCACCCTTGCCGACCTGCCGTCGCTGGAGGAGCGCGCCGATCTCACCGGACCGGTGATGACGATCATCGGCGATGCGGTTGCCGGGGCCAATTTTGAACAATCCGAGCCGCTCGCGGCACACAAGCATGAGGGCGCGGCTTCAGCCGTCGCCCAAGGAGTTGAGCAATGAAGGTACTGACCGCGAACAGGCTCTCCGACGGCATCGCCGTCTGGTACGCCGATGGCGGCTGGGCGGAGACCGTCGGTCACGCCGATATCGCGCATGACAAGACGGCGGAGGATCGGCTCGAAGCGATCGGCGCCGCTGCCGCCGCCAACAACGAAGTCCTGGACGTCAACGTGATCGACGTCACGGTTGTCGATGGCTTGGTGGAGCCGGTGCGGTTGCGCGAGAAGATCCGCGCCGCCGGCCCGACCATCCATCCCGATCTCGGCAAGCAAGCGGCGCGGGCGGCTTAAATCCAAGGTAGGCAGCGGGCGGACGCGCCCTGAAAGACGAAGCATGTACCGTTACGACGAGTTCGACCACGATTTCGTTCAGGCCCGTGTCGCCGAGTTCAGCGACCAGGTGAAGCGCCGGCTTGCCGGCGAAATCAGCGAGGACCAGTTCCGGCCGCTCCGGCTGATGAACGGCGTCTATTTGCAGTTGCATGCCTATATGCTGCGCATTGCGGTGCCCTACGGCACGCTCAACAGCCGGCAATTGCGCATGCTCGGCCATATCGCGCGCAAGTACGACAAGGGCTACGGCCATTTCACCACGCGCCAGAACCTGCAGTTCCACTGGCCGGCGCTCGCCGACGTTCCGGCGATCCTGGCCGATCTCGCCAGCGTCGAGATGCATTGCATCCAGACCAGCGGCAATTGCATCCGCAACGTCACCGCCGACCATTTCGCGGGGGCGGCCGCGGACGAGGTCGCCGATCCGCGTCCCTACGCGGAAATCCTGCGGCAATGGTCCTCGGTCCATCCGGAATTTTCGTACCTGCCGCGCAAGTTCAAGATCGCGGTGACGGGCGCCGAGCGCGACCGGGCTGCCATCCAGGCGCATGACATCGGCCTGCACCTGAAGAAGAACGCGGCCGGCGAACTGGGTTTTGCCGTTTATGTCGGCGGCGGCCTGGGCCGCACGCCGATGGTCGCCAAGAAGATCCGAGACTTCCTGCCGGAGGCCGAGTTGCTGTCCTACTGCACGGCGATCCTGCGCGTGTACAACCTCTACGGCCGCCGCGACAACAAGTACAAGGCGCGCATCAAGATCCTGGTGCACGAGACCGGCGTCGAGGAGATCATGCGGCAGATCGAGGCCGAATGGCAGGAGCTCAAGGACACCGATTTGAAGTTGCCGGAGGCCGACATCCAGGCGATCAACGCCTATTTCGCGCCGCCGGCGCTGTTGGCCCGGCCGGAAGGCGATGCCCTCGTCAAGCAAGCGCGGCTCGATTCCAAGAGCTTTTCGGAATGGCTCGACCAGAATGTCGTGACGCATCGCCATCCCGACTACGCGGCGGTGACGATTTCGCTCAAGGGCATCGGCGAGGTGCCCGGCGATGTCACCGACAGTCAGATGGAGGCAGTCGCCGACATCGCAGAGAAGCATGCGTTCGACGAATTGCGCGTCAGCCACGAGCAGAACCTGATCCTGCCGCATGTGGCGCGCGCCGATCTGAAGGCGGTCTATGACGCGCTGGTCGCGATCGGCCTGGCGACCGCCAATTCGAACCTGATCAGCGACATCATCTCCTGCCCGGGCCTCGACTATTGCGCGCTGGCCACGGCGCGTTCCATTCCCGTGGCGCAGGAAATCTCGCGCCGCTTCGCCTCGCTCGAGCGGCAGCGCGAGATCGGCGAATTGAAGCTGAAGATCTCCGGTTGCATCAACGCCTGCGGTCACCACCATGTCGGCCATATCGGTATCCTCGGCGTCGAGAAGAAAGGCTCCGAGCTCTACCAGGTGACGCTCGGCGGCTCGGCCGACGAGAACACCTCGGTCGGCGAGATCATCGGCCGCGGCTTCTCCTCGGAAGAGATCACCGATGCCATCGAGCAGATCGTCGATACCTATCTTGGCCTTCGGCTCAATCCCGAAGAACGTTTTATCGACGCCTACCGCCGTGTCGGTCCCGCGCCGTTCAAGGAGGCGCTCTATGCTGGCGAAACCAAGGCCGCTTGACAGGGTAGTCGGCGTCGAGGCCGGCGTTGCCGCGGAAGCGGCGGGGCTGGACGCGCTGCTCGGCCATCTGAAGCCGATCGAGATCATTGAGCGCTCGGCGCGCGAAGCCTTCCGCGGCGAGGTCGCCGCGGTGTCGTCCTTCGGCGCGGACTCCGCCGTGCTTCTGCACATGATCTCGGAGATCGACCGAACCTTGCCGGTGATCTTTCTCGATACCGGCAAGCATTTCGAGGAGACGCTCGGCTATCGCGACGCGCTGGTCGCCGATTTCGGCCTGACCGATATCAGGGTGATCAAGCCGGAGCAGGCCGCGCTCGAACAGGTCGATCCGACCGGCAGGCTGCATGAGACCAACACCGACGCCTGCTGCAATGTGCGCAAGGTCGAGCCGCTGGCGCGCGGCGTCGAGCCGTTCCGCGCCTGGTTCACCGGGCGCAAGCGCTTCCAGGCTTCGACGCGCGCGGCACTGCCCGTCTTCGAGGCGGTCGGCTCGCGCATCCGCATCAACCCGCTGGCGCATTGGACGACGTCGGACCAGGCCGACTACATGCGCGCGCATGCGCTGCGCGAAAATCCGCTGGTCGCCTATGGCTATCTTTCGATCGGCTGCTTTCCCTGCACGCAGCCGGTGCAGCCGGGCGAGGATGCGCGCAGCGGCCGCTGGGCTGGTCACGCCAAGACCGAGTGCGGCATTCACCTCTCTGGTTTGGAGAAGTCGCTGACCGACGCCTCACTTTAGGCTATGCCGATAGTCAGGTGAGGCCGGCCTGCGAACGGCGGCTTCCTGCGCTTCCGGTGCTCACGTACTTGAAGTACGCTCCGCTCCGGGTCTCGGAAGCCACCATTCTCGGCTCGGCCTGACCTGACTCTCGACATACCTTGGATTTCTGAACTTAGGAATTTTGATGACTGGATCGACGACAGGGGGGACCCGCCTCTGGACCCCGGAAGGCTTTCGCGAGGATGAGTGGACGCATGCCGAAAGCGCCGAGGCGCTGGCCGGCAATGGCCGCTTCATCCTGCCGCTGCAGGTCTTCCTGGGGCTGGACGAAGAGATCCGCAAGTCGGCGCGCGAACGCCTTGGCGTGCTGCTGCAGCCTGGCGACGAGCTCGACAAGATAACCGGCCTGCTGGACCAGCTGTCGCTGGTGGCGCTCGCCTTCCCCGCCTTCAATGACGGCCGCTCCTTTTCCAAGGGCGAATTGCTGCGCGCCCGGCATGACTTCAAGGGCGCGGTGCGCGCTACTGGGCAAGTTCTGGTCGACCAGTTGCCGCATATGCTGCGGCTCGGCTTCGACGAGTTCGAGGTCTCCAATCCGGTGCTCTTGAAGCGCCTGGAGGAAGGCCGCACCGGCGGCTTGCCGGTCTATTACCAGCCGGCCGTGGAAGTGGAGCCCAGGGGTCCGAAATATTCGTGGCGGCGCAAGCGTCCCAGCTGACGCGGCATTTCACGCAGCAAGCGGTATCGCCCTGGTCCGACCAGCGTTGCGCATTTTTGGCCAAATCGACTCAAAATGGGCCTGGAACGTCCGCCGCACTGTTCTGGTCAGACCACATTGGCGATTCAGGCTTCCCCTTCTGCTGACCTGCCCCTAGGATAGGGCTATTATTTCGTGCTACGAAATAAATAACCAGCTAAAGGGAGGAAACGGCATGGCAGGCAAGAAGATATTGATGCTCGTTGGCGAGTTCAGCGAGGAATACGAGATTTTCGTCTTCGAACAGGCCATGCACGCGGTCGGCCACACCGTCCATGTCGTGTGCCCGGACAAGAAGGCCGGCGACGTGCTCAAGACCTCATTGCACGACTTCGAGGGCCACCAGACCTATACCGAAAAACTCGGCCACGACTACATCCTCAACAAGACCTTCGCCGAGGTGAACCCGGCCGACTACGACGCGGTCTACGCGGCGGGCGGGCGCGGGCCGGAATATATCCGCATCGACAAGCGCGTGCAGGCGCTGGTCAGGCATTTCCATGAGACCGGCAAGCCGATCTTCACCATCTGCCATGGCGCGCAGATCCTGATCGCGGTCGACGGCGTGGTGCGCGGCAAGGAAGTGGCGGCGCTGCATTATTGCGAGCCGGAAGTGACGCTTGCCGGCGGCATCTATATCGATGTCGCGCCGACCGGCGCGCATGTCGACGGCAATCTGGTCTCAGCCAAGGGCTGGCCGGGCCTTGCCGCCTTCATGCGGGAATGCCTGAAAGTGCTCGGCACCGAGATCCGCCATGGCGAAGCGCTGATGCGTGACGACCGGAAGGCGGCCTGAATCGTCAGTCGCGGCGCGCGGCTACCGCCGCCGCCCGCCGCCTGCATTCTCAGCCTCTGCGCCGCTGAGGCGGTCAAGCAGGTCGCTCAGTTGCCGGGGCACTTCCTTTTCCAGGCGAAATGCGGGCAAGGTGCGCAGAAAGCGCTTGGTCGCTTCGCTGCCCGCCTGCCGCCTGATATCGTTGGCCAATTCGGCGCGCCTGTTGCCTTTGTTGCCGTTCATAGCCCCAAAATCCTGTGTTGGCTTCGAAACTCCTCCAGCCCGCTTATGGTTCCCGCAACGGCATTTGAGGGCAAGCAAAGCCGCGTGGTACGGTAAAATTTGAATTAATTTGGAATGACACCCGACATCGGATGCCAGCGCTTACCCCTTGATTTTTCGCTTCCAAACCTCGATATCGGGCGCAAATCCAGACCAATCCGAATGACGGGAAACGCGATGAGCGACCAGGCAAAAGACGAACGCACGCCCGAAGATATGGAAGCCACCCAGGCTTCCGGCGAGCGTGCGGAAGGTGGCGTCGACGGCGACTACGAAGCGCTGGTGCGGCTGCTGAAGGAAAACGAGGAACTGAAGGACCGCGCGCTGCGCACGGCGGCCGAAATGGAGAATTTGCGGCGGCGCACCGCGCGCGACGTGCAGGACGCGCGCGCCTACGCCGTCGCCAATTTCGCGCGCGACATGCTGTCGGTGTCCGACAATCTGCGCCGCGCGCTGGATGCGATCCCCGCCGAGGCGAAAGCTGGCGGCGACGCCGGTTTCAAGGCGCTGATCGAGGGCGTCGACCTCACCGAGCGCGCCATGCTTTCGGCGCTGGAACGCCATGGCGTGAAGAAACTCGCGCCCGAAGGCGAGAAGTTCGATCCGAACTTCCACCAGGCGATATTCGAGGTGCCCAATCCGGAGGTTCCGGCCGGCACCGTCGTCCAGGTGGTGCAGCCGGGCTATTCGATCGGCGAGCGCGTGCTGCGGCCGGCGATGGTCGGTGTCGCGAAGGGCGGCCCGAAGACGGCCGCCGAGGCCAAGGTCGAGCCGGGCCCGGTGAACGAGCAGGCCGAGAAGGATGCTTGATAGTGAGTAGCGAATAGGGAGTAGTGAGCAGGGGCTGATATTTATTCGCGGCTTCGTGCTATTTCGCTACTCACTATTCGCTACTCACTACTCGCTCAGCCATGAACCCCATCGCGTTGCTCGACTATGCCGGCGTCGCCGTCTTCGCGGCGACGGGCGCGCTTGCCGCATCGCGCAAAGAGCTCGACATCATCGGCTTCCTGTTCCTGGCCAGCGTCACCGGCATCGGCGGCGGGACGCTGCGCGACGTCATCCTCAACCTGCCGGTGTTCTGGGTCGCCAACAGCGGCTATGTGCTGATCTGCGCCGTGGTCGCGGTGCTGGTCTTCTTCAGCGCCCACCGGTTCGAATCCCGCTACAAATTGCTGCTGTGGCTCGATGCCATCGGACTTGCCGCTTTTTCGGTGATGGGCGCGGCCAAGGGGCTGGCGATTACCGGCTCGCCCGTCGTGTCGGTCATCACGGGCGTGCTGACGGCGACCTTCGGCGGCATTTTGCGCGACCTGCTAGCCGGCGAGCCCTCGGTTCTGCTCAGGCCCGAGATCTATGTCACAGCCGCCCTTGCCGGCGCCACCATCTTCACCCTTGGCGATCTTGCCGGCCTGCCTGCGCTGGTGTCCAGCGTGCTCGGCTTCGCAGGCGCATTCATGGTGCGCGGCGGCGCGCTTAAATTCGGCTGGTCGTTTCCGGCCTATAAGAGCCGGCCGGGGCGAAGGCCGGAGGATATTCCCTGAGGGAGCAGGGGTTAGTGAGTAGGGGTTAGTGAGTAGTCAGTAGTCAGTAGTCAGTAGTCAGTAGTGACAAAGCTCGAGTGATGGTGTCCACCACTACTCACTACTCACTACTCACTACTCCCTACTCACTACTCACTAGAATCACGCCGCGAAGCGCTGGCCTTCGCCGCCATAGTAGTTGACGTAGCGGGCGCCGATCTCCTTGACCGGCATGACGACGAAGACGTCGACAGTCGAGAATTCGTGATCGATGACGCAGCCGTCGCCGATGCGGGCGCCGACGCGCAGATAGCCCTTGACCAGCGGCGGCATGGCGGCGATCGCCGCCTTGGTGTTCACCGCCTCGATCGGCATCAGATCCATGGAGCAGTAGCGTCCCGGAACCGCGCGGACATCCCAGGCGGAATCGGTGCGGCAATGATGGGCGAGATAGGTCAGCGCCTCGGCATGCGCCGCCGGCACGATGCCATGGAAGGAGGCGCAGCCGGTCATCACGCCGATGCCGTAATGGTTGATATAGGCCCAGATGCCTTGCCAGAGCGCCTCGATGGTGCGCTTTGAGCGGTATTCCGGCAGAACGCAGGAACGGCCGAGCTCGAGGAAGCGCTGGCCGGGATGCCGCGCGATCAGCTTGGTGAGCTCAAACTCGCCCTCGGAATAGAAGCCGCCGGCGGCCGTGGCGATCTCCTGCCGCAGCAAGCGGTAGGTGCCGACGATGCGGCGATGCTCAGGACCGGGAAGGGAGGTATCGGACACAAGAAGGTGATCGCAGAGCGGGTCGAAACGGTCGGCGTCGCGCCGGTCCTGCGCCTGGAACAGGTCTTTCCTGGCGCCAAGCTCGTCGTAGAATACCCGATAGCGCACTTCCTGGGCGGCGGCGATTTCGGCCTCGTTGCGGGCGAGCCGCACTTCGAGATTGCCAATGCGGCCCAGCGGAGCACCGCTTGCGACGGCGTCGGCGGTACGGGCGGCGAGCAGGGCGCCGCCGGCATTCGGCCGAGTGTCACATTCAGGCACGACTGTATGCACGAGTGATTCTCCTTCGAGCCATCCCTCTTGGCACGGGGATACGGTGTAGGTGCAACAGGATTGTGACAGTACCGTGATACGACGTGGCGGGCAATACTTTGTCGGCTGGGCAATACCCTCACCCGGCTATCTTGTGATCGCGAAAGCCAGGCAAGCCAAGGCGTTCAAGGGTTAAAAATTTCCTCAGGCTGCAACCTGGCCCTCGACTGCCTGGACAAGCGCGTCCGGGTCGAGCGGCTTGGTCACGAAACCGCTGGCGCCATGGGCGAGCACGGCATGCCGGGTCTTTTCCTGGCTGTCGGCCGAAAGCACCATGATCGGGATCGGCGGCATTGCCAGCGACTCTTCATGACGGCGGATGGCGGCGATCGCGTCCAGCCCGTCCATGACAGGCATATGCAGGTCCATCAGCACCACATCGAAGCGGAACTTGAGGCCGGCATCGGTAATGGCATCGACCGCGGCCTTGCCGTTGCCGACGATCTTGACGCGATGCCCGGCCTTCAACAGCGTGGCACGCGCGAGCATGGCGTTGATGTCATTGTCTTCCGCGATCAGCACCGACAGGCCCTGGTCGCGCTTGCGCACCGAGGGCGCCCCGCGCGGCTCCGGCCGCGGCTGGGCGAGCGTGGAGCCATGGCTGGTCAACAGCACCCGCAGCAGGGTCTCGCCGCGCACCGGCCTGGCGAGGAAGGTGGCGTAGCCGCTGGCGCGGAATTCGCCGAGCATGCCGCGATCCGTCGGCGCGATCAGGGTGACGGCCTCGCAGTCGGCGAAGCCCGAGTCGCGCAACCGCTTGAGCAGCTTGCCGTCGCTGTTTTCGAGCGCGGCGTCGATCAGGAGCACGTTGCAGCCGGCGGCGAAGGGGGCGGCCTGGCTTGGTGTCGCCGCGATCTCGACGATGCCGCCATGGGCCCTGATCGTGCGGGCGATGGCATCGGCCTCGATGGCGTTTTTCGACACGATCACCGCCCGCCGGTCGGCAAGGATGTTGTGGCGATGCGGCGGCGGCTCGGTCGCGGCGACTGCCGGAAGCTCGAGGACGAATTCGGACCCTTCGCCGAGCCGGCTCGAAACCGAGATCGCGCCGCCCATCGCCGTCGCCAGCCGCTTCGAGATGGCAAGACCGAGACCCGCGCCGCCATGCACCCTGGTCGAGGTGCCGTCGGACTGCTCGAATTCCTCGAAGATGCGCTCCATGTCCTCTTCGCGCAGGCCCGGGCCGCTGTCGGCGACGGTGAAGCAGATGCGGTCCGTGGTTTCGGTGCGAGCGCGCGCCACGGTGAGCAGCACGCCGCCCGCGTCGGTGAACTTCACCGCATTGCCGATGAGGTTGAGCAGCACCTGGCGCACGCGGCCGGGATCGGCGGTGATCATCTGCGGCACGTCGGGCTCGACGTGGCAGCCGAGGCCGATGTTCTTGGCGAAGGCCTTCGCGGCCAGAAGCTCGATGATGTTGTCGGCGATCTCGCGCAGGGAGGTCGGCTGCGGCTCGGGCTCGAAGCGGCCCGCCTCGATCTTGGAATAGTCGAGCAGGTCCTCGATGAGCGCGAGCAGCGCGCTGGCCGAAGTGGAAACGGCGCCGACATAGGTGCGCTGCTCGGGCGAGAGGTCGGTGTCGGCAAGCAGCTTCGCCATGCCCATGATGCCGTTCATCGGTGTGCGAATCTCATGGCTAACGGTGGCCAGGAAGCGCGATTTGGCCAGGCTGGCATATTCGGCCCGTTCGCGCGCGGTGATCAGTGAGGATTCGGCGCGCTTGCGGGCTGTGATGTCGCGGGCGATCGCGCGGTGCGAGACCGCGCCCGTGTCCTTGTCGCGCACCGACAATTCGATCCAGGAGAACCAGCGCGGCCCGTTCGGGGTGCGGATCGCGACATCGGTGGAACTCAGGCATTCATGATCGGAGAAGGCGGCGTCGGGAACGATGCCGACATCGATGCCAAGCTCGGACAAGGTCTTGCCCGCAAGATCGCGCGCGTCGACCTCGACAAGCGAGGCGAAGACGCTGTTGGCGTAAACGATATGGCCGTCGCGATCACGGTGGACGACGAGGTCGCCAAGCGCGTCGATCAGGCCGCGGAAGCGTTCCTCGCTCTCCTGCATCTCCCACATGCGATCGGCGAGAGTCTCGATCTCGGCGCGGCTACGGGCGGCGGTCTCGTCGAGAAGCGCTGCGGTGCGCCGCTCGTCGCGACGGCTGCGGAGATGCATGGCAAGGCTGGCAAGCGCGGCGGCGGCAAGGCCGATTGTGATGATGAGCGGCGCGCCGGTAAGATGCGCCAGCCCCGCCATGACGGCGATGGCGACGATCGTCAGGAACGGCAAGCCTTCGTGGCTCGCCGCAGGCAATTCAGGAGCCAGCGGCGGCGCGACGAGCACCCGCCGCTTCGGCGCATTGGGTATGAGCCTGTCAGCGCCCGCGGCTTTGCTGTCCTGTCTGATGTCGGAGTCCGCGACCATGCGCAGACCATGCCAGACAGAAATTATGGAAGACTGGGACGGATCGTTCGAATTTTAGCGATTGCGCGGATTCTAACCACCGCATGCGCGGGCGAAACCGCCATTTCCAGCTACATATCGACGACGACGCGGCCCCTGATCTTGCCTTCGACGATGTCGCGCGCGGCGGCGACAATGCCGTCGAAACCGATCGTGCGCGACAATGTCGACAGCTTCTTCAAGTCGAGATCGGTGCCGATGCGGCGCCATGCCTCCAGGCGGACCGCTTTCGGCGCCATCACCGAATCGATGCCCAGCAGCGAGACGCCACGCAGGATGAAGGGCGCGACGCTTCCCGGCAGGTCCATGCCGCCGGCCAGACCGCAAGCGGCGATCGCGCCGCCATAGGAGGTCATCGACAGCGCATTGGCCAAGGTATGGCTGCCGACCGAGTCGACGCCGCCCGCCCAGCGCTCCTTGGCAAGCGGCTTCGCCGGCTGGCTGAGCTCCTCGCGCGAGATCACCTCGGCTGCGCCGAGGTCGATCAGATAGGGGCTCTCGGCGTTGCGGCCGGTCGAGGCGATGACATGGTAGCCGAGGCTCGACAGGATCGAGATGGCGACCGAGCCGACGCCGCCGGCGGCGCCCGTCACCACCACCGGGCCGCGGTCCGGCACGATGCCGTGCCGTTCCAGCGCCATGACGGAGAGCATTGCCGTGTAGCCCGCCGTGCCGACGGCCATCGCATCATGCGCGCTCATGCCCTCGGGCAGCGGCACCAGCCAGTCCCCCTTGACGCGCGCGCGTCCGGCATAGGCGCCGTAATGCGTCTCGCCGACGCCCCAGCCGTTGAGGATCACCTTGTCACCCTTGCGCCAGTCGGCATGCGAGGAGGAGATCACGGTGCCGGCGAAATCGATGCCTGGAACCAGCGGCCAGCGGCGCACGACCGGCGCCTTGCCGGTGATGGCGAGCCCGTCCTTGTAGTTCACCGTCGTCGCCTCGACGGCGACGGTGACATCGCCTTCCATCAGGTCGGCCTCGGTGAGGTCGACGACATCGACGGACTGCTTCTTCTCCGCATCGCGCGAAACGAGGATGGCTTTGAAGGTATCCGACATTTTTTTCTCCTCGGTTCTGGCTGTTGAGAAGTCTGCGGTTTCAACCGCGTGAGGTCAATTGCCCGGATCCTGCGGCTTGGCCTCGCGGCCCCAGCCGATCAGCTCGTCGAAGACGACAAGCGCGGCGCCGACCGAGATGAAGGCATCGGCGAGATTGAACACCGCGAAGGACCAGACGGGCGTATGGAACAGGATGTAGTCGATGACGTGGCCGTAGACGGCGCGGTCGATGAGATTGCCGAGCGCGCCGCCGATGATGAGCGCAAAGCCGATGCGGGCGACGACATGACCGGCAGGCGTGCGCGCGGCGAGGTAGAGCACGAAGGCGACGACCAGCACGGCGATGACCACCAGGCCGGTATCGCCGAAGGACTGGAACATCGAGAAGGCAATGCCGGTGTTGTAGGTGCGGAACAGCGCCAGGAACGGCAGGAGATCGACCTTCTCCTGAAAGGCGAGACCGTTCTCGACCAGTTGCTTGATCCACTGGTCGAGCGCAATGGCGATGACGACCAGCACGACGTAAGGGGACCAGGATTTCACTTAGCAGTCCTCATCGGCTGTCGTTGGCAGGCTCGAGCTTCAACGCGCCGCGCCGGATCTCGAACAACATCACGCCGGTGGCGACGGCCAGATTGAGCGAATCGGCCCGGCCTGCCTGGGGGATTCTGAGCAACCGGTCGCAGCTTTCGGCGAGGCTGTCCGGCAGGCCCTGCTGCTCGTTGCCCATCAGCAGCAAGACCGGCCCCCTGGAGAAATCGACGGAGCGATAGTCGACCACGCCCTTGAGGTGCGTTCCGGCGACCAGGCCGGAAAAATCGCGCCGCCAGGCAAGGAAGGCCTGCTCGGTCGCCCTGGCGACCGGCACGGCGAAGATCGAGCCCATGGTGGCGCGCACCGTCTCCAGCGAGAACGGGTCGGTGGTGTCGCCGACCAGGATGACGCCCTTGGCGCCGACGGCGTCGACGGTGCGGATCACGGTGCCGAGATTGCCGGGGTCGCGCACCCGGTCTAGTGCCACCCAGACATCGCCGTCCCTGGCGCGGACGTCCTTCAGCGGCACGGTCTGCTGCGCAAAGACACCGACAACCATTTGCGGGTTTTCACGGCGGGTGATGGCCGCGAGCACCTTTTCCGATACTTCGAGCACCGTGCCGCCGGCGGCAACGGTCCGCGCAGCGGTCTTTTCGATGGCCGCGTTGCCGCGTCCGGCCTTGGCGAAGACCAAGGTCCTGATGGACCAGCCGAGGTCTAGCGCGTCGATGACCAGCTTCAGGCCCTCGGCCATGAAGGCGCTCTGCTGGTCGCGAAATTTCCTGAGCGCGAGCGCCTTGATGTCCTTGACCAGGGGATTGGCAAGGCTGGTGACTTCCTTGACCTGCCCGACAGGGCGCGCGCCGTCATGTGCCGTCATTCAAGCCACCCAGCGCGAGAACAGCGAGGTCGACAGCGCGCGGCCGGCCGATTTCTCGCGAATGATCAGTTCGCCGGATTCGATCGCGCCGCCCATGCCGGCGAAGGTATCGCGCATCAGCGCATGGATGGCGAAGAAGGAGGCGCGGATCGAATAGGCGGTGAGAACGACGGCGAGCGGCTTCGGCGTCAGGATCGAGCGGCAGAGGTCGGTGAGGCCCGGCAGGTCCTCGAACAATTGCCAGACCTCGCCCTTGGGACCGCGGCCGTAGGCCGGCGGGTCGAACAGCACGATGTCGTAGCGGCTGCCGCGGCGCTCCTCGCGCTCCGCGAACTTCACCGCGTCCTCGACGATCCAACGGATCGGCTTATCGGCAAGGCCGGCCATTTCCTGGTTCTCGCGCGCCCAGCCGATCGCCTTCTTCGAGGCATCGACATGGGTGACCTCGGCGCCGGCGCGGGCCGCCACCAGCGAGGCGAGACCGGTATAGCCGAACAGGTTCAGCACCTTGACCGGTCGCTTCGCCGCCGCGATCAGCCCCGCCATATGGTCCCAATGCGAAGCCTGTTCCGGAAAGACGCCGACGTGACGAAACGAGGTGAAACGGCCGAGATAGTCGATGCCGTCATGCTTCATCGGCCAGGTTTCGCCAAGCGGCGCCTTCGGAAAGCGCCAGCGGCCGATGCCTTCCTCGTCGGTGTCGCCGGTGAAGACGGCGTCGGCGCGCTGCCATTCCTTCGCCGGAAGGGCCCGCTGCCAGATCGCCTGGCCTTCGGGACGCACGATGCGGTAGGGGCCGTATTGCTCGAGCTTCTCGCCGGCGCCGCTGTCCAGCAGCGCGTAATCGGCGTTGGGCGCGACTTCGAGGATCAATGGCAGGCGCTCGGCGGGCAGCACGCCCTCGCGGCGCGCGAGCACGCGCGACGCCGGTTTGGCGTCCTGCCGGTCCGCCGGTCTCGTTTCACGTCGCTCGGCGGGTGCGGCCTGCTGCCGTCCGGCCGGGGACGCATCACGCGGGCGGGGCTGTTCCGCCCTTGCGGTGTGCGGGCGGCCATCGCGGCGTTTGTCGCGAAAAGATTTCAAGAAAGATCATCTCCGGCGGTTCGGCCCGCTTCTGCCACAGCTCAGCCTACCGGTGCAACAAAGCGCGGCTCATTCAATGGTGGGGTCATCAGCCTTGCCGGAGACCGAGCAGGCCGAAACAAAGCGAAATGAAGCCAAGCGCCTTCGCCACGGTCACCGCCATGTGGCCGGTCTCCCAACGGAGCCGGGCGGCCTCGAAGTCGTCCGGGATCGGTCCGGGCGTCCAGGTCGCAAGACTGTCGTTGGCGGGTTTGACGAGGCCGAACCAGAGCGCCAGCGAGACCGCATAAATCAATGCGGCGGCGAGCACGAATCGGAAGGCAAGCGGGTCTCGACGCAGCATCCAGGCAAGCAGCGCCGGACAGAGGATCGCCACGACGTCCAACGGCGCTCCGATCACGGCAAAGAGCTGGAACTGCGCGTTGAAGACCATCGCCTCACGCCAGAGCGCCGGCGACCATCTGGTCAACCTTGGCAGCGATTCCAGCACATGGGCAAAGGAGGGCCCAAGGCTGAGCGCCGCGACGAAAGCGGTCAGCACCGACCAGAACAGCAGGAATCCGCGCATCTCCATTGCGGACACAACGGGAACAGGACGCAGGCGTTCCGTGGCATCGGTCTGCTTGCCGTGATGTGCGGGCCAGCCCTATTGTCCAGCACACCGGTTAGGCAATCATGTCCCGTTCAGCCCGCCTGCTCGACCTTGTCCAGATCCTGCGCCGCCACCGCCGGCCGGTGAGTGGCCGCATGCTTGCGGACGAGATGGGCGTCTCGATCCGCACGCTTTATCGCGATATCGCGACGCTGCAGGGGCAGGGCGCGCCGATCGAAGGCGAGGCCGGGCTTGGCTATGTGCTGAAGCCCGGCTTCATGCTGCCGCCTTTGATGTTCAGCGACGAGGAGATCGAGGCGATCGTGCTCGGGTCGCGCTGGGTGGCGAAGCAGCCGGATAGGAGGTTGGCCGCCGCCGCGGCCGATGCGCTGGCAAAGATCGCGGCGGTGCTGCCGGATGATTTGCGCGAGGACCTCGACGCAACAACGCTGCTTGTCGGACCGCGATCGGAAAGCGTCGAAACGATCGACCTCGGTGTCGTGCGGCAGGCGATCCGCGAGGAGCGCAAGCTCGGTTTCCTTTATCGCGATGCCGGCGGTTCGACGTCGAAGCGCGTGGTCTGGCCATTCGCGCTCGCCTTCTTCGACAAGGTGCGGGTGATGGCGGCGTGGTGCGAGACGCGCCAGGATTTCCGGCATTTCCGCGCCGACCGGATATCCGACCTGACAGCGACCGACATCCGCTATCCGCGCCGCCGCCAGGCGATGCTGAAAGAATGGCGGGCGGCGCTCGATGCGCCGGGCCAGAATGGAGCGAAAGACGCTTCCGGCTGATCGCTGCTGCCAGAATCTGACAGCAGGCCCACGTATGGTTCCCAAGGTTCAGACCCTTTGGAGATCAGACATGACCACGCCGAATTTCGTCATCCTCTATGTCGACAGCCCGGAAAGGAGCGGTGCGTTCTACGCCTCGTTGCTTGGACGCGAGCCGGTCGAATCCTCGCCGACCTTCGCGATGTTCGTGCTCGACAAGGGTTTCAAGCTCGGCCTCTGGTCACGCCACACGGTGGAGCCGGCTGCGGCAGCCACAGGCGGTGGTGGCGAGCTTGTGCTTGCCGTCGAGAACGCGGCGGCGGTCGATGCCACTTACGCGGATTGGACTGGCAGAGGCGTCAACGTGCTGCAGGCCCCAACCGATCTCGATTTCGGCCGTACCTTCATCGCGCTCGATCCGGACAATCATCGTCTGCGCGTCTACTGGCCGTTCGAGGGAGCGCAAGGATGAGCGCCTTCTGGGTTGCCGTCGCATCGGCCGAGCACGTGCGGATCGGCCGCAAAGATGGCTTCATGCAGGTCAATCACGGCAAGGCGGCCCCGTTGCGCCGCATCAAGCCGGGAGACGGCATCGTTTACTACTCGCCGAGCACCGTGCTCGGCGAGAAAGACCGGCTGCAATCCTTCACGGCGATAGGCACGGTGCGGCAAGGGGAAGTCTATGAGGGCGTCATGGGCGGCGGGTTCACGCCTGCGCGGCGCGACGTTGACTGGCGCGAGGCCAAGGAAGCGCCGATCAAGCCGCTGCCCGACAGGCTGGATTTTACCGCCGGCAAGCCGAACTGGGGCTACCAGTTGCGCTTCGGCCTGTTCGAGATCAGCGAGCGCGATTTCCGGCTGATCGGCGAAGCGATGGGGGCCAACCTGACCTAAAGCGCGTCGCGTCGAAACGGATTCACGCGACGCGCTTTAGGTCGTTGCTTGATGCATGTCGTTGTTGCAAAACCGAGGTCACTTTTGCGCGACATGCATCAGCGGCTACTTGAGCGCCTTGTAGACGGCGATGCCGGCAGCGAGATCCTCAAGCGCCGCGCCAACCGACTTGAACAGCGTGATCTCGCTGTCGTCTTGCCGGCCCTGTTTCTCGCCGCGCGCGAGTTCGTGCAGATCGGCGACGATCGCTTCCGGCTTCAGCACGCCCGAGGCCAGCGGCTGGACGATGTCGCCCGCCTCCTTGGTGGCGCCGGCGCGGGTGTCGACATAGACGCGGGCGCGGGAAATGGCGTCGTCATCGGCCTCGCGCATATCGGGCGTGAAGCCGCCGACGAGATCGACATGGGCGCCCGGTTTCAGCAGCGCGCCCTTGACCAGCGGCGTGTTCGAGATCGTCGCCGAGGCGACGATGTCGGCCTCGGCAAGCTCGGCGTCGAGATCGCCGGCGGCACTCGCCGGAAGGCCTTCGGCGCGCAAGGCGGCCGCCACCTTTTCGGCGTTGGCCGGCGTGCGGTTCCAGATGCGGATGGATGTGATCGGCCGGACCGCCGAATGCGCCTTGGCAAGGAAGGGCGACAGCGCGCCGGCGCCGATCACCAGAAGCCGCGAGGCGTCCTTGCGGGCGAGATAGGAGGCGGCGAGCGCCGAGGCGCAGGTCGTGCGCCACTGGGTCAGCCGCTGGCCGTCGATCAACGCCTGCGGCTCGCCGGTGACGCCGTCCAGCAAAAGGTAGAGGCCCATCACCGCCGGCTTGCCTTTTGTGTTGTTGTCCGGCGACACGGTGACGATCTTGACACCGATATGGCCTCCCGCAGAGGTGCCGGCGGCGTTGAAGTCGGTCCAGGCCGGCATCAAAAGCAGGGTCGAGGCGGCGCCATCCGGGCGCGCCACGCCATGATGATGGCGAACCGGCTGCACGGCGCCTTCGCGGAAGGCGGTGCGCAATGTCTCGACAAGGCCCGGAAAGGTCAGCGCGCGGTCGACCTCGGCGGCCGAAATGGTCAGCATCGGAGGCTCCGTGAGACGTTAGTTAGTTCGCTTTGGGCAGCGCCGGTCCATTGGGCGCCACGGGCGGGCGGCTCACCGCCTGGCGCAGGTTCTCGGCTTCCAGGCCGCGCTGGCGCGCGAGCTTGCGGTAGCGCCCCTGCTTCACCCAGGTGGCCAGGCTGCCGACGACCATGCCGATGGCCAAAGCCAGGAACAGGAGGATGAAAAGCGGCAGGCTCAGCGTCAGCGCCGGGTTGCCGGGATGGAATGGGTCGACCGTGAAGGCGACGGGTCCGCGGTTGGCGACGGCGAGCGCGATCAGGATGATTGCCAGCGGCACGAAGACCACGACGAGGATGAAGCGATTGAACATCAGATCTCCATGGTGAAGCGGCTTTGCGCCAAGATCCCGTTTCAACCCGCCGGCGCGGCGCCTATTTGCCGCCGTTCAGCCTTTCGCGCAACTCCTTGCCGGTCTTGAAGAACGGCACCCACTTTTCCTCGACTTCGACGGATTCGCCGGTGCGCGGGTTGCGGCCGGTGCGGGCGGGACGGTTTTTCACCGAAAAGGCGCCGAAACCGCGCAATTCGACCCGGTTGCCCTCGGCAAGCGCATCGGTGATCTCGTCAAAGATCGCGCCGACGATGTTTTCGACATCGCGCAGAAAAAGGTGCGGGTTGCGTGCAGCAATGATCTGCACAAGCTCGGATTTGATCATACAACGTTCCCCGTAAAACCACAGCGATCGATTATCAGGATGATTTTATTGCTTTTTTGGCTGGTACCAACGGCCCTCAAGGGTGCCAGACCGAAACGAGACCGTCAAGAAACAAGCGGTCGGCACCGAGCTCGTGAATGACATCGCCGCCGGCATCGGGCAGGCCGAGCGCCTTGGCCGCCATTTTTGCCATCGACTGGGAAAACAGGAAACCGCCCCGCCTGTCCTTGTCCTTCCACTCGACGACCTTGAGCTTGCCGTCCACGCCCTTCGTCGCCAGCCAATCGATCGCCTCCTGCTCGCCGCCGACGGCGTCGACAAGATGGTTGGCCAAAGCCTGGCGGCCGGTGAAGATCGAACCGTCGGCTAGCGCCAGCGCCTGATCATGCGTCATCTTGCGGCGGTCGGCTACGATGCCGACGAACCAGTCGTAACTGTCGAGGATCAGCTTGCGCACCATGGCGCGCTCGTCGTCATTGGTCGGCTTGAAGGGCGAGGGCGAAGCCTTGAGCGGCGACGATTTCACTTCCTCAAGCTTGATGCCGAGCTTATCCATGAGGCCGCTGACGTCCGGATACTGGATCAGCACCCCGATAGAGCCGACGATGGAGGTCTTGCGGGCGACGATGTGGTCGGCAGCGCTGGCGATCATATAGCCGGCGGATGCCGCCAGCGTGCCGACTTCGGCCACCACCGGCTTATCGCCGGCAAGCTTGCGCACCTGATCGAAGATCGACTCTCCGCCGACCGTGGTGCCTCCGGGCGAATCGATCGAGAGGATGACGCCCTTCACCTCCGGCGACGTGCGGATAGCTTCCAGCCTCTTGAGCAGTTCCTCGTCTTCGGTGATGGTGCCTTCAATCTTGACCTTGGCGATATGAGGCACTGCCTGGCCGGTAAAATTGTCGTCATAGACCCAGGCCGAGAAGGCGATAATTGCTGCCGCCAGAACCAGAAACGCGGCGACCCGCCAGAACGTCAGCTTGCGGCGCAAGCGGCGGCGGTCGATCAGGTCGTCGGCTCTCATTGCCATCGTCAGCCTCATGGATGGGTGGAAGCACGCTTTTAAAGCAAGCCTCGGCGCACGGCTACCGTTTCCTGGAGCGGTCACCGCTTCACGGAATGGTGATACGCACTATTCCTTGTCCTGATGCAATTCCCGTCGGAAAACCGCTCGCACTTGTCCTGGAATTGCCTCGAAAGACCTGGTTTCGGGCTTCGGCGTTGACGCCGGCCTCACGAAAAATTAACGCAAGCAGTCCGTATCTGCTATGAAGTACAAGCCGTCTCGCCGGATTCCTCTCGATTTTGCGGGCGGCAGTTGTCACATTTTTGCAGTTTTCCTCCGCTTGTGCTTGCTTGTAGGTGCCGGCATACCACCTATAGGCGGTGTTTGGGCGGGCAAAGGTCCATTAGAAAAGTCATGTTGGCGCGATCTGACGAAACGAGCGATGCCGGTGAGGCATCGGCTCCCGCGAGCCAAGACGGCACGCGTGGCGATGCCTTCAACCGCGCGCAGCGGCACTCGCGCCGCGTCCGCGTGCTGAAATTCGCCGTGCCGCTGCTCGCTGTCGCGATCGCCGTCGCCTTTCCGGTCTACTCCTACCTCAAGGCGCCCCTGTCCGTCTCGGTGCAGGCCGATGGCACGGCGTTCTCCGATGGCAAACTGGTGATGGCCAATCCGAAGCTCAACGGCTTCACCAAGCAGAAGCTGCCCTATTCGCTGACGGCGACCAGGGCGACGCAGGATGTCGGGCAGCAAGCCGTCATCGACCTCGACGGCATCAATGCCAAACTGCCCGTCGCCACCGACAACATTGTGTCAGTCGACGCCGCGCACGGTATCTACAATCGCGACGCCAATACGATGGACCTGACCAGCGAGGTCAGCGTGACGACGACGGACGGCCTGGTGGCGAAGTTCAAATCGATCTTCCTAGACATGGGCAAAGGCTCTATGAAGACGAGCAATCCGGTCGACGTCAGCCGTGGCGGGTCGCGCATCACCGCGGACTCGATGTCGGTCGAGGACAATGGCAGGCTCGTGGTCTTCGAGAACCGGGTTCGCGTCAACATAGATCCAACTGCGCTGAAGGCAGCGGGGGTAAACGGTGGAGAACAGAATGCGTCGCAGTAAATCCGCATGGCTTCCGGGCGCTGCTTCCGCATTGCTGCTTTTGGCAACCGCGCATTCGTTCGCGCAATCGAGCGCGACCAGCCAGATCCCGGGGTTGAAACTGTCAGGCGACCAGCCGATCCAGATCGAAAGCGATAAGCTTGAGGTCCGCCAGGCCGACAGCATGGCCATATTCAGCGGCAACGTCACCGTCAATCAGGGGCCGACCCTGCTCAAGGCCGGCAAGATGACGGTCTACTACGTCAAGGACCCAAAAGCTGACAAAAGCGCGGCGGCCGGCGCATCGGCGATGACGGGCGCGGCCAATATCGACCACCTCGAGGTCGAGAACAAAGTCTACATCAAGTCGAACGACCAGATCGCCACCGGCGACACCGGCAAATTCGACATGAAGACGCAGGTGCTGGTGCTTTCGGGCAAGGAAGTGGTGCTGTCGCAGGGCGACAATGTGCTCAAGGGCTGCAAGCTCACCGTGCAGATGAAGAGCGGCCTCGGCAACGTCGAGGGCTGTCCGCGCGTCATCATGATGTTCAAGCCGCAGAAACAGGACGCGCAGCAGCAGGGAGCGTCGAGCAACTAATGGCCGGCGTGACTTCGCTGCTGGCCCGTCTTCCGGGACGGGCGGCCGCACAACCCGCTGCGCCGGCGACGGTCGGCACCGACAAAGCGAAGTTCAAGGGCACCCTGATCGCCAAGGGCCTGACCAAGAGCTACAAGGGCCGCAAGGTGGTGAGCGGGGTGACGCTCGGCGTGCGCGCCGGCGAGGCGGTCGGCCTGCTCGGCCCCAACGGCGCAGGCAAGACGACCTGTTTCTACATGGTCACCGGCCTTGTTCCCGTCGACGAAGGTTCGATCGAGATCGACGGCTTCGATGTCACCTCGATGCCGATGTACCGGCGTGCCCGCCTCGGCATCGGCTACCTGCCGCAGGAAGCGTCGATCTTTCGCGGCCTGAATGTCGAGCAGAACATTCGCGCCGTGCTGGAGGTGGTGGAAAAGAGCCGCAAGGAACGCGAGCGCACGCTCGACGAACTGCTCGAGGAGTTTCACATCAGCCATCTGCGCAAGGCGCCGTCCATGTCGCTGTCGGGTGGCGAACGGCGTCGCCTTGAAATCGCGCGGGCGCTGGCGACGCGGCCGGCCTATATGCTGCTCGACGAGCCCTTCGCCGGCATCGATCCGATCGCCGTCGCCGACATCCAGCAGCTCGTTCGCCATCTCACGGCGCGCGGCATCGGCGTCTTGATCACCGACCACAATGTGCGCGAGACGCTTGGCCTGATCGACCGCGCCTACATCATCCATGCCGGCCAGGTGCTGACGCATGGCCGCGCCGACGAGATCGTCGCCAACGCCGATGTGCGGCGTCTCTATCTCGGCGAGGGCTTCACGCTCTGACCCGCGGGTTCCGACGCGGTTTCGATGGCCGCGTCACGGCTTTCGGTCATTTTAGCGCTCGATAACGCTCCGGTAAGCCGCAACTGCTAGCGTTTTCCTTGACAAGCAAAAGCCGGGCCAGTTTCTATGCCTGGCCGGGAAAATCTGCTTCGGCACAGTCCGATGCGTAGACGAGGCGTTTGAATCACACCATGGCGCTGGCAGCCAAACTGCAGCTCAGACAGTCCCAGTCGCTGGTGATGACGCCGCAGCTGATGCAGTCGATCCGGCTGCTGCAGCTCACCCATGTCGAGCTCGAGCGCTTCATCGACGAGGAGATCGAGCGCAACCCGCTGCTGGAACGGGCCGAACCGCAGGACGATGCCACCGGCGATCTATCCCAGAAAAGCGAGGCGTCGCCGGAAAAGGATACCGAAGGCGATTGGTTCGAGGGCGAGACGGAGTGGAGCGCGGAAGCGATCTCGCAAAAGCTCGATTCTTCCCTGGAGAACCTGTTTCCCGACGATCCAGGCACCAGCGAGAGGCTGGGGCCGGATCTCACGGCGCAATGGAAGTCGGCCGCTGGGGGCGGCGCGGGCGCAGCATCGTCCGAGGGGTTCGACGTCGGCGACATGGCCGCGGCGGCCATTACGCTGCGCGAGCACGTCGGCGAGCAGATCGCGCTTGCTTCGCTCAGCCCCGGCGAGCGGCTGATCGCGGGTGAGCTGGCCGACGGGCTCGACGAAGCCGGTTATTTGCGCACCGAACTCGATGAGATCGCGGTCCGGCTCGGCGCGGATGAGGCGGCGATGGCGCGTGTGCTTGGCGTCTGCCAGACCTTCGAGCCGGTGGGACTTTTCGCGCGCGACCTTGCCGAGTGCCTGTCGCTGCAGCTTGCTGCGCGCGACCGGCTCGATCCGGCGATGAAGGCGCTGGTCGCCAACCTCGAGCTTCTGGCGCGGCGGGATTTCCAGGCGCTGAAACGCATCTGCGGCGTCGACGAGGAGGATCTGCTCGACATGCTGGCCGAGATCCGCGCGCTCGATCCGCGCCCCGGCCTGGCGTTTTCGGGCGGCGCGAGCGATGCGATCGTCGCCGATGTCGAGGTCCGCGCCGCCAATGACGGCAGTTGGGCGGTGGAGCTCAACGCCGACACGCTGCCGCGCGTGCTGGTGGACAATGTCTACTTCGCCCGCATTTCGAGCCACGCCAAGGACCAGGCGGAAAAGGACTTTCTCACCGAATGCCTGCAGAATGCCAACTGGCTGACGCGCAGTCTCGACCAACGGGCCAAGACCATCCTCAAGGTGGCGTCCGAGATCGTGCGGCAGCAGGATGCCTTCCTCGTCCACGGCGTGCGCCACCTCAAGCCGCTCAACCTGCGCACGGTGGCCGACGCCATCGGCATGCATGAATCGACCGTCAGCCGCGTCACCGCCAACAAATACATGCTGACGCCGCGCGGCGTTTTCGAGCTGCGCTATTTCTTCACCGCGTCGATCGCCTCGGCCGAAGGCGGCGAAGCGCATTCGTCCGAGGCCGTGCGCGACCGCATCAAGCAGATGATCGACGAGGAAAAGCCCGCCGACGTGCTTTCCGACGACGCCATCGTCGACATGCTCAAGGAAAGCGGCGTCGATATCGCGCGCCGTACCGTCGCGAAATACCGCGAAGGCATGAACATCCCATCGTCGGTGCAGCGGCGGCGGGAGAAGCGAGCGCTGGCGAACGCCGGCCGCTAGGCCGCCCCCGGAATCTCGACAGTTCTCCACAATTCCCAAGCTTGATTGACAAGCCGCAATGAAGTGGCTAGAAGCCCGCCCGCATGAGCAGGGCGGTAATGCCAGCTTGCGAATGGGTCCGTCAGACAAGGCCGCGGACGGCCAAGAAGGCGACTTGTGATCAACCGGAAAGTTCGGGTCTAAAATCGGCGCGCATGCCGCTGCAAAGCTTGTGCGCGCGCACCACGGGTATAAACTCGGGAACAGTTTGAAGCCTGAGCAAGGAAGGTCAGTTTTCAGATGAATCTACGCATTTCGGGAAAACACATGGACATCGGCGATGCGTTCCGTACGCGCATCAACGACCGGGTCGGCGAGGCGATCGAGAAATATTTCGATCGGGGTTTTTCAGGACATGTCACGGTCATCAAATCGGGGTCGCGTTTCTCCGCCGACTGCATGGTCCGGCTCGATTCCGGCGCTTCGCTGCAGGCGACCGGCGACGCCCAGGATCCGACGCTGGCCTTCGAGGCGGCCGCCGACCGCCTGGAAACACGGCTGCGGCGCTACAAGCGCCGGCTGAAGTCGCGCAATACGGGCAACGGCAATGGCGAAGAGCCGACCGACATCGCCTACACCGTGATGGCTCCTCTCACCGACGATGAGGAAGATATTCCGGAGGACTTCGCTCCGGTCATCGTCGCCGAATCAAGCATGACGCTGCGGACCATGTCGGTGGCTTCGGCGGTCATCGAACTCGACAACAGCGACAGCCCGGTCTTCTTGTTCCGCAACGCCGGAACCGACCATCTCAACATCGTCTACCGCCGGCCGGACGGCAATATCGGCTGGATCGATCCGTCGACGACCAAAGTCGCGCAGGGATAAAAAGCCAGCCGCGCGAGGGGGCGACGACTGGCGCGGCAGGCGAGCAAGGGATTTTTCAAGCATGGATCTCAGTGATCTCATCAGCGTCCCGGCGATCATGCCGGCGTTGAAAGCGAATTCCAAAAAGCAGCTTCTGCAATTGCTGTCGGAGAGAGCCTCGGCGATTTCGGGGATTCCGGAACGGGAGGTGTTCGACACCATCCTGCAGCGCGAACGGCTGGGCTCGACCGGCGTCGGCAACGGCATCGCCATTCCGCACGGCAAGCTCGCCGGCGTGAAGCGGATCGCCGGCGTCTTCGCCCGACTGGAAACGCCGGTCGATTTCGAGGCGCTCGACGACCAGCCGGTCGACCTGGTGTTCCTGCTGCTTGCGCCGGAAGGCGCCGGCGCCGACCATCTCAAGGCGCTGTCGCGCATCGCGCGCGTGCTGCGCGACGCCGACACGGTGGCCAAGATCAGGGGGACGCGCGACGCGGTGGCGATCCACGCCTTGCTGTCGGACACACAGGCCTCGCACGCGGCCTGAAATCTTAGGATTGAAACCTTCGGAGGGTCGCCGTGGGCGGCCCTTTTCATTTCGAAGGCCAGGAGTCTCGAAGGCCAGGAGTCGCGTTAGTGGATCGCGACTGTGGTCAGGTCGTTCTCCCGCGCACCCGCCAGCGCCCGGTCACGGGCATCGGAAAGCAGGATCGGCTGGCCGTTGGCGGCAAACAGCGCCCACAGCTCCATACCGGGCGCGATTTCGTCGAGGCCGGGGAAGCGGCCGCGCAGGTCGTCGCTCGACACTTTCCTGAGATAGGCGACCGAACCTTCGCCGAGATGGGCGAGTTCGCCGCTGGTCATGGTGGTCGTTTCGTCAGTTCTGGTCATTTCAAGCCTCCTTGGCGCGAGGACGCCAGGATTGGCCGCCTCGCATAGAGCCATCGGCAAAGATCAGTCTTTCACCGATATGTTTATTTTCCGTACCAGCCGCTCGGCCTCCGGCCGGTCGAGATCGACCGACAACAGGCCGTTCTTCAGCTCCGCCGCGATCACCCGCATGCCGTCGGCCAGCACGAAACAGCGCTGGAACTGGCGCGCGGCGATGCCGCGGTGGAGAAATTCGCGCTCGGTGTCGTCAGTCTGACGTCCGCGCACGATTAGCTGGTTTTCCTCCGTGGTGACATCGAGGTCGTTCTCGGCGAAGCCGGCAACGGCCAATGTGATGCGCAGCCTTTCGGCCTTGCCGTCGGCGGCGTTGAGGCGCTCGATATTGTACGGGGGATAGCTGTCGCCGGACTTCGCCAGACGCTCAAGCGTCTTTTCCATGGCATCGAAGCCCAGAAGAAGCGGGCTGGAGAAGGGCGTCATTCGACTCATTGTTACACTGTCCTCTGAAGAGCGACACAAACTGGAAAAACCCGGATGGCATTTTTCCCGATGGTCTTGATATGGTCCGCCGCGCGATCAAGTTCAAGCCACTGAAATCAGGATGACGTTTCGTTGAACCGCCATCCTGGTTCAGCACTTCGTTGGAACATGATCTTGTCCGAAAACCGGTCCCCACTTTTCGGGATCACGCTCTAAATCCCGCCCAAAAAGACTCCCCAAAGGAATTGAAATGCCCCAGTCCAGAAAGATCATCATCGACACCGATCCCGGCCAGGACGATGCCGTCGCCATATTGCTGGCGCTCGGCAGTTCAGAGCTGGAGATCGTCGGTATCACCACGGTTGCCGGCAACGTGCCGCTGAAGTTGACCCAAAACAACGCCCGCAAGATCTGCGAGCTGGCCGGCAGGCCGGACGTCAAGGTCTATGCCGGCGCCATCCGGCCGCTGGCGCGCGAACTCGTCACCGCCGAGGAAGTGCACGGCAAGACCGGCCTGAACGGCCCGCAACTGCCAGAGCCGACCATGCCGTTGCAGGAACAATACGCCGTCGATTTCATCGTCGAGACGCTGATGCGCGAGGAAAGCGGCACGATCACGCTCTGCCCGCTCGGACCGCTCACCAACATCGCGCTGGCGCTGATCCGCGAGCCGAGAATCGCGCCCCGCATCAAGGAAATCGTCTTGATGGGCGGCGGCTTCTCCGAGGGCGGCAATGTCACGCCGGCCGCCGAATTCAACATCTATGTCGACCCGCAGGCCGCCGATCTAGTGTTCAAGTCGGGCATTCCGATCGTGATGATGCCGCTCGACGTCACCCACAAGGCGCTGACCACGTCCAAGCGCACGCAGGCTTTCCGCCAGCTCGGCACCAAGGTCGGCACCGCGACCGCCGAGATGCTGGAGTTTTTCGAGCGCTACGACGAGGAAAAATACGGCACCGATGGCGGGCCGCTGCACGATCCGTGCGTGATCGCCTATCTGATCAAGCCGGAGCTGTTCAAGGGCCGCCATTGCAATGTCAGCGTCGAGACCGCGTCGGAGCTCACCATGGGCATGACGGTGATCGACTGGTGGGGTGTCACCAAGCGGAAAGAGAACGCCATGGTGATGCGTGACATCGACCATGACGGCTTCTTCGCGCTGCTGGTCGAGAGGCTGGGGCGGCTGTAAGGGCCGCTTCTTCCTTCCCCCTGGGGCCCGTAAGCTTCCCCCTGTGGGCCCGCAAGGAGAGAAGGTGAGGCGCTCACTTCGCCTTCGAGAACGCCAGCCATAGCCCGCCGCCGACCAGGAAGCTGCCGCTGATCCTGGACATCAGCCTGACGCGGCTGGCCGACAGCAGCCGGCCGGCGCGCCCGGCGGCAAGCGCGTAGGTCGAATCCGACATGGCGGCGAAGATCATCGCGGTCAGGCCCATCACGACGATCTGTAGCGTGTAATTGCCCTGCGGCGCGATGAACTGCGGGAAGAACGCGCCGAAGAAGACCAAGGTCTTCGGATTGCTGATCGCCACCAGAAAACCCTGCAGGAAGAAGCCGCCGCGCGGTTTTCTCGCCGTTCCGTCGGGATTGAGCGTGCCCTTGGAGCGGAACATCTGCACGCCCATCCAGATCAGATAGGCGGCGCCGATCAGCCGCACCCACTCGAACCAGTGGCCCATGCCGGCGATCAGCGTGTTGAGGCCGATGCCGACGATGGCGATCATGATGGCAAGCCCGGCCTGGGTGCCGGCGACGTTGGCCAGGCCCGCGCGCGAGCCGTGGCGGATGCTGTTGGCGATGATCAGCGTCACCGTCGGACCGGGCACCAGGATGATGACGATGCAGGCAACGACATAGGTTGCGTAAAGTTCCAGCGACATGGTCTTTCCTCGGACCGACAGAGGGGATGCGGCGGTGGCTGCCGGATCAATGCACGGCGTCACTGTTGGCGCAAGCGGTGCCGACTTGCCCGATTCAGAGGCTGCTCAGCAGGCGCCCGCCGTCCACGGCAATATCGCCTCATAGGCGGCGCCGGCCTTGAGCACAGCGAGGTCGCCGCGTGGGCGGCCGATCAACTGCATGCCCATGGGTCGGCCCTTTTCGTCGAACCCCGCCGGGACGCTAAGCGCCGGGCAGCCGCCCAGGGTGGCGAAGGCGGAGACCTGCATCCAGCGGTGATAGCTGTCCATGGGTCGTCCCGCGACCTCGCGCGGCCAGTGGGTCGTGACGTCGAATGGGAAGACCTGCGCGGTCGGCAACGCGATCAGGTCGAAACGCTCGAACAGCGAAAGCAGCGTTCGGTGCCACGAGGTGCGCCGGACGCTGGCGGCATGGACCTGCGGCGCGGTCAGGCCCATCGCCT
Source organism: Mesorhizobium sp. B3-1-6 (assembly GCF_006439555.1). Classification (NCBI taxonomy): domain Bacteria; kingdom Pseudomonadati; phylum Pseudomonadota; class Alphaproteobacteria; order Hyphomicrobiales; family Phyllobacteriaceae; genus Mesorhizobium; species Mesorhizobium sp. B3-1-6. The sequence goes on along the minus strand of NZ_VFTM01000011.1, from coordinate 5,430 downwards.
GCTCCACTTCCCAGACAGCCTCGGGCTTCAGAAGTTTGCGTTTTGCCGGGTCGTCGTAGTGCGCCTTCAGCCCGCAGCCACTGCTCGCCTGGCGCAAGGTGACAAAGGCCTGCCAGAGCGCCTCGAAATCGACATCCGGAACCAGGGCCTCGCTGCGGAAGGATGCAGCGGCGAAGCGGGCAAGCGCGGCCTCGCAAAGGTCGAGCACGCCCGGTTCCGTCGGCAGGTGGCCGCCGAGATCGCCCAGCCAGGCGATGCGGCCGCCGGACGCTTTCGCGCCCAAGCCGTCGAGGAACGAACCCTCCTTGGCATATGACAGCGGCGCGTGCGGGTGATAGCCGGCCTGTTCGTCGAGCAAAAGCGCGATGTCGCGAATGTTGCGGCCCATCGGGCCTTCGACGCCCATCTGCGAATGGAAGACATCGAAGTCCGGGCCTGCAGGCACAAGGCCCTGCGAGGGCCGGAAGCCGTAGACATTGTTGTAGGCTGCTGGATTGCGCAGCGAGCCGCCGAAGTCGCTGCCATCGGCGACCGGCACCATGTCGAGCGCCAGCGCCACGGCCGCGCCGCCGCTCGAGCCGCCGGCGGTCAGCGCCGGGTCGAAGGCGTTGAGCGTCGGCCCGAAGACCGGATTGTAGGTGTTGGAGCCCAGCCCGAATTCCGGGACATTGGTCTTGCCGATGATGATGGCGCCGGCCTTGCGGACGCGCTCGACGAAGAAATCGTCCACGTCGGGGATGAAATCGGCGAAGATCGGCGAGCCGAAGGTGGTTCTGAGCTCCTTGGTCAGGGCGAGATCCTTGATCGCGATCGGCAGGCCGAAGAGCGCTCCTGCCTCGCCGCCAAGGGCCAGATGAGCATCGGCCCTGTCGGCCTCGGCCAGGATATCGGCGCGCTCGCGCAGCGAAACGACGGCGTTGACCAGCGGGTTCACCGCCTCGATGCGGTCGAGGAAAGCGCCGGCCACCTCGCGCGCCGACAAATGGCGCTGCCTGATCTTCCCTGCAAGCTCGACGGCGGAGAGGCGGCAGATATCGCCGGCCGGCGGCACTGCGTGCTTGGTGACGGGACGCATGGCCATTACCGCGCCGCCGCCAAGGCGGCGTCGACATCCTTTGCCGGTGGAATTGCCGGCTGCGCGCCGGGTTTCAGGCAGGCGAGCGAGCCGGCCGCGGCGGCGCGGGTGAGCGCCTCCTGAAGCGGCAGGCCGGATGACAGGCCGGCGCCGAAATAACCGCAGAAGGTGTCGCCCGCGCCGACCGTGTCGACCGGCGTGATCTTCAGCGCCGGAACGGTGAGGAAATCGTCCGGCGTGGCGGCCAGCACGCCGTCGCCACCGAGCGTGACGACGATGGCGCGGCCTGTCTTCTTGGCATAGTCGCGCATGCGGGCAGGGCGATCGCGCCCCGAAAGCGCCAGCGCCTCGCCATAGAGATCGAACTCGGTTTCGTTGGCGACGGCATAATCGGCCTTGCCGACGAAGCCGGCGGCCTCGGCACGGAAAGGGGCGGTGTTGAGCACGCTGACAGCGCCCGCCGCGCGCGCCGCGTCGAGTGTGGCCTCGACCGCCTGCAGCGGGATCTCATGCTGCAAGAGCACGACGTCGCCCTTTTTGAGGAAGGCCTTGGCGATATCGCCCGGCACCACCGAATCATTGGCGCCCGGCACGACGGCGATGACGTTCTCTCCGTCGGCGCCGACCAGGATCAACGCCGTGCCGGTGGAGGCGAAGCTCTGGCCGACACCGGACAGATCGACATTGCCCGCCTTGAGAAGAGCGAGCGCTTCGGCGGCAAAGCTATCCTTGCCGACCGCGCCTACCATGCGCACTTGCGCGCCGGCGCGCGCCGCGGCCAGGGCCTGGTTGGCGCCCTTGCCGCCGGGCGCGGTGGCGAAGCCGGAACCGCGCACCGTCTCGCCGGGCTCCGGCAAGCGGTCGACATTGGCGATGAGGTCGAGGTTGATAGAGCCGACAACGATAATCAAGAAAGTGCCTCCCGCTGGTTGCGCGGGAGGCTAACGCATGCCCCTGAAAATCGGAACCGATTTTAGAAAGGATCATGCGCAAAATCAAAGTGCTAGGAAGATCTCCACAGGGCCTTGGCCGTCGATTTCACGACGCTACTTGCCCCGCTTCCCAGCCGAGGATGGCGCGTTTGCGCGTCAGGCCCCAGTGATAGCCGGTGAGCGCGCCGGACTTGCCCAACGCCCGGTGGCAGGGCACCACGAAGGACATCGGGTTGGCGCCCACGGCCGCGCCCACGGCCCGGCTGGCGCTGGGTGCGCCGATGCTTGCCGCGATCGAGGAATAGGTGCAGGCCCTGCCCATCGGGATGCGCAGCAAGGCTTCCCAGACGCGAAGCTGGAAATCGGTGCCGATCATCACCACGCGCAGCGGCTGGTCGGCGCGCCATTGCGTCGGGTCGAAGACCCGCGCGGCGCAAGCCTGGGTGGCCGACATGTCCTCGACGTAAGTCGCGTTCGGCCAGCGGCCGGACATGTCGGCGAAGGCCGTCCGCTCGCCGCCGGCGTCACAGAAGGCGAGGCCGGCGAGACCCCGGTCGGTGACCATGATCAGCGCGATGCCGAAAGGCGAGATGTGGTAGCCGTAGCGGATGGTGAGACCCGCGCCCCGGGTCTTGTAGTCGCCGGGCGACATCGCCTCATGGGTGACGAAGAGGTCGTGCAGCCGGCCGGGACCGGACATGCCGAGCTCGAACGAGGTCTCCAGCAGCGGCATGCCGGAATCGAGCAGCCTGCGCGCATGGTCGAGCGTCACCGCCTGCAGGAAGGCCTTGGGCGACAGGCCGGCCCAGCGGGTGAAGAGTTTCTGCAGGCCGGTGGGCGTCTCGCCGACCTCTTCGGCCAGGACCTCGAGCGAGGGCTGGTCGCGATAGTCGAGGCTGATCTTCTCGATGGCGCGGCGCACGACCTCGTAGTCGCTGCCTTCCGGCGTGATGTCGTCCTGGAGGATCGCGGTCGGTTTCATGCGGGTATTCATGGTCATCTGAGCGTTCATGGCAATATCTCCTTGTCCCGAATATCGGCCTTCCAGAACTTTGCCTCCACCCGAAACTTGCCTTCCCGCCATCCACACCCAGATAGAGTGAGCTTCGGGCCGAAAAGGACGATCATGGCCGGCGAAAAGGTTGATATGACCGGGGCAAGGGAAACCTTGCTGATGACGCTCTACGGCAAGGCGCTGGAGAGCCGGCTGCCCAATTCGTTGCTTCAGGATCGCTTCGCCGACGAGGCGGTGCGCAAGATCGACTATGATTTCGCAAGGCTCAAGGTCGACGGCAATCTCGGGCTGGGATTTGCAATCAGGGCGAAGACACTGGACGTCTGCGTCGCGGATTTCCTCGCAAGATATCCGGACGCGATCGTGCTGCATCTGGGATGCGGGCTCGATACGCGGATATTTCGCGTCGACCCGCCGCAAGGCGTCGACTGGTTCGACGTCGACTATCCGGACGTCGTCGAGCTCAGGCGCAGGCTCTATCCGTCCAGGAACCGTTACCATCTGATCGCTTCCTCGGTGACCGAACCGGGCTGGCTGGCCGCGGTGCCCCGCAATCGCCTGGCGATCGTGGCGGCCGAGGGGCTGACACCCTATCTTCCAGCCGAGGAGGGACCGCGGCTGCTTGCGCGGCTTGTCTCGCATCTTGCCGGCGGCGAGTTGATGTTCGACGCCTATAGCCGGTTCGGCCTGAAGCTGATGCGCCTCAATCCGGCCATCAAGGCGACCGGCGCCGAAGTTCATTGGGCCATAGAGGATCCGCGCGAATTGGAGCGGGCGGTGCCCAAACTTCGCTTCATCGGCGAGATCCCATCCTACAAGCCGGAGCAAGGGGCGCGCCTGGGCTGGTCGGCGCGTCTGTTCGTCGGTCTCTGGAAGCTCATCCCAGCGATGCGCAAGGTCGGCAGGCTGTTGCGCTACCGGTTCTGAAAGGCTTGTTTGCTCCGAGCATGATCTTGTCCGAAAACCGGCTTCCGCTTTTCGCTGACGCGGACCTTCGGTTCGGGATCATGCTCAGCGTGTCTTGGCGGTCGCCAGCGCGCGCGAGAAGGCGGTGGCAAAACTCTCGCGATCGTCGGGATTGAGGAAGCCGCCGATCGCCACGCTCTTGCCCTGCGCTTCGACGGCCATCTTGGTGATGCCGATCTCGCTGTGGCGGGCGATCGAAAACCGCGTCCAGAACGGATTGAAATGATGCGCTTCCGAACGACCGGACGGCGCTGTCTTGCGAATGTCGAGACTGGTGCGCGAGACCGAGATTTCCTCGCGGGCGCGCGCGGCCCGGTAATTGGCGCGGAAGGCGATGTAGACGGCGATCACGTCGAGGCCGAAGAAGCCGAACACCGGCCAGGCGCCGTGCGCCAGGAAGAAGGCGCCGGTGACCGCCCAGCCGAACAGAAGCGCTCCCATCAGGATCAGGAAGCCGGTGCGGCCGAGCGAGCGGTGCGGCGTCAGCAAGGCCTGGAAAAATGGCTCGTCGGCCTGGAACGAGGCGTTTGTGTCGCTCATGAGGGAATATTATAGGAAGGAAATGGCGCCTCCCAAGTCGAAAAAATCCGTAGCTGTCAAAAAGTCTCAACCCTCCACTGCCGGTGGCAGCCGGGCGCCTGGTCGGCGGCCGCGAAAGGCCGCCTCGCGGTCGCTCTATAGCCCCGCCGAGGTGCATGAGATCTTCCGGCGCTTTTGCGTGCAGCGGCCTGAGCCGAAAGGCGAGCTCGACTATGTCAATGCCTTCACCCTGCTGGTCGCGGTGGTGCTGTCCGCGCAAGCGACGGACGCCGGCGTCAACAGGGCGACGAAGGCGCTGTTCGCGGCGGCCGATACGCCGGCCAAGATGCTGGCGCTGGGCGAGGCCAAGGTCGGCGATTACATCCGCACCATCGGTCTGTGGCGCAACAAGGCGAAGAACGTGATCGCGCTGTCGAAGGCGCTGATCGACGATTATTCGGGCCAGGTGCCGCAGGATCGCGACGAGCTGGTGAAGCTGCCGGGCGCCGGGCGCAAGACCGCCAATGTCGTGCTCAACGTCGCCTTCGGCGAGCACACCATGGCGGTCGACACGCATATCTTCCGCATCGGCAACCGGATCGGGCTGGCGCCGGGCAAGACGCCGGAACAAGTCGAAGAAGGGCTGCTCAAGGTCATACCGGCTGAATTCATGCGCCATGCGCATCACTGGTTGATCCTGCACGGCCGCTATGTCTGCAAGGCGCGCAAGCCCGACTGCCCGGCCTGCGTCATCGCCGATATCTGCAAGTCTAAGGAAAAGACCACCGACGTGCCGGCCCCGCTGGTGCCGATCGCGCCGCTGGACGAGACGTTTCCGGCCGAGGCCTAGGCGGTGGTGACGATTTAACTATTTGAGCCAGATGGCGATAGCGGCGAGTTTGACGAAGCCCATGAAGTTGGCG